>VYBO01000130.1:0-64078 GCA_009844405.1 Acidimicrobiaceae bacterium
GCCCGTATGGGTCGAAGTGGCGCACTTGTCCGCTCGGCCTCTGGTGCGATCATCGCACGCCCATCGGGCTGGAGGTCGGCAGGGCTTCGCAGGCCAGCTTGGCCAGTTCGTGGGCGTGGGCCACCGTCTCGTCGCTCAGGCGGCCGTGGAGCAGGTGGATGTAGTAGCGGCCCGAAGAGCGGTCGACATCGACGACCGCCGTCCCGGGACTGAGCGTGATCGATGCCGACAGGAGCAGCATGTGCTCGCTGCCGGTGGCCGGCAGATCGACGGCCACGATGACCTCCTCCGTGCCGTCGTTGGGCGTGGCGATCTCGATGGCCACATTGACGGTCGAGCGGGCGAGGTCGACGAGGACCAGCCAAGCGAACTTGAGCAGGGGCCGGAAACGGATCACGTGGCGGGCGGTAGGCCCCCGGTCGGCGGCCAGCACGACGACGGAGAGGGCCAGGCCGGAGGCCAGGTTGGCGATCGACACAGACCCCCACAGGCCGCACCAGACCATGACGAGGCCGGCGGTGGCAACTGCCCGCCGCGGCGTTCCCGGGAACCTCCTCATGGTGACCGCCTCATGGCCGGACCGCCGCGATGTAGCTGGCCGGGTTGCGCAGGCTCTCGGCTGCGTCGGTCGAGAGATCGAGCAGCGTTCCCGCGAACAGCGCCACCATCAGGGTGCCCGCCACCGCCAGCGCGGTGGCGGCATGCATAGTGCGCCGGCCGCGGCGCGGGGCGGGACTGGGGCGGGGACCGTCGGCGCGCCTGCCCCAGAAGACCTCGTTCCAGATCTTGGCCATCGACTGCAGGGTCAAGCCTCCGGCTACCAGCGCAGCCACCACCACCACGGCGCCTCCCTGGTCGACGGCGGCCGAGACGACCGCCAGTTTGGCCACGAAGCCGGAGAAGGGCGGGATCCCGGCCAGGCTCAGGGCCGGGATTGCGAACATCACGGCCACCAGCGGCTCGCGGGCGGCGAGGCCGCCGGACCGGTCCAGCGAGCTCGAGCCCTCGTGGTTCTCGATCAGGCCGCCTACCAGGAACAGGACGGCCTTGACCGGCATGTGGTGGATCAGGAACAGGATGGCTCCGGCCGTGCCGGCCACGGTGAAGAGGCTGAGACCCATGAACATGTAGCCGATCTGGCTGATGACGTGGAACGACAGGATGCGCTTCACGTCCGACTGCGCGAGAGCCCCGAGGACGCCGACCACCATGGTGAGGGCGGCCACCAGCAGCATGATCGGCCCCAGGTCCTCCATTCCCATCAGGTTGTGGAACCGGATCATCGAGTAGATCCCGACCTTGGTCAGCAAGCCGGCGAACACCGCGGTGATGGTGGTGGGCGCGGTGGGGTAGGAGTCCGGCAGCCAGCTGAACAGAGGGAACACCGCGGCCTTGGTTCCGAAGACCACCAGGAACCACGCACCGATGCCGAGCCGGACCCCGGTGTCCAGCTGCGGTATCCGCTCGGCCAGCAGCGCCATGTTCACCGTGCCGGTGGCCGTGTAGACGAAGGCCACGCCGAACAGGAACAGCGTCGAGGCCAGCAGGTTCATCACCACGTAGGTCATGCCCGAGGAGACCTGGCTCCGGTTGCCCTGATGGGTCAGCAGCACGTAGCTGGAGACCAGGATCAACTCGAAGGCGACGAAGAGGGTGAACAGGTCGCCGGTGAGGAAGGCCAGGGAGACCCCGGAGGTGAGCACGCACAGCAACGGCCCGCTCAACTGCGGATTCGCCGCCCAAACCGTCCGGCGCTGGCCGATGGCGAAGATCTCCACCACGAAGATGATCGTCAGCGCGACCGGAAGGATGAGGGCGGCGAACAGGTCGGCCACCAACACGATGCCGAGTTCCGGCGCCCAACCGCCGACCGCGACGGTGTGGGTGCCGTCGCGGGCGACGTTGACCAGCATGATGTGCGAGGCGAGCGCGGCCGAGCCCAGACCGGCGAGGACGGCTATGTCACGTCCGAGGGGCTGGGAGCGAAGGGCGAGGCTGCAGGCCGCGGCCACCAGCGGGCCGACGATCGCGAGGGAGATCAAACCGGTCATGTCGCCGCCGGGTCCTCTGGCTCGGTCGGGCCGCTCTCGACCGCCGCGATGCGGCGGTCCTCGAGGTCGTCCTCGACCAGGTCGTCGCCCGAGAGCGTCCGCTGGCGCCTGGCCAGTGCCAGCAGGAACAGCGTCAGCCCGAACGAGATCACGATGGCGGTGAGGGTCAGGGCCTGCGGCAACGGGTTGGACATGTCCTCCGGCGCGGCCTGGCCGGCGATGGGCGGCCAGCCGGCCGGACCGCCGGCCGTGATCAGGGCGACCACCGTCGCGTGTCCCAGCAGCGAGTAGCCGAGGACGATCCGGCTCAGCGACCGCCCGGTCAGCAGGTACAGACCGACTGCGGTCAAACCGCCGATGGCCAGCAGGAGCGCGGTGCTCACTCTCGCTCCCCACGGTCGGCGTCGGCCGGCGCGCCGGCAGCGAATTGGGCCGCACCCAACCCGTCGAGCGCTGCGATGACGGTTCCGACGACGATCGCCGCCACTCCGAGATCGAACGGCAGAGCCGACCCGGTCTTGATCTTGCCGAGCAGGGGGGCCTCCACCGACAGCACCTGCTGGTCGAACAGCGGATCCCCCCACAGCAGCGGCATCAGGGCGACGGCGGCCACCACGAAGATGCCGACAGCCACCAGGCTGATGCCGTAGGTGGGCTGGTGGAACCCGGCGATGGTCCGGAGCGCGAGGATGGCCCCGAAGACCAGGCCGGCGGCGAACCCGCCGCCGGGGTTGTTGTGGCCCGCGAACAGCAGGTAGCAGCCCACGACGACCGCGAACGGGCCGGCCGCCCGGATGCCGAGACGGATCATGGGAGCCGATCCGTCGATCATGACGCCGAGCCTTCCCTGCCGGCTCCGGCCCGGGCCAGGGCCTGGACACCCAGGGCCACGGTGGCCAGGACCAAGACCTCGCCCAGGGTGTCGAGCCCCCGTATGTCGGTGAGGATGACGTTGACGATGTTGCTGCCGCCGCCCTCGTCGACCGAGGCCGCCGCCAACTCGGCCAGCGGCGGCGCCCCGACGGGGTTGCCCGAAGCGGCCCCCAGCCCGATCACCACCGCTGCTCCCCCGAGTCCGGCGACCGCTATACGCACCGTCCGCCACCGCAGACCCGCCATCGGGAAGCTGCGGGAGAGGTGGCCGAAGGCGAGCACGAAGCCGACCACGATGGCCGCCTCGACCAGCAGCTGGGTGAGGGCCAGGTCGGGGGCGCCGTGGATCACGAACAGCGCCGCCACCGTGATGCCGGCCGCGCCGAGCGCCAGCCCTGCCCCGAGGCGGGTGCCGATGAAACACAGCGCGGCAGCCGCACCGACGACGGTGGCGGCCAGCACCCCCTGCAGCGGTGTGTGCCACCCGACCAGGTGATCGAGGCTGATATCGGCCAGGAACGGGGTGGCGGCCAGGGTTGCCACAGCGGCCATGGTCACCAGGTACACGGGCAGCGAACCGTGCTGGACCCGGGCGACGGTCGCCCGCCCCAAGGCCACGGTCCCGTCGATGGCGGCGTCCGTCCAGCGGGCCGCGTGGTCCGCCGGGGCCTGCCCCGGTCGTCCGCCCATGGCCAGACCGACGATCGCGCCGACCACCAGAACGACCGCCGAGACCGCCAGGGCCGGCTCCAGGCCGGGCCAGCGGTGGAGGTGCTCCACTTGCGCGCCGCCGCTCAGCCGGACCGCGGCCGGCCCCAGGACGGCGTCGAGGGGGCCGAGGGCGGCGAAGGCCGCGAGCCCGCCCACCGCGAGGACCGCGGGCGGCGCGCTCAGCGCGTGACGGCGGGCCGACAGCGGGGTCTCCGGGCCCGGTCCGAAGACCGCGACCAGGAACCGCGCCGTGTAGGCCACGGTCAGCACGGAGCCGCCGATCACCCCGAGGCCGACGATCCACGCCTCGGGGCCGTCGAGTTCGAGCGCGGCCTTGATGGCCGTCTCCTTGGCGACGAAGCCGAACAGGGGCGGGGCACCGGCCATCGACAACCCCGCGAGGGTGGCCGCGGCGAAGGTCACCGGCATGGATCGAGCCAGTCCTCCCAGCTCGTCGATGTGGCGGGTTCCCGCCCGCACGTCTATCTCTCCGACGATCAGGAACAGCGCACCCTTGAACAGGGCGTGAGCGACGAGAAGCGATACCGCCGCTAGCACGGCCGTGGGTGTCCCGACGCTGAAGAGGGTGATGAGCATGCCCAGCTGCGAGATGGTGCCCCACGCCAGTATCAGCTTGGCGTCGCGATGGCGCAGAGCTCCGAGCGCCCCCCACAAGACGGAGACGGCTCCGAAAGCGAGGCCGCATCCCTTCCACGCACCTATCCCGGAGAGAGCCGGGCCCGCCACCGCGACGAGCACCACTCCCGCCTTCACCATGGTGGCTGCGTGGAGGTATGCGCTGACGGGGGTGGGGGCGACCATCGCGCCCGGCAGCCACGGGTGGAACGGGACCTGGGCCGACTTGGTGGCCGCGGCGATCATCACGAGCACCGCACCGACGGTGGCCGCGGTCCCGTCGACCGGGGCCAGCTCGCTGATCAGCGTCGTGCCCGCGGCGCCGGTCACGAGCAGCAGCCCGGCCAGCAGGACGAGACCGCCCCCTGCGGTCACCATCAGGGCGCGACGGGCCGCGACCAGCACCTCGGTGTCGGTGCTCTTGTGCCCGACGAGGAGGAACGAGGTCACCGACGTCAGCTCCCAGAACACGAACAGCGTCCAGACCGAGTCCGCCCAGACCAGGCCCAGCATCGACGTCGAGAAGGCGAGCAGCGTCGTCGCGAACCTGCCGGTGCGGGCTGCGCCGGGCCCGAAGTACCCGAATGCGTAGACGAACACGAGGACGCCGATCCCCGACACGATCAGGGTCATGATCCCCGCGAACGCATCGACGCGGAACGTCATCGCCAGATCGAGTCCGCTCACCCAGGTCAAGTCGGCCGTCGCCGCCGAGCCGTCTCCGAGCCGGGCCGTGCCCCAGAGCGCGCTGAGCGCCGGGGGGACAGCTCCCACCAGCAGGCTGCTACGGCCCAGCCGGCGACCGGCACAAGCCAAGACCGCGCAAACGGCGACATGCAGTACCAGGAGGCCGAAGATCAAGGGCGCGCCTCAGCCGTGAGCATGAGACATTTTAGGTGTCGGGCACGGAGCCCGGGGCAGGAGGCCGACGGGTGGTTGGGTGCACAACCAGGTTCGACGAGGCTGCAATGATGAGCCGATGGTGTCAGATCCGGGAGACGACGCCCCCGCGCTGGAACCGTTCCCTTCGCCGGAGATCGACGATGACCGCCGGTTGGCCCACCGGATCGCCATGCCGATGCTTCGCTTCTTCCACTTCCAGGCGGGGGGCGGCATCGCCATGCTCGTGGCCACGGCTGTGGCGCTGGTCTGGGCCAACTCGCCCTGGCAGGACTCCTACCACACGTTGCTGGACAGCCACACCCGTGTGGAGTTCGGCAATCTGCTGGTGCTCGACGAGCCGCTGGAGGAGTGGATCAACGACGCGTTGATGGTGGTGTTCTTCTTCGTCGTCGGCCTCGAGATCAAGCGCGAGCTCGTCGTGGGCGAGCTGCGGCGTCCGGGGGCGGTGGCACTGCCGTTGATCGCGGCGCTGGGCGGCATGGCGGTGCCCGCCGTGCTCTACGCCGCGTTCAACACCGGCGGGGAGGGCTCAGCCGGCTGGGGGATCCCGATGGCGACCGACATCGCCTTCGCGCTGGGCGTGGTTGCGCTGCTGGGACGCCATGTTCCCAGCTCGCTGAAGATCTTCCTACTCACCCTGGCGATCGTCGACGACATCGGAGCGATCCTCGTCATAGCCATCTTCTACACGGATGAGATCTCGCTCGGATGGCTGGCGCTGTCGGGCGGCATC
Source organism: Acidimicrobiaceae bacterium (assembly GCA_009844405.1). Classification (GTDB taxonomy): domain Bacteria; phylum Actinomycetota; class Acidimicrobiia; order Acidimicrobiales; family Aldehydirespiratoraceae; genus Aldehydirespirator. The sequence goes on from VYBO01000130.1 coordinate 5,908, forward strand.
GTGCTCCTGCTGCTCGTGATGCGCCTGATACGGGTCTGGTACACCCCGATGTATCTCGTGGTCGGGGTGGCGTTCTGGCTGACGCTCTTCGAGTCGGGGGTCCACGCCACCATCGCCGGAGTTGTGATGGGCATGTTGGCGCCGGCACGCCCCCTGGTGAGCGAGGCGAGGTCCAGCCTGCTGCTGCAGCGATCGTTCTCGGACGGAGCCGTCAGCGTGAGGCTGGCCCGGCAGGTCGTCTTCGAGGTCCGCGAGCGAGTGTCGGTGGCCGACCGGCTGGCCGACTTCCTCCATCCTTGGACGAGTTTCTTTATCGTCCCCGTCTTCGCGCTGGCCAATGCGGGCGTCGAGCTGTCCGTGGGCTCGCTGGGCGACGCGGTGCGGTCACCGGTCACCATCGGCATCGTGCTGGGTCTGGTGGTCGGCAAGCTGGCCGGGGTCACCGCGTTCACGTGGCTGGCTGTACGCACGGGCTTGTGCGAGCTGCCGCGGGGAGCCACCTGGACTCAAATGCTCGGCATCGGCGGGGTGGCCGGCATCGGCTTCACGGTGTCGCTGTTCATCACCAACCTGGCCTTCGAACAGCAACTGATCACGGATCAGGCGAAGATCGGCATCCTCGTGGCGTCGACCGTCGCGGCGTTGGTCGGTGCCACTATCCTCCGCTTTTCTCGATCAGCGGACGGGCCGGCGCCGGGAGCCTGAGCACCCGGCAAGCGCCGGAGCGGATCGTTGGTCTGGCGGCACGCCCGTTCGTCCCCTGCCACATCGTGAACAAGACCTTGCTTATCCTGTCCGAGTCCCAAACAGTTGACGGGCACCCGCCCGTCGGATCGGTTGAATCTCCATGGCCAGCGCCCTAGTAATCGTCGAGTCACCCGCCAAGGCGAAGACGATCTCCGGCTACCTGGGCCACGGCTACGTCGTGGAGTCATCCATCGGCCACATCCGCGATCTGCCCAGCCGGGCGGCCGAGGTTCCCAAGGCCTACAAGTCGGAGCCGTGGGCCCGCCTGGGGATCGACGTCGACAACGAATTCAAACCGCTGTACGTGGTCAACAACGACAAGCGCCAGCAGGTCCGCAAGCTCAAGGACCTCCTGGCTAACGCGGATGAGCTCTATCTGGCCACCGACGAGGACCGGGAGGGCGAGGCCATCGCCTGGCACCTGATGGAGGTTCTCAATCCGCGGGTGCCGGTGAAGCGCATGGTCTTCCACGAGATCACCCGGGCCGCGATCTCCGCCGCGGTCGCCGCGCCCCGAGAGTTGGACCGTCGCCTGGTGGACGCCCAGGAGGCCCGCCGGATGCTCGACCGGCTCTACGGCTACGAGGTGTCGCCGGTGCTGTGGAAGAAGGTCATGCCGCAACTGTCGGCCGGGCGGGTGCAGAGCGTCGCGGTGCGCATCGTTGTAGAGCGCGAGCGGGAGCGGATGGACTTCGTCAGCGCCGGCTTCTGGAGGCTCACCGGCACGTTCGTCCCGGCGGATTCTGCCGGCGGCAACGGCAACCGGCCCGAGTTCACCGCCGATCTCGTCCAACTCGACGGCTCTCGTATCGCCGCGGCTCGCGACTTCGGCTCCGACGGCCAACCGACCCGGGGCGATGTCACTGTGCTCGACGAGGCGGCGGCCACCTCGCTGGCCTCGGACCTTCAGGACGCGGCCTTCGCGGTTCGGGCCCGCACCTCCAAGCCCTACCGGCGGCGTCCGGCCGCGCCCTTCATCACGTCGACCTTGCAGCAGGAGGCGGCTCGGAAGCTTCACATGACCTCGGCCGCAGCCATGCGCACGGCCCAGTCACTGTACGAGAAGGGCTACATCACCTACATGCGCACCGACAGCACGTCGTTGTCGGCGAATGCGGTGGCCGCGGCCCGCTCCGAGGTGGAGAGGCGCTACGGCTCGAGCGTGCTGCCGACGGAGCCGAGGGTTTACGCCAGCAAGGTGAAGAACGCCCAGGAGGCGCACGAGGCCATCCGGCCCGCGGGCGACGCCTTCGCCGACCCTTCGACGGTGGCCGATCAGCTGCCCCGGCCCGAGGCCCGGCTCTACGAGTTGGTGTGGAAGCGGACGCTGGCCAGCCAGATGACCGACTGCACCGGCGAGACGGTGCAGTTGCGCGTCGGCGCCCGAAGCGCCTCGGGCCGCGACGCCGAGTTCGCGGCCAGCGGCACGGTGATAACCCATATGGGCTTCCGCGAGGTGTACACCGAGGGAACCGACGCCGGGGAAGCGAGCGACACCGACGCTGAGCTTCGCCTGCCGCCGCTGCACGAGGGAGACGGCGCGGACTGCCGCGGCCTCGAGGCGTCCGGGCACTACACCCAGCCTCCGGCCCGCTACACCGAGGCCTCGCTGGTGCGGCGCCTGGAGCAGCTCGGCGTGGGTCGGCCCTCGACCTATTCGTCGATCATGGGCACCATCATCGACCGCGGGTACGTGTGGAAGAAGGGCTCGGCACTGGTGCCGTCGTTCACCGCCTTCTCGGTGGTGAATCTGCTGGAGCGCCACTTCCCGAAGCTGGTCGACTACGCCTTCACCGCTGAGATGGAGGACGACCTCGACCGGATCGCGACCGGTGTGGAGGAGCAGGTTCCGTGGCTTCACCGGTTCTACTTCGGCGGTGACGACGATCCCGGCCTCAAGGAGAAGGTCTCCAGCCGCCTCAGCGACATCGACGCCCGGTTGGTGAACTCGATCCCGCTGGGCACCGATGCCGACGGTGTAGAGCTGGAGGTTCGCGTGGGGCGTTACGGCCCGACCGTGCAGAGGGGCGATGATTCAGTCTCCGTGCCCGACGGCACCGCTCCCGACGAGCTCACCGTCGAGCGGGCCCTGGAGCTGCTGGCCTCCGGGCGCGACGAGCGAATTCTTGGCGCCGATCCCGCCACCGGTCTCACCGTGGTGGCCAGGTCCGGCCGTTACGGGCCCTACGTGCAGCTTGGACTGGGCGACGAGGTTCCCGACAAGCCGAAGTTCGCGTCGCTGTTCAAGACCATGGCCCCCGAGACGGTCACGCTGGAGGATGCGCTGCGGCTGCTGGCGCTGCCCCGCACCGTCGGCACTGATCCCGCCGACGGGGTGGAGGTCACCGTTCAGAATGGTCGCTACGGGCCGTTCGTGCGCAAGGGCTCCGACAGTCGCAGCCTGCCCAGCGAGGACAAGCTGTTCACGGTCACCCTCGAGGAGTGCCTCGAGCTGCTGGCCCAGCCGAAGACCCGGGGTCGGGCCGCCCCGGCCGCACCGCTGAGAGAACTGGGGGAGGATCCCGACACCGGCCGGGCCGTCGTGGTCAAGGACGGCCGTTACGGCCACTACGTCACCGACGGCGAGACCAACGCCTCGCTGCGGTCCGGCGACGCCGTCGAGGGGCTCACCCTGGAGCGGGCCTGCGAGTTGCTGGCGGACCGTCGGGCCAAGGGTCCGGCCAAGAAGCGTCCCGCCCGCCGCAAGCGGACCGGCTAGCCGCGACCTACTCGCGCGCCGGCGCGTAGCCTCAGGTGTCGTGGACGATGATGCACTCCGCTCATCGGCGGGCACCCGGCTCGATGAGGCCTTCGAGGCAGCCCGACCGTCGGGGCGCCTGGAGCGGATCTTCGGCACCCGGGACTTCTTCAGGCTCTGGATCGCCCAGGTCGTCTCGGCCACCGGCGACTGGCTCGGCCTGTTCGCCATCATCGCATTGGCCGACCAGCTCGCCCCCGAAGGGTCCAAGGGCACCGCCATTGCCTTGGTGCTGGCCGCCCGGGTGGCGCCGGGCTTCTTCCTGGCCACCGCCGCGGGCGTGATCGTCGACCGGCTGAACCGCAAACGGGTGATGGTGGCCTGCGACGTGGGCCGGGCGCTGGTCCTAGTGACGCTGCCGTTCGTCGACACCATCGTCGGCCTGGTGGTGGCCAGCTTCCTACTCGAGCTGCTCACGATGATGTGGCAGCCCGCCAAGGAGGCGACGGTCCCGGAACTCGTGCCCCGCGAGAAGCTCACCGCGGCCAATTCGCTCAACGTGACCGCGGCCTACGGCATGTTCCCGGTGGCTGCCGGGACGGCCGCGCTGCTGGCCAAGGCGGCGGAGGCGGTGCCGGACGAGGGATGGGTGACGAACCTGCGGCTCAACGAGGAGGGACTGGCCTTCTACGTGGACGCGCTGACGTTCCTGGTGACCGCCCTGATCATCTGGCGCATCGCCATCCCGGTGCGCTCCCGCAAGGAGCGTCAGGCGACAGAACGGGGCAGCCTCGATCTTGGCCGGGCCATCCGCGAGCTCCGGGAAGGTTGGCGCCTGGTGGGGAGGAACCGCATCGTGCGGTCGGTGAACGTGGGGTTGGCCACGGCGGTGATGGGCGCGGGGATGGTGGTGGTTCTGGGCGCCCGGTTCGTCGACGAGGTGATCGTCGGGCGGGAGGCCGACTTCCATGCCGTGCTGTTCTCGCTCGGAGTGGGCATGGCAGTTGGCGTGGCCTCGGCCGCTGCGCTGCAGAATCGCATCAACCGGCTCCGCGGGTTCACATCAGCGCTCATCGGCGCGGGTGTGGTGCTGCTGGCCGCTGCGTCGGTGGACCGGCTGTCGCTGATGATCCCACTGGTGGTGCTGCTCGGGATGCTGGCCGGTCCCTCATATGTGCTCGGGTTCACGCTGCTGCACGAGAACGTCGACAACGAGATCCGGGGCCGCGTGTTCGCAGCCCTGCTCGTGCTGGTGCGGCTGTGCGCGCTGATTGCGCTGGCCGTCGGTGGCGTGCTGGCCGACCTGCTCGACGGCCTGTCGGACCTCTGGTGGGACCAGGAGGTCACGGTGCTGGGAGCGGTGGTCGAGTTGCCCGGATCGCGCCTCACGATGTGGATCGCTGGTGTGATCATCGTTGTCGCCGGCGCCCTGGCCACATTGAGTCTGAGATCCGGTGCTCGTGAGCAGGGCGGAGTGGCGTCCGAGAGCGAGGCGACGGCGCAGTGACCGGCCGGCTCATTGCGGTCGAGGGGGTGGACGCGTCGGGAAAGTCCACCCAGGCCCGGTTGCTGGCCGAGTCGCTGGGCGCGGTGTTCACCTTCCAGTTCGGCGCCACCGGTGTGGGGGCAGAGATCAGGCGGATGCTGCTCGATCCGGACAACGATTCCCTAGACGACCGCACCGAGGCGCTGCTGATAATCGCGGACAAGGCCCAGCATGTGGCCGAGGTCGTCGGCCCGGCACTGCGAGATGGCCAGCATGTAGTCACCGACCGCTTCACCGCGTCGACGCTCGCCTACCAGGGCTACGGGCGCGGTCTCGATCTTGCCGAGTTGCAGACGATGATGCACTTCGCCACCGGAGGGATCGAACCCGACTTGAACCTGCTTCTGGACATCCCCCTCGAATTGGCGTCGCGGCGGCTGGGATCGTCACTCGACCGCTTCGAGGGAACCGGTGACGGCTTCCTCGATCGGGTCCGGGTCGGCTACCTGACTATGGCCGGGGCCGACCCGGCCCACTGGGCGGTGGTCGACGCCGACGGCTCGGTGGATGACGTGGCCGCCCGGGTGTTGGCCGCCGTGCAAGAACGTCTCGGCGGCATGTGATGACCCTTCTCGATGCTGCCGAGACGGCCACCTCCGATCCGTGGTCGGCGGTGGTGGGCCAGCCGCAGGCGGTGGCTGCCTTGACCGCGGCGGTGTCGTCTCCGGTGCATGCCTACCTGCTGGTCGGCCCGCGGGGTTCCGGCAAACGGGCCGCGGCTGGCGCCTTCGCGGGGGAGCTGATGGCGGCCGCGGACCGGCGGACGGGCTCAGATCCGGCCCGGTCTGCCAGGCATCGCCGCCTGGCTGCCCGCCAGGAGCACCCCGACGTCTTCGTGCTCAGCCCTGCCGGCCCGAGCCTGCGCCGCGAGGAGGAGGTGTCCCAGCTCATCGTCGAGGCGAGCCGCACGCCGGTGGAGGGCTCCCGCAAGGTGCTGGTCGTCGACCGTTTCCACACCGCCACACCGGCCGCGGCTGCAGCCCTGCTCAAACCGGTCGAGGAGCCGGCGGGCTCGGTGGTGTGGGTGCTGCTGGCCGAGCAGGTGCTGCCCGAGCACATCACCATCGCGTCGCGCTGCACAAGAGTCGACTTCGGCCCGGTTCCCGACACCGAGATCGCTCGGGTGCTGGTGTCGGAGGGTCTGGTCGCGGCCGACCGGGCCCCGCTGGTGGCGGCCGCGGCGGCGGGCAACCTCCATCGGGCCAGGGTTCTGGCTACCGACGAGCGGGTGGCGGCCCGGCGCGAGGCATGGTGGAAGGTGCCGGACCGCCTCGACGGATCCGGGGCCGCCGTCGCGCTGCTGGTCGCCGAACTGCGAGCCATGATCGACGACGCCGGTGGAGCCCTCACCGAGCGCCACAGGTCCGACATCGTCGCTCTCGATCAGCGCGAGGAGCACTTCGGTGTGCGGGGCTCGGGCCGCAGCGTCATCGAAGCGCAGCACAAGCGCGAGCACCGCCAGTTCCGCACCGACGAGATCCGCTTCGGACTGGCCACTCTCGGCGCCCGATACCGCGATGAGATCACCTCGATGCCGGGCGAGGGAGCGGCCGCGAACCGCCGGGCTGCTGCGGCCATGCGGGCCGTAGACCGCTTGCGGGCCACCGCTGAGAGCCTGATCCGCTCCCCGAACGAGGCCCTAGCCCTCCAAGCCCTGCTGCTCGATCTGCCGCCCCTGGGCGATAGCCTGAGCGGGCGCTAGGCGGCTCCGACCGCGGGGCGCACAGGCCCGAATAGCTCAGTCGGTAGAGCGACGCTCTCGTAAAGCGTAGGTCAGGGGTTCAAGTCCCCTTTCGGGCTCGACTCTTGGAAGCAAAAATGGTCGTTGAAGTGTGGATACGTGCGAACGATTTCTTTTGGTTACCATTTTGAATATGTCGGCTGAGCGTTCGGCCACCACCACCGGAACTGTGTGCTGTCCCGGGACATGCTTGACGCGTTGGCTCCGGTAGGTGTGTTACACATCTGAGACGCGGTTCCGGTAGCTGCCGCGACTCTGGCTATGGTTTTCGGCGTGTTCGGATGCATTGAAGCGCAGCGTCTATTGCTGTCGAGTCATTTGCTAGCCGTCTTCGCGTTGACGGTAACGGCGGGCTGCACAGTGGTCGAGTCCCCGAGCGGAGAGACATCCGTCGAAGCGCCAACCGTTGCCCCCAACGCGTCGGATACTGTGCGGGAGCACGCAGACCCAGGCTTCGAAGCGCCTACGCTGACCGCACCCGATGACTTGGCGATGGAGCCTGTTGCCTATCTGGACTGCGATTTCTCCGATCATGCCGATCATGCTCTGGATGCGGTATGGCAGGTGAAGGCAGGCTTCAGCAGCGGCACCGCGTTCCACATCGGTGATGGGCAGTGGCTTACCGCCGAGCATGTCGTGTCCGGAAACAGCGCCGCCACCCTTCACAACGGCGGGGCTTCGATCAGGGCGACGGTCGCGGCCGTCAACAGGGCGGGCGACACGGCGCTGCTGCTCACATCGTCGGGTCCCAACCGGCTGGAGTTCGGCAGTCTCGCTGACATCGGTCCGGGTCATCAGGCCTACGCGGTTGGGTTCCCGCTTTATGACGCTCCCCAAGCGTCCATTTCCCGAGGCATCGTGTCGCGCATCGAACGGCATGCTGGGTTAGAGGACGTGATCCTGGCCCAGACGCCGCCCCCCAACCTCGAAGTGTCGGCTGGGACCCCAGTGGACGTCGTGGTGGGCGAGTCGGCCGAGACCGAGGGCGATCAGATCGGGCCGGAGCCGCCCGAGGGCGAAGGCGGCGAGACCGAGGGCATCGAACCGTCCGGCGCGATCCCGCCCGAGGAGCCCGACGAGACCGGCTGAGGCTGGCTGTTGTCGCTAGCGGCAGCGGGCGAGGAAGTTGTCGAGCAGGTCGCGGCCCGCGTCGGTCAGCACCGACTCCGGGTGGAACTGCACTCCCTCGGTCGGGTGGCGCCGGTGCCGCAGACCCATCACCAGGCCCTCGTGGCAGGTGGCGGTGACTTCCAGCACGGGTGGCACAGAGGCGCGCTCGACGATCAGCGAGTGGTAGCAGGTGGCGGTGAAGGGGTTCGCTAGTCGGCTTCGAAGATGAGTTCGGGTATGACGACTTCCCAGTGGTCGTTGTGTAGGTGTTGTCGGTATTGGGGGTCTGAGCGGTCTTTGTTCCAGGTGGCGATGGCCGCGACTGTGGCTTGGGTGCAGGGCAGGTTGTCGGGCGCCTTGTAGCTGCGGGCGAGGGCGCCGACGGGGGTTCCTTTGTTGTCGAGGAGTTCCCAGCGGTCGCGGCGTGGGCGTGTCTGCAGCGGGTCGCCGGGTTTGAGGATCTTGATGCTGCGGTGCAGGCGGTTGTTTGGCGGTTTGCGGCCGGCGAAGCCGAGGTCTACGTCTTTGAGGGTGAGTGTGCGGTAGCGGCGGGACATCTGCGGTGTCGGCGCTGGAAGAGCGGCCTGCGGTCGCCACAGCACTGAGGGGTTGTCGTTGAGGGGTCTGTGGAAGGGGTGGGCGGTCTGTAGGCGTGTGAGTGTGAGTGTCTGTTTGGCGCGGGTCATTGCCACGTAGTAGAGCCGCCGCGGGGCGTCGGCGTCTTCTCGGCGGCTGCGACGGTCCCAGCCGCCGTCGAGCACGGCCACATGGTCGAACTCGAGGCCTTTGGCTCGGTGCGCGGTCAACAGCAGCAGTCCGCGCTGGCGGCGGCGGGTGTCTCGGCACCATTCTGCGAGCCATTCGATGAACGACGCTGCCGGTACTTGTGCGCCGCCGGTCTCGAGTTCGTGCTCTTCCAGGGCTTGGGTCAGCAGGTCAACCCAGGGTCCGGGCTGTTGGCGGTCGATCCATGCTTTGAGTTCGCGGTTGCCTATCAGGGCTGTGCCGTGCCGCTGGGCTTCCTGTCTCAGGGCTTGGGTCTCGCGCAGGTGCCATACGCTGAGGTCGCCTTCGTTGGCGAGCTGTGCGGGGATGTTCTGTTGTTCGCAGATGCTGCGGACCGGTTCGAGGTAGCTCCATTCGCGTGCGATGACCGCGCAGCGCGCCCAGTCCCAGTCCGCTGCGAGGCTCGCCAGTCGTGTCAACTCCGCCATCGCGGCCTGCGCCTGTGTGATCGGGTCGGCGGCGGGTGCGAGTATCTGTGCACGGCCGTCTGAGACGGGGTCCAGGCTCTGCCAGTCGCCTCCGGGCGGGTCGTTGCTGCGCTGGTCGTTTCTGCGGATGGCGTGGCCTGTCTTCATCCTGGGATGTGCCGGTGCGATGACTGCGTTGGCGGCGTCGATGATGTGGCCGGTGGAGCGGTAGTTCTCAACCAGCGGGAAGGTCCTGGCGTTGTAGTCCTGCTCGAAGCGGCGGATGAACTCCGGCGAGGCTCCGTTGAAGGCGTAGATGTTCTCGTCGTCGTCGCCGACCGCGAAGATCGTGAGCCGGGTGTCCGCGTCTGAGACTGTCCGTCCTGTCAGCGCCGCTATGAGTTCGTAGGCTTCGGGACCGATGTCTTGGTACTCGTCCACGAGTATCCACCGGAACCCTGCCAGCAGTCTCGTCCGTGTGTCCTCGGCCGCATCGGGATCGGCTTCTTCGCCTTCGAGTTCCTCGCCTTTCAGCAGGGCGGTGGCCCTCTTCATGGTGTCTTTGAGGGCGATTTCGATGTCTTCGTTGCGGGGCTGGTTCGAAGCGGCCGTGGAGAAGCTCGCGCCAACAAGCCGCATGGCCAGGGCGTGGCATGTGAGCACCATCACGCCGCGTGCGTCGTCGCCGATGAGTTCTCGCAGCCGTCGGCGGATCTCGGCTGCGGCGTGACGGTTGTAGGCCAGCGCCAGGATGCCTCTGGGGTCTTGGCGGCGGCATCGGACCAGATAGGCGATGCGATGCACCAGCACCCTTGTCTTGCCTGAGCCTGGCCCGGCCAGCACCAGCACGTTGGTTGCTTCGCGGTCGTCTACTACCAGCGCCCGCTGTCGCGGGTTGTCGAGGCTCTCGACGATGGTGTGCCACGACTCCGCGGTCGTCTCGCGGTTCATCTCGGATCGGCGATGACCTAGCCAGCGCCGCACGAACTCTTCGTCTCCGAGTTCGAAGTACTCCAACGCCAATCGCAGCGCGTCGGCGAGCCGGTCGCGGCCCAGGTCCGCGTATTCGGCCATCACATGGATCTGTTGCACCGATCGGTCGTAGTGGTGCTGGAGTTCCTCGAAGTCTGATTGGCGGAACCCGCGTGTCTCCGCTTCGAGGGAGATGGTCATCGCTGGGCGGAACACGGTGAGGCCCCTGTTGAGCCTGATGGCCTCCTGCTCGTGCATCCACAGCAGGGCCCGTTCCATCAGCTTGCGCTCGTCCTTCGTGTCGCTTTGCAGCTGCGGGTCGGCGTCGAGGGTCTCGTTGATGCACTGCTGCAACTTGCCCAGAGTCGTGGTGACGAGCAGGTCGTTGCCCCGGCTGCCCGCCGCCAGCTCACCAAGGAGGTGATCCAACAAAGCGGCGGCTGCGGCCCGGCGGCGCTGCGCCATGCCTGCCAGCGAGCCCCAACTGCGTTTGAGGGTGACCATCACAGTCTCCGCGGCGTGTTTGCGCACCGCGACGCTGCCGCCGGCGCCGCCTGTGCCGCGGCCGTCTCGGGCGATGCCCTCCAGAGTCCGGGTCACATGCTCAGGCCGGGCGTCGGGGAACCCGGAGTCTTTGAGGCCCTGCGCGGCGATGCGCAGGTTCAAAGGAGCCTGCTCGCCTTCGTTCATGTCGGGGGCGAGTTCGCGCATCATCTCGATGAGCCGCTTCTCCATGTCCGCGGCTTCGGTGAGGCGGCTGCGCGAGGGTCGGCGCACGCCGACGTGCACGAACGCGGTCATCACGGTGTCGTTGCTGGCCAGACCGAGCTTCTCGAGGTCGTTGAGCGCGGCCGTGACGCCCTCCGGCGGCAAGCCGGAGACCTCCATTAGCATGTCTGTGGAGATGCCCTCGTCGGGGTCAGCGTTGATCAGCGTCTCCACGACGGCCACTAGCGCATCCCGGTAGCGGGCCTCGAGCTTGTGGCCTGCGAGCCTGTCCTTCGCGTCCTGGATGGACGCGACCCGAAGCGCAGACGGAAATATCTTCACCCGGTTCTCTTCGCGGGTCAGCAGCTTCGCTTCCTCTAGCCATGCGACCGCGGTGCGCACCCGAGTGTCATCTGTGGTGGAGTCGCGTCTGAAGTCGTCTGCTTCGTCCTCTGTGAGTATCTCCCCGGGGGAGGCCACCACCTCGCCTCGGTGGCTGCTGCGGCGGTCCAGCGCGCGCAGCGCCCTCAGCACGCCGTGTATCTCCCGTCGGGTGAGACGCGACCGCGCCGACATGCCGAACTGGCGTTCAACGTCGTCGTTGGTGTACAGCAGCGCGCAGTGTGCCTGCTGCTGGTCTCGCCCGGCGCGGCCTGCTTCCTGCAGGTAGTTCTCCAGCGACGACGGGATGTCGGCGTGGATCACCAGCCTCACGTCGGGCTTGTCGATGCCCATCCCGAACGCGTTGGTGGCGGCGATGGCCCGCAGTTCGCCTGCGATGAAGCGCTGCTGGATGGTCTTTTTCTCCTCAGGCGCCAGGCCGGCGTGGAAGCGGTCGGCTTCGATGCCTTGTGCTTGAAGGAACTCGGCGACTTGCTCGGTGCGTCGCCGGGTCGCGCAGTAGATGATCGCTCCGCCGGGTTTGTCTGGCGGCAGATGATGGGTCAGCGTCGAGTGGATGTGTTGGAGCTTGGCGGGCTCAGATGTTGGGATCACGACGAAGTCGAGGTTGGTGCGGCGGCTGCCGCCGTCGAACACCTTCACGTCGATGCCCAGGTGCCGCTTGAAGTAGTCGCAGATCTCGGTCCTGACCTCTGGTTTGGCTGTCGCTGTCAGACACAGCACCGGCGGGGTGCGCTCGCTGCCGGCTCTCTCCTTGATGAACCGCCCGACATAGCGATAGTCGGGACGGAAGTCGTGTCCCCACTTGGACAGGCAGTGGGCCTCGTCGAGCACCCAGGCACCGATCTCGCGCTGTTGCAGCGCGCTGCGTACGGACACGCTGCGGAGCTGTTCAGGGGAGATCAATAAGATCGCGGCGTCGCCGAGGCGGACCTGCTCAAGGGCTTCGGCTCGCTCCGGCATGGACAACAGCCCGTTGACGGTGACACAAGACGTGATGCCGTGGCTCCTGAGGCCCGCGGCCTGATCGGCCATCAGCGCCACCAGCGGCGACAGCACCACAGTCAACGCGCCCGTCTTGTAATAGCGCGACAGTGCCGGTATCTGATAGCACAGCGACTTGCCTGTGCCCGTCGGCAGGATCGCCAGCACGTCCTGGCTCTTCATCGCCGCCTCGACAATCGCCTGCTGCATAGGCTTGCCCGTGTCGGGGTCTTTGGGTTCAGGCCTGAACGCGTCGAACCCGAACAGGCGCTTGAGCTCCGACACAGGATTGTGGTAGCTGTGGCACCACCCGCAGCGCTGGTCGCTGCAGGCTTCGTCGCGCAGGCGCCTCACGAGCCGCCCGGCCGCAGGGAACTGGTGCCGCACCCAGGGAGGCATCACCGAGTTGGCCCCCGACACCGACAGCCACGCCAGCGCATACGCCAGCGCCCAGCCGTGCTCTGCCGCGTCCGCCACCGCCCGGCTCATCTCCGAACGACATGAGCGGCCCTCCATGCCGGCGCGGATCGCTTCGCGTGCTTCGGCGACCTCGGGCCGCTGCGAACCGCGCAACGCGGTGAAGAACAAGTCGAAGCCCTCTGCGGCGGGGCTCGTTGACAGCCAGTGCCAGGCCGTCACCAACTCCCGAGGCGCCTCAGCCAGCCTGTGCTGCTGGTCCTTGAACACCCGAAGCGCCAGCCGGGCGTCCAGGTAAGCGTCGTTGCGCTGGGAGCGCTTGAGCGGCGCGTCCTTGTAGTGCTTGACCAGATGGTGATACGGGTTCGCCGGGAACGCCAGCGGGTTCAGCCACAGAGTGTCCACCACAGGCATCCCCAACAGCCCCAGCCCGGGAGCGGCGGCCTGCAGATGGGGAAGGTCGAACTTGATGATGTTGTGACCCACCACAAAGTCAGCACCCCCAGCCAGCCCGTCAAGCGCAACAAGCGCCTCACCAACAGGGCACCCATCTTTGGCCGATGTGACATCGTCACCGTCCAAGCATGTGACGCGCCCGCCGGCCTGGCCCTCAGAACGGGACATGTGCGACCATTGGACGCTCTGGTCCGTGTCGGAGCGCGTTCCTGCCAGAGCGTAGATGCGGCCGTCATGCCGAGAGACTTCAAGGTCGATCGACAAGCAGCGAGACAACACTCGGTCGGCAGTGCTCATGACCTCAAGATGCCCGGTCGCCGCGTGCCCCAACCAACGAAACCGAGGCTTCAGGTCTGCGCCATCACTGCCGAGATCACTCTGCTCCGCTGACTCGACAGGAACTGCAGTGTCTCAGATGGAAGGCGGGTGTCGGTCATCGAACCCAGCGGCCACGATCCGATAGATCGAACTTGCGCAAGACGATGCACGAGCAGCATCGCCTTCGGTCGGCTCGTCCCACTCCCCCGGATAGCGCGACTCGACTCCCCACTGGGTCAATTCAGCCAGACCGGCCCCGTCACTTCGTATCCCCCAGTGGTCCGCGCACAGACTGCAAAGAGCGTCCAAATCATGGGTGAACGGGATCCGAGCACCGTCCAGCATCAAGGCGGCCTTCAGTGCCTTCTCCGCCGCTTGACAGAACAGGTAACAGGCGTGTCGTGGCGCCGCGGGTGACTGGAGCAGTCTTTGCGCGACCTGGAGGTCCTCACCCGCGAAATGGAGCCAGCGAAACGCCTCAGCCACCCGCTCATCGCCGCTCATAGACAACTGTTCCCGTCCGGAGCGCTTCATGCAGCAAAGTTCCTGAAATGTCGCGACGGCGTTCGATCTCAGCGGGAGTGGCCACGACTATGTCCTTGCTCGCGGGCAAGTCCCGCAGTTCGTGGCGGATCGCAACCGCAACTCGGTGCTTGTGGACGGTCTCCTCGACCACGACGAGAAGGTCTATATCGCTGTCGCTGTCCGCTTCGCCCCGCGCCCTGGACCCGAACAGCACAACTCGCTGAGGCGCGAAACGACTCACAATTCGCCGAACTGCGGCATCTACGGTCGCATCAATCACAGGATTGGACTCGGCGGCCAGCGTACCCACAGCAACCAACCCTACCGCCTCGACCCTGTGGCCAGCCCAGCGTTGCGAGCCCCGAACTCACCGAAGACCGCTCAGCCTGCTTGGTGGTAGGGATGCTCATCTCCGACAGTACTCAAGTCAAGTGACTGGCTTTCGCGGGGTTGCGCTCCTATGCGTTCCTGGTTCTTGAATGCCGGGTCGTGGCTGCCGTCGTCGGTCTGGTTCGGCGAGGTTCGCGAGGTGGCGTTCGCGGGCGGTTTGGTGTGAGCTTGGCCACGTGACACGATCATCTTTGCGGCCGATCTTGGCCACGCGGGCCTTGGTTCTGGTTGTGCTGGCCGGGTTGGCGGCTTCGGCTCTGGTTCACGCGCCGCTCGTCGCTGCTCAGGCTGGCACAGAGGTCGGGATGTCGAGTTCTCTCAGCAGCTTCACGCGGACCATCTTGAGCGCGTAGGGGAGGTCGCTGTGGTGCAGCGCCCGCTCGTGGTTGGGGCGGTGGCGCAGCTTGGGCATCGCGGCCAAAGCCGCTGCGGTGGGGTCGCTCTCGCGCAGGCCGCGGCCCATCGCGTACTTCATTGTGGTGGAGATCCGTTGTGTGGTGCGACGGGCAAGTTTCGGGGCGGTCCGACACCCGGTCAAGCACCGCCACCACATCGGCCGCGGCCACCTCCGCGGCCGGCATCGCCCCGATCGTCGCGTCGATGTGGTTCCTCAGCAGTGACCGCCACGACTGTTCCGTGTTGCCCGCCGTGACACCCCCAGTCACAATAGGGTGTGAGTCCCCATTCGGGCTCCCTCAACCCCGTTTCTCGAAGAGGCGGCTAGTGGCCGACCAGGCAACCTTCGCGGACGACGCCCTGCCGCTGATGCCGGCGCTGTACTCGGCGGCGCTGCGGCTGACCCGCAACCCGTCAGACGCCGAGGACCTGGTGTCCGAGACCTACCTGCGGGCCTACCGGTCCTATGGCACGTTCACGGTGGGAACCAACCTGAAGGCGTGGATGTACCGCATCCTCACCAACGCCTACATCAGCGAGTACCGGCGCCGCCAGCGACGACCCGCCGAGACCGACCTGGGCGATGTGGAGAACCTCTACCTGTACCGCCGCCTCGGCGGTGACACGGCCGCACGGCTCGGGCGCAGCGCCGAGGACGAGCTGGCCTCGCTGTTCACCGAGCACGAGGTGAGGCAGGCGGTCGAGGACCTTCCCGACTACTACCGCCTGCCCGTGCTTCTCGCCGATGTGGAGGGGTTCTCCTACTCGGAGATAGCGGAGATCCTCGATGTTCCCATCGGCACCGTCATGAGCCGCCTGCATCGGGGAAGAAAACAGCTCCACAAGAGGTTGTACGACTTCGCCGCCCGCCACCGGCTACTCCCGCAGGAGCCAGAGGCCGGACCGGACGACAGGAGTTGACCCGTGGCCTGTGACTGCGACGACATCTGCCGAGACCTTCACCTCTACCTCGACGGCGAGGCCACCGTTGCGGTCCGCACCGTTATCTCCGCCCACCTCGAGTGCTGCCCCTCCTGTGCCGACGCGTTCCATTTCGAATCGCAGGTCCGGATGGCGGTGGCCCGCTGCTGCTGCGAGGAGCCGGTTCCGGAATCGCTGCGAGTGCGCGTGCTGCGAGCCATCTACACTGCGGACCCATGACCTTCGCCGGCCTCCTGATCCCGCCGCCCCGATGACCTTCGCCGGCGTCGTATGGCACTTCTGGATCGCGGTGCCGCTCGCCGTGGCCGGCATCGTCTCGATCGTGGCGACCATCGCCGGCTACCTCCAGAAGGTCACCTACAAGCGATACCCGAGGGACTGAGTCCCACCGCATGGACGCCCACGCCGAGGGCTCCGTCGATCTCGACGGTGCTGTCGATCTCGACGGTCCCAACGACCCTGGAGACCTTGACGACCCCATCGACTGGGACCTGGCCCGCCGGGTTGCGGTGCGCACCGCCCGGCGCGAGCCCTACGCCGCGCCGCGCTGGCGCGACGGCCTGGCCGAGGACTTCGCCGAATGCACTGAGCAGGCCGAGGGGCTGGTGGCCGAGTTCACCGGCCTGCGGTCGCTGTCGGGACCGGCCCGGGGCAGGGTGACCGACCGGGTCGGTTGGATCGACGCCAACCTGGCCTCGTTCCAGCGTCTGCTGAAGCCTCTCGCGGCCAAGCTCGGCACGGGCTCGGACGGGATGCTGGCCCCGATCACCCGGCGGGTGGCCGGGGCTGAGCTCGGCGTCATGCTGGGCTGGATGTCCACGCGGGTGCTGGGCCAGTACGACCTGCTGATCATCGAGGACGACAAGCCCGAAGACCAGGACATCGTCTACTACGTGGCCCCCAACGTCGTGTCGCTGGAGAGCAAGTACGCCTTCGACCCGGCTGAGTTCCGGCTCTGGCTGGCGCTCCACGAGGTGACCCATCGGGCCCAGTTCACCGGCGTCGACTGGATGCGGCCGCACTTCATCGGCCTCGTCGAATCGGTGCTCGACTCGGTGGATCCCGACCCGAAGCGGATCGCGGCGGCCGTGCGGCGGGTGGCGGAGGCCCGGCGCCGCGGCGAGGACCCGCTGGCCGCCGGCGGGGTCATGGCCCTGTTCGCCTCGGAGGCACAGGTGGAGACTCTGGAGCAGCTCGCCGGTCTCATGAGCCTCCTCGAGGGCCACGGCGACGTGACCATGGATCGAGCCGGCGAGGGCCTGGTCCCTTCCGCTCCGCGGTTCGGTCGGGTGATGCGCAGGCGACGGGAGTCGGTGCGGGGGTTCGCCAAGTTCTTTCAGCGGGTGATCGGCCTCGACGCCAAGATCAAGCAGTACGCCGAGGGCGAGCACTTCATCTCCTCGGTCGAGGAGGTCGGCGGCATGGTCCTGCTCGACCGTGTGTGGGAGAGTCCCGACAATGTTCCCGGCATCGCCGAGATCCGCAACCCGCGCGACTGGGTCAGTCGCATGAGTGTCACCGAGGCTGCGGCCTGAGAGGACCGCGTGTCTCCCGCTCCTGTTCGCTGCGCTCACGGGTCGCTCGGGCCACGGCCTCGCGCCGCTCCGCCTCTGTGACCGGGACGCCCAGCGGAGCGGATGCGGGCGCGAGCATCGATTCTCTGCTGGCTCGCTGCACCTTCCCCGCGCCTGGCGCCTCCGTGGCCTGCGGTCTGTCCGGCGGCCCCGACTCCGCCGCCCTGATCGCGCTGGCGACCGCAGCCGGGCTGGAGGTCACCGCCTGGCATGTGGACCACGGCCTGCGGCCCTCGGCGCGCGCCGACACCGACGCGGCCCGAGCCATCGCGGACCACTTCGAGGCAGGTTTCGAGCTGCGCCGCGTGCGGGTGGATCCCGGTCCCAACCTGGAGGCGAGAGCCCGGGCCGCTCGCTACGAGGAATTGCCCGACGACGTGCTGGTCGGCCACACCGCGGACGACCGGGCCGAGACCGTGCTGTTCAACGTCGGCCGGGGCGGGGGACTGGCCGGCGCGGCTGCACCTCACGCTGGGGTGGGCCGTCCCCTGCTGGGACTGCGCCGCTCCGAGACCCACGCCCTGTGCGAGCGGCTCGGCCTTGCCACCGTTCACGACCCCATGAACGACGACTCGTCGTTCTCCCGGGTGGCCATCCGCAACGAGGTGATGCCTGCATTGGCGAGCGCTCTCGGGCGCGACCCGGTTCCCCTTCTGAATCGCCACGCCGACCTGGCTTCCCAGGCGCTGGAGGTGATCGCCGGGTTGGCCGCTGAGATCGACCCCACCAGCGCGGCCGCCCTCGCAGCCGCACCGAGAGCGGTGGCGGCCGAGGCGCTGCGGAGTTGGATCGCCGAGGCCGTCGGCTCGGCCCCGACAGCCGCCTCGATCGGCCGCGTGCTCGACGTTGCCGCCGGATGCAGCGTCGCCACCGAGATCAGCGGGGGTCATCGAGTGGCCCGCACTGCCGGCCGCCTCCGCATCGAGCTCCGCACTTCCGGTCCGTCCGCCTGACCGGTCTCCGTGGGCCGTCCCGACGAGCTTCTCGGTTATCCGCCAGTGCGGTGGTCTCTCGACAGAAGTTCGAGGCCGATAGCGCTCGACCGGCCCGCATCCGCACCGGCAGTGCCCGGTATGGTGCCTGGATGAGCTTGGCGCCGGAGCAGCCCGCGGCGCAGATGCCGAAGCCGCCGGGGTCGGTCGGCCGCGCCATCATCACCCCCGAGGAGCTGCGAGCCCGCGTGGAGGCGATCGGCGCCGAGATCACCGCCGACTACCAGGGCCGTCCCCCGTTGCTGGTCGGCGTTCTCAAGGGCGCCTTCGTGTTCATGAGCGACCTGGCCCGAGCCATCGACCTGCCGGTCGAGATCGACTTCATGGCCGTGTCGTCCTACGGGCTCAGCACCGAGTCCAGCGGAGTGGTCCGCATCATCAAGGACCTCGACACCGACGTGCGGGACCGCCACGTCGTGCTGGTGGAGGACATAGTCGACTCCGGCCTCACCACCGACTACCTGGCCGAGTTGCTGAAGGCCCGGCGTCCGGCCAGCTTCGAGATGTGCGCCCTGCTCGTGCGGGAGGACGCCCGCACCGAGGGCATCCGCTACGTCGGATTCTCCGTGCCGGCCGACTGGCTCGTGGGCTACGGCCTGGACGTGGGGGAGCGCTACCGCGAGCTGCCCTCGGTGCATCTCTTCGATCGGGACGACGCATGAGCAGCAAGTGGTCGGAAGGGATCGAGCCCCGGGGCTTCCGGTGGATCATCACCGACCGCTTCGGGGTGTGCGAACGGCCCGGCGGCTACGGCGTCGGCCACCGGCGGGTGCGGCGTCTCGAGGAGATCATCTGGCTGAGCCGCAACGAGATCGGCCTGATGGTGAGCATCACCGCGATTCCCTACAACCTCCACGACTACGACGAGCACGGGCTGGCCTACGCCCACCTTCCCTTCTCGGAGCCCGGCGACGGCGCCGAGCGCCTCGAGCAGATCCTGACCACGATCCGGGACCACTCGACCGACCAGCGGGTGGTGCTCCACCACGATTCCATCGGCGACCGGGTGTCGGGTGTGGTGGCGGGCTACCTGCTGTGGTCGGGGCTGGTCGACGCCGGCCCCGAGGCCATCACCATCGCCGAGCGGCTGCTGGAGCGCGAGCTCGGTCCCATGGCTCGTGAGATCGTGTCGATGGCCCAGCAGCTCAAGTCCGCCTCATGACCGCACCGGATCGTCGCGGACCCCTGGATCGTTAGACGTGCGGTCGGTCCGCATCATCGGCGATGGACGGGCCGGCGGCGCGATCGCCGCGGCCCTGTCCGAGGTCGGCTGGCAGGTGCGCGGGGTGCTGGGCCGGTCGGCATCCGCCGCCCAGGTGGCCTCAGCGGCCGCCGACGTCGACCTGGTGCTGATCGCCACGCCGGACGCCGCGGTTCCGGACGTGGCCGCCTCCGTCGAACCCACCGCGGCTGCCGCGGTGGCCCATATGGCCGGCTCGCTCGGCCTCGACGCCGTCGGCATGCACCCCCGGCCTGCAGCCCTGCATCCATTGGTGGCCCTGCCCGACCCGGCCGTCGGTGCTCGGCGCCTGCTGGGGGGCGGGTGGTTCGCGGTGGCCGGTGATGCGCTCGTCCGGCAGGCGGTGGCCGACCTCGGCGGGCGGGCTTTCGAGGTGCCCGACGCCGACCGGGCTGCCTATCACGCCGCCGCGGTGGTCGCCTCCAACCATCTGGTGGCCCTGCTCGGCCAGGCGGAGCGCATCGCGTCTGAGGCGGGAGTTCCCTTCGCCGCCCTCATCGACCTGGTCCGGGGCACCGTCGACAACGTCGACGAGTTGGGCCCGGCCGCCGCCCTCACCGGTCCCGCAGCCCGCGGCGACACCCAGACCGTCTGCCGGCACGTCGAAGCCATTGACCCGGTCGAGCGAGCCGCCTACGAGGCACTGTCCCAGCTAGCCCGCCGGCTCGCGGGCCTTGCAGAGCCGTCATGATCCGTCCCCACCCGTTCTGTTCGCGAGCCCGGCGCTTCGCGGAGAAGCGAGAACGGAGCGCAGAATCGGCATGAGCACGGGTCGCCCCACGCCTGAGTTGGAGGCCACGATCGGCGGTCTGAGTCGACGGCTCGCCGAGGCCCGAGCGGCGGGCCGCACTGTCGGCTTCGTGCCCACGATGGGCTTCCTCCACGCCGGGCACTGCTCGCTGGTCGAGCGGGCCCGGGTCGACAACGACGTTGTGGTGGTGTCGATCTTCGTCAACCCGCTGCAGTTCAATCCGGGCGAGGACTTCGACGACTATCCCCGGGATCTGGACCGCGATCTCGAGATGTGCGCGAGAGCCGGCGCCGACATCGTGTTCGTTCCCGACGGGCCGGAGATGTACCCCGAGCCGGTGGCGACCACCGTGCGCCTACCGGCGCTCGCCGACGTGCTGTGCGGCGCCTCCCGCGCCGGCCACTTCGACGGGGTCGCCACCGTCGTGGCCAAGCTGCTGGTGATCGTGGGCGAGTGCTCGGCCTACTTCGGTGAGAAGGACTTCCAGCAGCTCACGATCGTGACCCGCATGGCCGCGGACCTGTCGCTGCCGGTGCGGGTGGTGGGCTGCGGAACCGTGCGGGAGCCCGACGGGCTCGCCCTCTCCAGCCGGAACGCCTACTTGAGCGAGGCGGAGCGAAGCCAGGCCCCGGTGCTGCTCCGGGCCCTCGAGGCCGGAGCGGCCCTGGTGCAGTCGGGTGAGGCCGACCCCGCGGCGGTGGAGGCCGAGATGGCCTCGGTGATCGCCACCGCGCCGCTGGCGGAGATCGACTACGCCGCGGCGGCGTCGGCGTCCACCCTCACCGCGGACGGACCATTGCGAGGCGATGTGCGGCTGCTGGTGGCCGTCCGGTTCGGCAAGGCCCGCCTGATAGACAACATCGGCTGCCGCGCCGGCTGATCGGCGCGGACCGGAGGCCACGGGGTGCGGGTGGTTCCCGCTCTTGTTCGCTGCGCTCACGGGCCGCTCGGGCCACGGCCTCACCCCTATGAACCCGCTTTGCTCGCCCACCCGCTCGGCCTCTGGCCGCCGTATCCTGCGGCGGTGCTGCTCGCTATCGACGTCGGCAACACCCAGACCGTCGTCGGCATCTACGACCCGGGCGCGGTCCACGGTTCGGCCGCGGCGGATGGGCTGGTCGACCACTGGAGGCTCTCTACCGACCCGAGCCGCACCGCCGACGAGCTCGGCGTGGTGATCAGGTCGCTGCTCGATGTGATCGACATCGACTTCGACAGCGATGTCTCCGGAGTGTCCATCTGCTCGGGCGTGCCCCGACTGCTCGCAGGCCTGCGGGAGATGGTGCGGCGCCAGCTCGGATTCTCGCCCGTGGTGGTCGGGCCGGGCGTCAAGACCGGCATGCCGATCCACTACGACAACCCCAAGGAGGTCGGCGCCGACCGGATCGCCAACGCAGTGGCGGCCTACGACCTCTACGGCGGCCCCACCGTGGTGGTCGACTTCGGCACCGGCAACAACTTCGACGTCATATCGGCCGACGGAGCCTTCATGGGAGGCGCCATCGCACCCGGCATCGAGATCAGCCTGGATGCGCTCATCGGCCGGGCCGCCGCCCTCGGCGCGGTCGAGTTGGTCGAGCCCCGCAGCGTGATCGGCAAGACCACCGTCGAGTCGATCCAGTCCGGCGCCCTGTACGGGTTCACCGCCATGATCGACGGCATGAACGCCCGCTTCCTGGCCGAGTTGGGCGAGGCCAACGTCGTCGCCACCGGCGGCCTGGCCAATGTGATCGCCCCCATCTCGCAGACGATCGAGCACGTCGAGCCGTTCCTGACCCTGCACGGCCTGCGCATCGTCTACGAGCGCAACCAGGACCGATGAGCGGCGACGAGGTCCCGTACCGGTTCGAGCGGAGCCACTCAGTGAGCGACGTCGCCGAGGCGTTCGGCGGCCTCGAAGCCGGCGTCGAGACCGAAACGGTGGTGTCGGTGGCCGGCCGGCTCATGCTGCGCCGCGACCAGGGCCGGCTCGCCTTCGGGACGTTGCAGGACGCCTCCGGCCGCATCCAGCTGTTCGCCACCGCAGCCTCCACCCCGGGCTTCGAGCAGTTCACGGCCCTGTCGATCGGGGACTGGCTCGGTGTGAGGGGCGCGGTGATGGCCACCCGCCGGGGCGAGCTGTCGGTGCGCGTCGACGAGTGGGTCGTGCTGGCCCGGGCGGGACGGCCGTTCCCCGACAAGTGGCACGGTCTCACCGACCCCGACACCCGCTACCGCCAGCGCTACGTGGACCTGTGGGTGAGCGACGACGCCCGGGACGCCTTCGCCCGCCGCTCGCAGATCCTGGCCGGGCTCAGGCGCCGCCTCGACGAGCAGGGTTTCGTCGAGGTCGAGACCCCGATGCTGCACCCCATCCCGGGGGGCGCCGCGGCCCGTCCCTTCGTCACCCGTCACGAGGCTCTGCACACCGACCTGTACCTGAGGATCGCTCCCGAGCTGTACCTCAAGCGACTGGTGGTCGGGGGCATGGAGCGGGTCTACGAGATCGGCAGGGTGTTCCGCAACGAGGGGATCTCCACCCGCCACAATCCCGAGTTCACGATGCTGGAGCTGTACTGGGCCTACGCCGACCACACCGACATCATGGAGCTGACCGAGAACCTGGTGGCCGGCGTCGCGGCCGAGGTGTGCGGCTCGACCACGGTGGTCTACGACGGTCGCGAGACGGACCTGGCCCCGCCCTGGCGCCGGGCGACCATGGACGAGGTGATCGCCGCGCACACCGGCGCCGAGGTGAGCCTCGACACGCCGAGGACGGACCTGGCCGCCCTGTGCGACCGCCTCGGCATCGCTCGCGAGGAGGGCTGGGGTGCGGGCAAGCTGCTGCTGGAGATCTACGAGAAGGCCGCCGAGCCCAACCTGTGGGGTCCGGTGTTCGTGACCGACTACCCGGCCGAGGTGTCGCCGCTGTCGCGCCGGCATCGCAGCCGCCCGTGCTACGCCGAGCGGTTCGAGGGGATCGTGGCCGGCCGCGAGCTGTGCAACGCCTTCACCGAGCTGGTCGACCCGGCCGAGCAGCGGTCCCGCTTCGAGGCTCAGGCCGCGCTGCGGGCCGCCGGTGACGAGGAGGCCATGCTGGTGGACGAGGACTACCTGCGGGCCCTGGACTACGGGCTGCCCCCCACCGGCGGCCTGGGCGTCGGCGTCGACCGCCTGGTGATGCTCCTCACCGACACCCAGGCGATCCGCGACGCCGTCCTGTTCCCCACCCTCCGCCCCGACTCCGGCGCCTGACTCCCGGAATCGGCAGCAGGGCGGGCGTGCAGCTACGGGGTGACCTGGTCCTCGCCTGGGCTTGGGCCGCGCGTCCGCAGGTGGCTCCCGATGCGGGCGAGATGCTCGCAGATGGCACCGCTGTTGACGCCGTGATCACGGAATCCACGGACGAAGGAAGGCACTTGACGGCCCCTCGCGATTGTACTAAATCGCGATCCAACAACTCCTACAGGATGGAGATTGTCATGCGGTGCCGCATCTTTCTGTCAGCGATGGCGGTGGCAGCGCTCGTTGGCGGTTTGGTGTCCGCCACTCCAGCCGCGGCAACCGATGGCAGCGACTTGGGAGTGCTGGGTGAGCCTCTGGAGGATTCGTCGCCAGATGACACCTCTACAAGTCGTGGTGGTGACCTGCCCGACGGCGAAGGCTCGATGCCTGGCGACAGCGACTCTTCTGGACTTGTCGACGAACCCCTGGAAGGTGATGGGTCGTCATCCAACGGCCCTGAGAATGGGGAGTCGAACCGGGCCGAGGATCCCGCTGCGATAAGTGCCGACGAGTCGGGGGACTCGTATGGTTCGGTCGAGGAGCCGACCTTCGACACGATGTGGGAGCCCGGTTCGGTGGGTGCCCTCGCGGGTGTCGGCAGTGCATGACGACAACGTCGAGTTGCACACATGGCGCGCTGACGACGGTTCGTCGTTCTTGGCGCTACTCCTCATTGAAGGCGTGGAAGCTGCTATCGAGTACCGCTTCGAGAACGCGATACCCGAGGGCCATTCAGCGCTGCTTCATGCCGATGGATCAGTGAGGTTCTTCGACGCGGCCGGAGCCGAGGCAGGAGGCATCGCCGCGCCGTGGGCTATCGACGCCGACGGGACGGCCATCCCCACCAGCTACGCTCTCGACGGCACCGCCCTCGTTCAAACTGTGGAGCACCGGGGAGCGGTCTACCCCGTTGTTCCCGACCCATGGTGGGCTCCGGTGGCCGTCGTTGTTGCTCTGGGCGCGTGTATCGGCAGTGTGTTCTGCGCCACGATGGCAACCGCCGCCGTCACGCTTGGTCCGCTAGTTGTTGGGACCGCGTGGCGCAACCGGGGATCCCTAAAGAGCGGGAACTCGAATAGCGGGTCGACGAACCGGCCGACCAACAAATGCAATATACGGAGTCGGGCCGGTTGCTAGTTCGCGTGACTGGCCCGCACCCCTCCGTTTGTGTCCGAGCGTCGTGACAAGGCTGATGAACTCGAAGGGCTTTCTCGCAATAATGCGGAATGTCCGATGGTCTGACGGGCGACTCGCCAGTCACGGCCATGATCGGTTCACGCTGGCGTTGCGTGTAGTGAGCCTGGGCCTGCTCGCATCATCCGTGATCGTCTACTGGTGGCGCTCCTCGTTGACTGGGTGGATCGCGTTGATGGTGGCCGGGGTTGCTGTCGGCCTTGTGGCAAGTGCACGCCTACACACCGTTGTGCGTCGAATCGAACGGGCAGGGTCGGTGTCTCCGCCTCTGCGAGCATCGTCCTCATCCCGTTTCCTTGAGTTCTTCGCCCGAATCTATGGGAGCGCTGCGGAAAGGCTGGAAGAGCGTGCTAAGCAAGCCGAGGAACGCGGCGATGAGGTGGCCGCGACCGCGTACCGTCGACGTGCTGCGAAAGAGCGGGCCGACGCGGCACGGTGCCGCGACACGCTCGCCTGAAGCTCAGCCGGTGAGGGCGGGCGCCTCGGTCAGGCGGTCGGCGGCCAGGCGCAGCACCGCGGTGGCGGGGGTGTCGGGCAGCGACGTGAGCGCGGCCTGGGCCTTGTCGGCCCACATGCGGGCGGTGCCGCGGGCCTCGTCCACACCGCCGGTGGACCGGACCAGCTCGGCGGCCCGGTCGCGGACTGCGGCGTCGATGGGCCGGCCGAGGATCGAGCGCAGCTCGTCGCCGGCCGCCGGGTCGGCCAGCGCCCGGATGACCGGAAGCGTGTAGGTGCCCTCGGCCAGGTCGTTGCCGGTCGGCTTGCCCAGCTGCGACTCGGTGGCCACCAGGTCCAGGATGTCGTCGACGATCTGGAAGGCCATGCCGTAGGAGAAGCCGAACTCTCCGAGCGCCTCCGCCGCGGCCCGGGGCACCTCGCCCACGGTGGCCCCGATCCGGCAGGAGATGGACAGCAGCGCGGCGGTCTTTCCCGACACGGCCTTCTCGTAGCGCTGCTCGCTGCGCCCGGTGTCGTAGGCGTTCTCGAGCTCGATGATCTGGCCCTCGCAGAGCCGGGTGATCGCCTCGGCCAAGAGCTCCGCGACCTCGGCCCCGAGCGACGCCGCCATGGCGGAGGCCCGCCCCAGCAGGTAGTCGCCGGCCAGGATGGCCCGCAGGTTGCCCCACTGTGCGTTGACGCTGGCCACCGTGCGCCGGGTCGTGGCCTCGTCCATGACGTCGTCGTGGTACAGCGAGCCGATGTGGACCAGCTCGACCGAGGCGCCGCCGCGCACCGCGGCCTCCGACGATCTCGTCGGCGCGGCGTCGCACACCAGCGAGGAGGCGAGGCAGAAGCCGGGCCGGACCAGCTTCCCGCCGACTGTGATCAGATGCCGGGCCAACTCGGTGACGAAGTCGTCGGGAGCGCTTGCCGCGCTGAGCATCTCATTCTCGACTCGCCGCAGGTCGTCCTCCAGGAACGGCAGCAGGGCGAACGGCGAGGGGTTGGCCACGCTGCGAGGGTAATGGGGACCGCGCGGCCGCGGGCGGCGGGGGTGGCTCATGTCACAGCCTGAGCCCGCGCCGCGACGCGACCCTTGTCACGGGTCCGGGCTACACTGACCGCCATGAGGCAGCCCGTCCGGCCCGAC
Source organism: Acidimicrobiaceae bacterium (assembly GCA_009844405.1). GTDB lineage: Bacteria > Actinomycetota > Acidimicrobiia > Acidimicrobiales > Aldehydirespiratoraceae > Aldehydirespirator. The sequence continues at coordinate 32,059 of VYBO01000130.1, forward strand.
CCGTCCAGCGGCGGAGGTGTGAGCGATGTTTGAGCGGTTCACCGACCGGGCCCGCCGCGTCGTGGTTCTGGCCCAGGAAGAGGCGCGCCTCCTCAACCACAACTACATCGGCACCGAGCACATCCTTCTCGGCCTCATCCACGAGGGCGAGGGGGTCGCGGCCAAGGCGCTGGAGTCCCTTGGCATCAGCCTCGAGTCGGTGCGGGGCCAGGTCGAGGAGATCATCGGCCAGGGCGGCAGCTCGCCCAGCGGCCACATCCCGTTCACGCCCCGGGCCAAGAAGGTCCTCGAGCTGAGCCTGCGCGAGGCGCTCCAGCTCGGCCACAACTACATCGGCACCGAGCACATCCTGCTGGGGCTGATCCGCGAGGGCGAGGGCGTCGCCGCGCAGGTCCTGGTGAAGCTGGGCGCCGACCTGGCCCGGGTGCGCGAGCAGGTCATCCAGCTTCTGTCGGCCTACGGAGGGGCGACCGGCTCGCAGGGCGAGAGGGCCGGCGCCACCACCGGCGGGGGCGGCGGCGACTCGTCGTCGGGCTCGCACGTGCTCGACCAGTTCGGCCGGAACCTCACCCGGCTCGCCCGCGAGAAGTCCCTCGACCCGGTGGTCGGCCGGGGCCGCGAGTCCGAGCGGGTCATGCAGATCCTCTCGAGGCGCACCAAGAACAACCCGGTGCTGGTGGGCGAGCCGGGCGTGGGCAAGACCGCCATCGTGGAGGGTCTGGCCCAGTCCATCGCCTCCGACGAAGTGCCCGAGACCCTGCGCGACCGCCAGCTTTACACCCTCGACCTGGGTGCGCTGGTGGCGGGCAGCCGCTACCGGGGCGACTTCGAGGAGAGGCTCAAGAAGGTCCTCAAGGAGATCCAGAGCCGGGGTGACATCATCCTGTTCATCGACGAGATCCACACCCTCGTCGGCGCGGGCGCGGCCGAGGGGGCCATCGACGCCGCCTCGATCCTCAAGCCCATGCTGGCCCGGGGCGAGCTCCAGACGATCGGGGCCACCACCCTCGACGAGTACCGCAAGCACTTGGAGAAGGACGCCGCGCTGGAGCGCCGCTTCCAGAAGGTGGTGGTGGACGAGCCGACGGTGGCCCACACCATCGAGATCCTCAAGGGCCTGCGCGACCGCTACGAGTCCCATCACCGGGTCACCATCACCGACCAGGCGCTGGTGGCCGCGGCCAACCTCGCCGACCGCTACATCTCCGACCGGCACCTGCCCGACAAGGCCATCGACCTGATCGACGAGGCCGGGTCGCGCCTGCGCATGAAGCGCATGTCCACCCCGCCGCAGTTCAAGGAGCTCGAGGCCGAGCTGGCCGAGGTGATCTCCCGCAAGAAGGACGCGGTGGACGCCCAGCGCTTCGAGGACGCCGGCGAGCTGCGCGACAAGGAGAAGGAGCTCCTGGCCCGCCGCGAGACCCTCGAGGGCGAGGCCAAGGCGTCCGGGATCGACCTCTTCGACGAGGTCGACGAGGAGGCCGTCGCCGAGGTGCTGTCGCTGTGGACCGGCATCCCGGTCTACAAGCTCACCGAGGAGGAGACCAAGAAGCTGCTGCGCATGGAGGACGAGATGCACAAGCGGGTGGTGTCCCAGCACGACGCCATCTCCGCCGTCTCGCAGGCCATCCGCCGAACCCGGGCCGGCCTCAAGGACCCCAAGCGGCCGAGCGGCTCGTTCATCTTCCTGGGCCCCTCGGGCGTGGGCAAGACCGAGCTGGCCAAGACCCTGGCCGAGTTCCTGTTCGGCAACGAGGACTCCCTCATCGCCCTGGACATGTCCGAGTACATGCAGAAGCACACGGTCAGCCGCCTGATCGGCTCGCCGCCGGGCTACGTGGGCTACGAGGAGGGCGGCCAGCTCACAGAGCGGGTCAGGCGCAAGCCGTTCTCGGTGGTGCTGTTCGACGAGATCGAGAAGGCCCACCCGGACGTGTTCAACACCCTGCTGCAGATCCTCGAGGAGGGCCGGCTGACCGACAGCCACGGCCGTTCGGTGGACTTCCGCAACACGGTGCTGATCATGACCTCCAACCTGGGCACCGCCGATCTGCGCAAGGCCAACCTGGGCTTCACCAAGGCCGACGAGCGGGTCACCTACGAGCGGATGAAGGCGAAGGTGCAGGACGCGCTCAAGCAGCACTTCCGGCCGGAGTTCCTCAACCGGATCGACGACGTGATCGTGTTCCACGAGCTGACCCAGCAGGAGGTGCGCCGCATCGTCGACCTGATGATCGTGCGCACCGCCGACCAGCTGGCCGGCCAGGGCATGGGCCTGGAGCTGACCGACGCGGCCAAGGACCATCTGGCCTCGACCGGCTACGACCCCACGCTGGGGGCGCGGCCGCTGCGCCGGGCCATCCAACGGCTGGTGGAGGATCCGCTGTCGGAGCGGCTGCTGCACAAGGAGTTCCGGGCCGGCGAGATAGTCATCGTCGACGTGGAGGACGACCCGCTCGAAGAGGCTAAGTTGGTGGTCGTGTTCCGCGCCATCGAGGGCTTCGAGCCTCCCGAGCCAGAACTGGAGCCGGCCGGCGGCGAGGGCCACTTCTAGGCTTCCCCTCCGGGGGCAGCTGAGATCGGGCCACAGGACCAGGGCCGTGGCCTCTCAGCGCCGGCGTGCGGTTGCGGTGGCGCGCCTCCTCAGGCCGGCCGTGCTGGCTCTGGGGCTGGCGCTGCTGGTTGCGGCCTGCCGGGTCGACACCAGCGTGCACGTCGAGGTGGAGGACGCCGGATCGGGCACGGTGACGGTGGTGTTCAACGCCGACGCGGTAGCGGTGTCCCGCGTCCCCGAGCTGGCCGGGGGGCTGATCTTCGACGACGCGCAGGCCGCCGGATGGGCGGTGGAGGGCCCGCTGTTCCGCGCCGACGGGGGTGTGCAGATCCGTGCGGTCAAGCGGTTCGAGTCGGCCGGCCAGCTTCCCCAGGTCCTCGAGGAGCTGGCCGGCAAGGAGGTGATCTTCACCGGGGTGGTCTTGGAGCAGACCCGCTCCTTCGCTGAGACCTCCTACCGCTTCCAGGCCGGCATCGACCCGACTCCGCCTCTGGACGACTTCAGCGACGACGCTCTCGCCGCGATCTTCGAGGGCCAGCCCTTCGGGCGCCCGCTGCAGGACCTGATCGCGGAGGCCGGCGCCCCCGAGGACTCGCTGGGCTTCGAGTTCCTGTTGACGCTGATCGACTCCGACGAGGCCTTCGACGCCTCTGCGGCCGCCTCCGGCGTGGAGGGGGAATCCGAGGACGGGATGGTGGCACTGTCGCCCGAGGTCGACGGATCCACGGCCGTCTGGCGCTTCTCCTACGGGGACCGGCCGGTGACGGTGAACGCCTCGACGACGGTCTCCGACACCTTGGCGCCGCTGTGGCTCAACATCGCCCGGGTGGCCGGCGCCGCTTTCGGCGCAGTGCTGCTAGGCGTGGGCGTGGCCAGGTTGGTGGCACTGCTGCGCGCTCCCAGGGGCCGGGGCCGCCGGGCCACCCGGCGCCGCCGGCAGCGGGCCGCGGCCCGGGAGGCGGAGGCCAGCCGCCCCCGCAAGCGCCTGCTGCGCCTGCTGGTGGTGGACGTGCACGGTGTGATCGTGCGGCCCACCGACCCGCGGGAGGGCCTGCTGCTGCCGGTGATCCTGGGCGAGAACCCCGACATCGATCCCGAGCTGATCCGCGACCGGCACCGCATGCTGGTGCTGGGCAGGCTCACCGCCGAGGAGTTCTGGAGCGACCTCGGGCTCGGCCCGATCGGCCGTGACGTGGAGACCCGCTACCTGTCGTCGTTCAAGCTGGTGCCGGGCCTGCACCAGTTCCTCGACCGGGTCGCGAGCCGGAGCCTGCCGGTGGCGGCGGTCGGCAACCAGCCCCGGGAGTGGGGGCTGCGGTTGAGGCGCATGGCCGAGCTGGAGGACTCGGTGTCGTCGTGGCTGGTGAGCGGTGATGTGGGGGCTGTGCTTCCCGAGCGGTCGCTGTTCGAGGCGACCCGCCGGGTGATGTCGGTGGACCTCTACGACTGCCTGTACCTGTCGAGCGTGCCCGAGTACCTGGACGCCGCGTCCGACATGGGGATGGCCACCGGCTACTTCGCGGCCAGCCCCGAGGATGTGCAGGAGACCGAGCACACCCTGATCCGGGGTTATGACGACATCCTCAGGGGCCGCGCCACCGGGACCTGAGCGCCGTCGCCGGTCCGGAGGCCGAGCGGAGGCGGGCGGATCCGCTCCATGCGGGCTCTCAGCCGGCGGTGTCGGTGAAGCGGTCGCGCACGTGGCCGTACTGCTCGCCGCCGTCGACGGTAAGGCACTCGCCGGTGACCGCTCCCGCCTCGAGGAGGTACCGGACGGCCCGCCCGGCCTCGGGGCCTCCGCTCCAGCGACCGAGCAGCGTGCGCCGCCTCAGCCTCTCGACCTGGTCCGGCCCGAACTTGGCCGGCGCGATCGTCGGGCCGAGCGCCACCGCGTTGCAGCGCACGGTCGGGGCGAGCTCCACCGCCACCTGGCGGGTCAGGGCCAGCAGCGCGGCCTTGGCCACGCTGTGGGCGGCTCGACCGGGCCAGGGCTGCCAGGCCGACAGGTCCACGATGTTCACGATCGCCCCGCCGCCCCTCTCGAGCATCGACGGCGCGACGGCGTTGATGAGATGGAACGGCCCGTGGAGCACCACGTCGAGAGTCCGGTACCAGGTGTCGGTGTCGTCCGAGGGGAACTCGTCGCGGGCGAACCACGAGGCGCTGTTGACCAGGGCATCGACGGGTCCCAGGCGGCAGGCCACGGCCTCGGCGAGTCCGGCGGCCTCGGCCGGCGCGGCCAGATCGGTCTTGAACGCGCCGGCGCCGACCCCGCAGCCGCGCAACTCGGTGACCGTCTCGGCGGCCTGATCCTCGGACCGGCGGTAGGCGATGGCCACCGCCGCGCCTGCCGCCGCGAGCTCCAGAGCGATGGCCCGCCCCACCCGGTGGGCGCCGCCGGTCACCAACGCGACCCGTCCTGCCAGCTCCATCCGCCAAGCATGGCATGCGCGGACGGATCGACAGCCCGTCGCGTCGCCGCGCCGCCAATCCCGCTCTTGTTCGCTGCGCTCACGGGCCGCTCGGGCCACGGCCTCGCTCGGCGACTTGCAGGCCCTGCAAGCCGTGGGCCAATCCGCTCGGCCTCTGGGCATGGCAGACCGCCGGTCGCACGGTTTCGATCGGGCGCCTCTATTGTCGGCGCGATGGTCGAGCTGGCTTGCATGGTGATGCCCGAGGGACCGGTCGCTGAGGTGGTGAACGCAGCGGTGGCGGCCGAGGAGCTGGGGTGCAGCCGGGTGTGGATCCCCGACGAGGGTCTGGCGGCCAGGGAGTGCTGGGTGACCTTGGGCGCGGTCGCTGCGGCCACAAGCTCCGTCGAGGTCGGCACCGGCATCACCAACGCCTACACCCGCCATCCGGGCATGACCGCCGCCGCGGTCGCCACGCTGGACGAGGCGTCCGGTGGGCGGGCCGCGCTGGGGATCGGAGCGGGCGGCGCCCTCACGCTCACCGCGCTGGCGATCGAGCGGCGGGCGCCGATCGCGGCCATGCGGGAGTTGGTGACGACCAGCCGGGCGCTGTGGTCGGGCGAGACCGTCGACCACACCGGCGTTGCCGGCGGGTTCCGCCGGGCCCGTCTCGGCTACGGCCGGCCCGACATCGGTGTCTGGCTGGCCGGGCGCGGTCCGAGGGTGATGCGTCTGGCGGGAGAGTTGGCCGACGGCTTCATCCTGTCGTTCGTCCACAAGGAGCTTATCGGCGAGCACATCGGGGCGATCCGGGCGGCGGCCGGCGAGCACGGCCGTCGGGGTCCGAGGCTGTGCTACATGACCATCCTGGCCACGACGGACAGGGCCCGCGAGGCGGCCCGGGCGGCCCTGACGTTCCGTCTCGTGGATTCCCCCGACCACGTCAAGGCCCGGATCGGCCTAGACGCCCAGACCGAGGCCGCCATCCGCCGGGGCCTCTCCGAGGGCGGGCCGGCCGCCGCGGCCCGCTTCGTGCTCGACGGCTGGGTCGACGCCTTCGTGATCTCGGGCTCGGTGGACGAGTGCCGGTCCGAGCTGAACGCGCTGGTGGACGCCCACGGGATCGACGAGTTCCAGGTGTCGGTCAACGATCTCGGCACTGCGGCCGAGGACCTGGCCCTAGCCGCCCAGATCACCCGCTGAACGCGGCGGTTCGGTCCATACTCCGCTCAACCAGTCGACGCCGCCGGTGTTCTGAACGGTCGGTGCGAGACGCGCAGGGAGGGCCGCACATGATCTCACCCGACGACCGAGCCGAACTCATGGAGCCCTATTGTCCAGTCCGACGAGGTTGTGGCTGGTGGCGACGAGTTGCCGGGCGGCTTCCATGTTCTTGGCGTTCGGGTTCGGGGTCTCCATGGGCCAGCCGCCGGCCCGGCACTCCTTGTCGCGGTAGAGGATGCTCCACTGGCTGAAGTAGGCGCCGGAGTGCTGGGGGGCGTCGTCCGACAACAGGCAGTGGAGTGTGGTCTGGGCCGACTCCTCGCTGCTGTCGGACACCAGCCGGGTCAACGGGCGCATGATCGCCATGGCGATGCGCATCGGCAGGCTGGCGCCCGACCCGAAGTTGGAACGGGCCCATCCGGGGTGGAGGGAGAATGCCGAGACGCCGGTGCCCGCCAGCCGCTCGCCGAGTTCCTTGGCGTATAGGACCGTCGCCACTTTCGCCTCGCAGTAGGCGCGCATGTTGTTGAAGTCGCGCCGCTCGAAGTTGAGGTCGTCGAGTACCACTTGCGGCCGGTTCCTGGGGCTTCCGGCGTGGACGACCGACGACACGATCGCCATTCGCGAGGGCGCGGTCGCCCGGAGCGCGTCGAGGAGGAGTTCGGTCAGCAGGAAGTGGCCGAAGTAGCTCACTGCGATGGTCGACTCGAACCCGTCCTTGGTGCGCTGGAGGTCACCGCGCATGTTCACCATGCCGGCGTTGCACGCCAGCCCGTCGAGACGGTCGTGCTTGGCGGTGAACGCGGCGACGAACTCGCGAACCGACTGGAGGTCAGCGAGATCGAGCGGCATGACCTCATGCGTTCCGCGGAGGCCGGCGAAGCTCCGAGCCGCATCCTCGCCGGCCTCGATCCGGCGGCAGGCCATCACCACATGGCCTGCCTGCTTCACGAGCTGGCGGGCGGTCTCGAGGCCGATGCCGGAGTTCGCGCCGGTGACGATGTAGGTCTTGCCGGCGAGGTCCTTAGAACGGGTCGCCTCATCGATTGCAAGCTTCTTCCGCGCCATGATGATCTCCTTTCTAGTCGTCACCGCTGGCGAGTTCGAACTCCCCAGGAATCCGCTCAATGAGTCCTACAAGTTGCCACAGTCATGCGTGGGGCGTGACTTGACAGGGCGTCAGTTGACGCCACAGTGGGATGACAGCGCCGGGACGGTTGCACCAGGCGCGTATGCTCGCCACGGTGAATAATCCCTACTGATAGATCTAGTTGTGAATGAAGCACCGCTCAAGGAGGAGGCACACCATGGGAGACACCCGCACTACGACCATCCGCCAAGACGCCCAGCAGGCCGCTGAACTCGACGCCGTCGCCCGGGTTGACGGCGTGTCCACGTCGGAGGCGATCCGTGCCGCCATCGCTGAGCACATCGAGAAGCGGCGGCGCGACCCTGCCTTCCAGGAGCGGCTCCAGCGCATCCTCGAAGAGGAGCGCGTTGTGATCGAGCGGCTCGCCCAGTAACAAGACGGTGTTGATCACACCGGAAGTAGGCTCTGAACAGGGATCTTGGGAGCCCGAGACAGGAGTCGAACCTGCGACCTGCTGTTTACAAGACGCAAGAAGCAGGTGTCGGCCAGTATCAGCCCGTACCAGAAAGTACGTCTGACGTCGGCTTTCGCGATCCGGCCGTGTCAGCGAGTGCCTGTGGATATCGCCCAGTTTCTAACTGTACGTTAGAAGATCCGTTAGAAGACTCGGCCCATGGATCAGCCATGCAGCAGCTGTCGGAGTCGACATCCGTGCCAGCACGCGAGCGTGCTCATGTGCTTTGACGCGGTTGCTCGGAAGTGATAGAACGATGTCAACCCCGCCGGGGTGAGTAGCCCCGGCCCTCGGCTTCGGCCGGGGCCGTCTAGTCCCTTCGGGAACCCGTAGCGCTCGGGTCCTCTCTCGGTCGTCCTGCGGGAACGACGGGCTACCCCGGCACGGGCGATCCGCTCATGCCTTCACCGCAGGTGGGCCTCGATCAGTTTGTCAGGGGCGGTGCCCTAGTACGTTGCACGACGCGATGGCTGCGCAACCACTTGGCCCGTTTGGATCTTTGGGCGACGTGCGGCGTGCCGGCGAGGTGTTGCGCCAGGCACAGGCCAGCGAGGGCAACCTGCCCTCGATTGAGGAAGTCCGCGATGCCCGTGAGGTTGTCGAGGCGTATCGGTCTGCTCATGCTGCGCCCTTGCATGCCGCCTACATGGGGATGCGATCATGCCTGACCACCGAGGGCTTCTATGTCGATCTCTTCAATCTCGACGTCTCGCGGCGGCTCAAGAGGCTGCCCACCATCGAGGACAAGCTCCGGCGGCTCCCCACGATGGACCTGTCGACCATGCAGGACATCGGAGGTTGCCGGGCCGTTCTCAACACCCAAGATCAGGTCCAACGGGTCGTAGAGCGATTCTGTGCCAACAGCCTCAGACGAAACCGACGGCCCGACAGGATCAGAGACTACGTGGCCGAGCCTCAAGACTCCGGTTACCGGGCCATCCACATCTACACGAGGTACCACGGCCGGCGGATCGAGGTGCAGCTCCGCACCCGAGAACAGGACAGCTGGGCCAAGATCGTGGAGGACTTGACCAGCAAGACCGGCATCGACTTCAAGAACGGCGACGGTCCCGATGAGGTTCACGAAATGCTCCGGGCACTGTCGCAGCTCCTGTCTCAGCGAGAGCCGGGAGAGCCATACTCGAAGGAACTCATGGGCGTTCTCACCCGGCTGGCTCTGGTGGCAACGGCCGGCCTTGCTGTAGGGTCTCATCACCGAAGAACAAGGGAGGACTGATGGCTAAGCGCAAGACCATTGACTTCCTCATCGTGTACGACCATGACGCAAGGAAGCAGATCAGCCTCGAGGAGTTCCGCAACACGGCTCAAGCGCTCAAGGCCTACAGTGAACGCGAAGAGCAATACCGCGACAACCACCGATTGGAGGTCGTCCTGCTGGGTGCCGACTCCATAGAAGCCATCAAGGTCACTCACTCCAACTACTTCGAGGACACAGCCGACGCCCTCGACGACCTGCTCGCCAGCCTCGGGCCCGAACCGATCCCGGCTGTTGGGCCCTAGGACCTCTCCGCTGGCCCCACGCTGAGCGCGTCGCAAGAAGCCGGAGAGCTGGTCCGCCGATTCGCACGACGGTCTGAGTTTCTCCTTGTTCTGTGTTCCTGTACACAAGAACACAGAACAACATCGATCGTCCGCGGCTGAGGTTCAGGATCGTCACCTCGGGAGCGCATGCCTTGCGCAGTGAAGGCCCTACGAGCTATCCCAGGCGAGGACTCTCGCCCCCGGTCGGCTGGCTAGTCCTCAGCAGACTGAGATTCGAGGATGACAGCGACACCGCCTGGGTCGATGTCCCACTCCAGCGCGAGGTAGCGGGCACCTACCATCGCGTCGAACTCAGCAACGCCGCCGCCCTCCCGCAGCCCGGTTGCGATTTGCTTGGCGAAACAAGGCTCAGTGCTCGTCCCCTCAAGTTCCGACTGGACTCTGTCCGCGGTCATAGCAAGAAGGTCGAGTAGATCCCTGACGAACGGGTCGTCAGGGATGTCGTTCAATTGCTCATATGCCGTTGCGAACTCCGATGTGGCCGACTCAACGACAGCAAGGACAATCTCGTGGGACTGCTGTTCATCTGGCAGTTGGGAGATGCCCGACAGTGCTTGTAGGGCATGCTGGCACTGATCGAATAGGTTCGCGAGAGGGCTGGGATGTGCAGCGGGCAGCATTTCAAGACCTTCAGGATTGGGGAACGGCCACAGGTTGCCGACGAGCTTTGTAGCCAGGCTTGGAGCCGGTCGGCCATCGCGCAGCGGAACGAAGACGAAGGTTTCCTCCACTGGTCGGTCCGCGCCGAGCGCCTCCTCAAGGCTGGCGACAGCGGCTGGCCAATCGAGTAGGGAAGCGACATCGACTGACACCAAGTACTCGGCGAAGCCTGCGTGTTCGCGATCGACGTGGCGGATCGTGGCTGCTAGACCGGTCTCTCGAAGGGTGGCTTGGACAGCAGGGCGCCTAGTCTGATTGCGGCGGCGCTCAAGCTGCCTACAAGTCTGGGCAGCGCGCTGCAGCGCACGGGCTGGCGTCCCCGATTGCGCGCTGCGTCTGATGCGAGCCACATCGGCATCGGCTTCTGCGAGTTCATTGATCACAGCGTGCAGGTCCAGCAGCGTTGAACGGAGCGAGTCGAGACAAGGTGGATGGTCCTCAACTCCCATGAGATGCCATGGCTGGCCGATTGCACCCTGCAGGTGCTTCTCAAGGACGGTGTCACTGATGTAGGCCGCCAGCGCTCGATATCCATCTGGGTTGGTAAGCCGCTGGAACACATTGCCGGTCAAGTCGGTGATGAGGGCGGACAGGTCGTCGGCCTTGTCGTTCGGCCTCTCGTCGGACATAGCAATGTCACCGAGTTGCGCGGGCCCTGATGCCGGGCGAAGTGCACGGCCGCCTTCGTGCAGTTCCGCGAGTTGCGTGTTCAGCCCTTGGAGATCGCGCTCCTCCCCGGCCACGAATCCGTTGCCGAGGCGCAGGGTGAGACTGGCGGCACGCTCAAGCAGGGGGAGCGCTTCGGAGAGTCGCGTGGTGTCGGCTGCACCGAGAAGCGACTGCGCCGCTTGAAGGCGGACTTGATTCCAGGCGCGAGCTGCCGACGTGTGGTCATACTGGCGCCTAAGGCGGCTGATTCCATGCGTGTGACCGCCAATTGTCAGTGGCAAGCCTCCCGGCCAGAGTGCCTGGACATCGACGCTCTCGATGTGCGGGAGGCAGCGCAACAGCAAGCGTCCGAGCGCGATCGCTTCCTCGCCCGCGTCGGGCTGAGCCGAATCCGACGTGTGAAGGAAGCGGCAGTAGCCGACGGTCTCGCCGTCAACCGAGCGGGTGTCCAATTCCATTATCCACGGGTTTTCTGCGCGGATCCTTCTGATGACGGCGGACTCACGACCGAGCAACTCGACGAGGTGCGCTGCTAGCTGCGGTTCGCAGTTGCGCGCTGTCGCAACGCACGTGGCCAACCCGTCCACCGAAGCGGCTCGAAGGCTCACTCCAAAGGAGGACCTGGAGACCAGGGCGTTGCGAAGAGCTACAGATAGTTCCGGTGGGCTTCCTTCCATTACCTCAAGCAGTCGGGTTGCTCGAACTAGGGAACTCTCAGATGCAACCAGGTCGGCCACCTCGGCGTGGCCTATCGCAGCTACCAGATCGTCCCTGGACCTCCGTTCGACAGCAGAGTCCATTGCCTCACGTGCAGCCCGAAGCTCCGCGGGAAAGAAGTCGGGGAATTCGAGTCCCGCAGCTGCGAACAGGACAAGGACTGGCTGGCTTGATGCCGGCACTCCGTGTTGCTCCGCGATCTGCTTCCACTCTCTCGCACGGTCGTAGAAGTCAGCGAGTCGAAGGCCTTGCCCGACCCCAACTAAGCGCTCCGGATCTACCGGACCGGCAGTCTCGGCTTCGATGACGACTTGGCGGGCGTCGGGTATGTCGGCGAGCATCGACGCTACGAATCGATGTAGCTGTGGTGTGGGAATCAGACGGACCACTCGTCTCACGCTCTCTGTGAGTTGCGGTGGGGGTAGCCGATGGATGGCATTGCACAGAGCGATCGAACGGAGCCGGTGCAGACCCCCGATCTCTCCTTCCCGCTCAACAATGAGGTGCTCCGCGACAAGACGGCTCAGCGCCGCGCGGGTTTGGAGGCCGGTCAATTCGCACGCATGGGCAAGCGCGGTCGTTGAGATTCGTGCGGACCACCGATCCGCGACCGAGGTCAGGGCGAGAATGTCAAGCTCGTTGTGTCGTCCTTCGTCAATGCGTCGGCGGACCTGTTCGTCGATGACGTCGCCAAGCCGGTTCCCTCGGGTGAGCAGGTGTGTGAACTCAAGCGTCAGCCCGCGCGACGCTTCGAAGGCCTCCATCCAGTGGGCAGCACCGGTCGCTTGACGCCGAACCAGCCCGTTGAAGATCGTCTCTGCGGCTGCTTCGTCAAGACGCACATCGATGGAGGCGCACATCGAGAGGTCGCCAAGCACAAAGAGATCCTCAGCTCGCGCTGTCGCAACGAGAAGCAGGCCGGGCAGCGCTGCCGCTGCGGAGCGGAGTTCCGCCCAGCCCGTCAGGTCAGCGGTGCCAGCTGCATCAATCAGGAATCCGACGGGTCTATCGTGGGCCACTCCATAAGCCCGAGCGAGCCGGATGAGGTGATGGACATCGCGAGCTGACAGGCGCTTGATGCGGAACCAGAGCACGCCAGGGAGCGCTAAAGGGATGGTCCACAGGACAGCGCTCTTGCCGACACCCGACGGCCCTGCGATTACTGCTGCTGAGCGATCATCCAGCCCGGATAGGACTTCAGCGACGAGCTCCGGGCGTGGGACCACAAGATTCGATGCGACATGAAACGGCTGCGTGGCCATGCCTTCGTAGTACCGGTCATCCCCTGGCTGCGACGCTGGGTACTCAAGGGTCTCGCACATCCCCTGCCGTATCGCGAACTCGAGAGACTCAAGGTCGAGATGAGCGACGACCTGCTCGATCGTGCTAACGGCCGCGGTTCGGTCGAGCCGCCGACGGGCCTCGTAGCTCGCCGTCGCGTTTGCGTCCGCGGCGTCTGCCACATCCGAGCACAGTTGCCGAGCAACGAGCCTCAGCGCCGAGGGTGGTAGGTCCCACTGACTGCGAATGTGAGTAACCGTCGCGGCCAAGACTTCTGCTCTGCTGGCCCCGAGGACGACTGTCGTGGCCAGCAGTTCCGATAGGTCGCGCCGGCTCATGCCATGACTCGTCGCTCTTGTTGCCAGATTCGTCACGAGCGGGGACCCATCGTTCATGCGGTCCGCCAGTGAAGTGCCGAGATCATCTAGCCCGTTGAGGTCTTCCTCGCCCGTCACGCCGCGTTCGAGCACGACGATTAGGGCCGCGCCCCGGTGCCCTCTAGAAGCGTGCCGCTCCCAGGCATCGAGAATGTGCCTGCTAGCCGTAGACGGCGGGAACTTGTCAAGATGCTCGACCCTCGACTTGACCTGGACGTGGCGCGGCTCGTCGCCTTCTAGCGACAAGTCTTCGAAGCCCTCAGGAACGAGCCATGTAGGTCCGATCCCGCATGCAAGTCGGGCAGCTAGCCAGGCACCCACCTCATCCTGAAAGTGGAAGCCGCGCCCCGAGCGGGCGCCAGATCTTGATTTCGACCACTGGCTGACCAGCAACTCGCCATTGGAGTCCTCGTCCACTTCAACAGGCCGAGTCTCGCAGGGAGCGCTCTCGATCGGCTTTCGAGTCGGCGTCTTCCTTGGTCGGGAGCCCTTCCCGCGGCGCTTAGCCCGCTTCTTCGCCATATCGCGATGGTTGCAGTGACCTATGACACTTGCCGGAATCGCCCCGATCGGGAAGCGCGCGGCCTCCAGAAGATCCCAAAGGATGGGTGCTCACCGATGGATGCTCTCGTCTCATTGGATCGCCTCACAGGACTCAGGGCGCGGACAGGGAGCAGAGGTCCGACAAGAGGCTCCTAAGGTCCTCGACGGGGATGATCGTCGTGCCTACGTCGCTACCCAGATGGCGGAGCAGGTCGGCGGCGATGGATGGTGCGCTGGTCACGAGGATGTCCTCGATCTGCCAGTCGCCGGCGCGTCCCGCGAGTTGCATCTGACGGTGGAGCGTTGACCAGTGGTCTCGCACGAACTTGACACGCTCGTTGTGGCGGGCAACGGCCGGGTTCTCTCCGGAAACAAGCTTGTCGAGATCCTGCTTGATTTCGCGGGCGCTCCGCGACGTAGCGAAGCTCTTGGCTTCGATGATCGAAAGAGTCTTGCGATGCTTGTTGATGACGAGCACATCGATGTCCCCTAGCTTGTCGCCGTTCTGTCGTTCTAGCGAAGTGTTTCCGAGCGACTTCACTTGCACGCTCACCTGGTTGTGCGGGTCCCTGCGGAAGATGTCGGCGACTTCGCTCTCGAACTCCCTGCTGATGCGGTTGCGCTGCTGGCTGATGTACCGCTTCATCGAGCGCGACTTGGCCGCTAGCCGGCCGGAAGACATCTGCTCGAACAGCGCTTCTGTGGCGGTCCAAGGCGCCTGGCTGCCCCAAGTGGCTACCAACTCATCGTCCCCGCATTCTCGAATCAAGACAGGACGACGTAGGAATGAGTTTTCTCTCGCGTAGCGCCACGGCGTGAAATCCGGATCGAACAGATCTGGGTCCTTATCGGCTGGCGCCGCCCTTAGCGACATCATGTTGATCATTCTTGTTGCCTGCTGTTGGTCGAGTTCGGTGGTCGTGGTGAGATCGTGCAGAAGATCGGAAACGAGCATTGTCCTCACTTGAACGTCGTTGCCCGCAGCGAGTTCGCTCAGGCGCTCCACCGCTTCAAGGAACCCGATGAAAGGCACGCCGAACTCGGCTTCGAACACGGCCGATGCCTCTCTGAGATCGGCCGCGGGCGGAGGGTCTTGGCTTGCCATGAAGTTGGCCCACTCGGCTAGTAGGTCTTGGGCCGCAAGGGCGCGCGCATTCGTGTCGGTGCGGTCGCCCACGGCTTGGCAGTACGGATCGCTCAGGTCCATTCGTAGACAGCCGGGTTCCCGAAAGTACAGGTCCGTATCCGATAGCTCTAGGCGGTAGGCGTCGCCAATGGAGCCCAATGCGATCATCTGCTGGGAGATCGCCAGGAGTTCGTCGTAGCGCGAGAACGACATCGGGCGGTGGCCGCCGCGGACGCAGCGCACGGCCGATTCGATCAGGTAGCGGCTCGCCAAAGCGCTCTGTTCGATCTCATGATGTTTCTCGATCGCGCTACGCATGTCGCCGCCGTTGTCAGCGTCGGTGAATGGGTTCGGGGCCATGACGCGCAACATCGTCCTGTCGCGTTGCATCCGCTCCTGCTCCGACGCGAGCAACTCAAAGGTCGTATAGGGGTCGAGTTCGCGAAGTTTCTCGCGCAACCTGCCGTCGAGGGTGCGCACGATCTCCACGATGATCTCTACGCGACGCTCCACAGGGACGGGGCCGAACTGTAGACCGAGGCCGGACGCAATCGCGTCGATCTCGTTTACCACGCCATCAAGTTCGAGGTGGTATTGCAGCCGGCACCCGGGCAGATGTGCGCCACCGTGGACGCCGGGTACATATCCGATGCCGACATGCATGAACCGCGGGCCTTCGTGGATGCTGACGTCGTTGAGGTCGGCGTCCATAACGGCGGATGGCCGTCCTGCCAGCGACGCCAGTGACCTTGCCACTTCCACGATCAGTTCTTGTTCTGCAGCATCGGCTACCTGCGATAGGCGCGCTGCGGCATTGGGCAGCAGTCGCACGGTGATTCGGTGCTCATCACGATCGACTGCGATCTCGAACCACGGCGCGTCGTCGGCGTGGTCGACGTCCGCGAATGAGAGTACGGACCCGTCGGGATCGACGATCTCGATGACGACGCACGAGGCGCTCACGGCAATCGTGTCCAGATTCGTGTCGACACGGTCTCGTATCCGCCACAGGTGGAGCGAGAGGGCGTCTGCTACTCCCGCACAGAACCGCTGCGATTGAGTGCCAGCGCCATGGGCTCCGACCCAGCACGGCAGAGCAAGCTCAACCAGCCTCAGATGTCTCAGATCCTCGCGCTGAGGTACGTACACACGCACGCTCTCGCTCACAGCTTCGCGGCTCACAGGCACCGCTCTCGAGCCATCGGGTAGAGGGACGGCATGTGCATCTGATCGGCGTCGCTCTCTGACAGCTAGGGGTGCTCCAAACCCGGGGGGCAGCAGGATGCCGCGTGCTTCTGGGCCGCTAAGTCGACGCGGCCTTCTGTCGGACTGGAGGTACAGCGCGTAGGCGTCTGCTGCATTGTTGACCGTTCCGTAGCCGGGCAGACGGATTTCGGCGAGGGCCCTTACGAACCGCCAGAGCCCCAGGCTGTCGTCCCGCTCGTGGTGGGCAATTGTGCGCATCTCATCGATGGTCAGCAGGAGAACCGACCGGCCTCCACCTTCAAGCTCAGTGAAGTCCGCATGCATCGGGCGGCCGATCGGCACCATGAGCACTAGGTGAAGAACCTCACCGGCCGGGTTGGCGGCGCGCGCCGCGTCGCGGACATGTTGCATGCGCTTGTTGATGCATTGCATCTGCGAGGTGGAGTCGGTCGCCGCATGTGGCCTCGCGGTCTCGTATCCGTTGAGATCGTCAGCGAATACGACAACATGCGCGATCTTGTCAATATCGAACGCGAATAACGCATCTTGGAGATTGCTGGATGGTTGGAGTGCCAGCGAGGCGTCCAGTGGAACCCACCTCATCTGCTGACATAGACGTTCTGTCTCGGCCAGAACGGCTCGCTCGAAGGCTGCCATCAGATGGTGGTGCACGCCACTCGCGGCGGCCCTCGCTGCGACGCGATGCACTACAGAGAGGGCGAGCTGGTTTGGCGATGGCACGATCAGCCCGTTCGAAGAAGAATTCAGGGACAGCGGATACAGGAGGGCCCGGTCGTCGGTCAAGCGGGCGCGATCTCGCTTCCAAGCGATCCGCTTCGTGGGCCAGCACAGATCGGAGAAGCCCTCAAGCCCGCCGAATCGGGTCTCCAAGTCCGGCCCGTCGATGCAGACAGCCGCCTTCAGGCGCCGGAGCTCTTCCACTGGCGGAATGTGAACTCCTCTGTCCTTCTCGAACTTGGGTTCCTGCCAGCGTTCCAAGCCGCCGCCGCGCGCGGCCCTGTCGGAGATCCAAAGAAGGCGGGCTGCGTCGCGTCGCATCAGTTCTTGCACACCTGCAGCCTCGGCCGGAATTTTGTCGAGTGCTTGGAGCACGAACTGGCATACGGTCGCCGCGTTGGCGACCGCGCCTGGGACTGTGAGGTACTCGGCGTCGTCGAATACGACTGGTGCTGTGAACGGACTCTCGAAGGGATCTTCGTGGGCGAGCACATGGTCACTAGCGATCGGAGGACCCGTCAACAGAGCTTCAATGTCGGCGACTGCCGCTGTCCGCTGCGGAAGAGCGGGGCGCACGGCTCGCGTCGCCTCGACCAAGCGTGCGAAGCGGAGCCACTTCGTAGCGTTGTCGGGTAGGAGCTGAAGTGCCCCCGCACTCAGGAGCAGTGAGTCGGTCACACTCCGAAGTTGCGGGCCCAAGCGGGCCAACTCGCGAGGAGTGCCCCTGCGAGATCCCGGGAGCCTCATCGGTCCTCCTGGTCCGCCCCGGAGCCAGCAAGCACTCTCTGGTTCCGACCGCTGGCGTGAGCCTTGCTCCTACGGCGGGAGAGATGCCGATGGTGTGTTGTCGATCCGACAATTGGGCCGGTGTGGTTGCCGCCGCTTCCGCACCATTCCCCGGTAGCACGCCAGAACTCGTAGTGGAGGAGCCACTCACAGGCCCACGGGAGGATGGTCACAGCGATTGGATCGCCGGGGGACCACTGGCCGGGTTCATGCAGGCAGAGGCTGCCGTCCGGGTAGATGTGGGGCAGGTTGCCGTCGGTGTCGACGACGAGCTTCGGGCGACGGACGAAGACGCGCGGGTGATACGGCGGCGCGTAGCGGAGGGCTACAAGGTATTGCCGGCTGACCTCGCTGGGTTGGAGTTCACCGGTCCACTGCAGCACTCCAGCCTTCAGCGTCGCCTGCCCGTGCGGGTAGTGATCGTCGAGCAGTCGCGCCTCCCGTACGAGTGCGAGGGTGCGTCTATCGGTCTGGGCCATGAAAGTCGTGGGGCTGAATCTTGGTGCCGCTCCGATCGGTCACTCTTCCCTGCTGGACGACGCTGAGGCCGCCGGCAGCTGCAAGGGACGAGAGGCCCACCCCGACTCGCTTGGCTCCGGCCTGCACCGGGGCAGCACCGAGTGCAGTGCCAAGCGACCTGACGGCCTCGTCAACGCCGTTGCTGGTGGCCCAGCGGTCGGTATCGGCTACCAGCGCCTCGACCCACCGATCGAAGTGTCTCTTGCGGTCCGGGTTCGTGTTCCACTTGTCCGCGAAGTTCTCCTCCTCGTGGGCCGGGTTGGGGACCCACCAGGTGCCGTTGCGCCATTCGACGTGAGACGGGAGGCTGCGAGCCACCTTCCGGAACGCCTCGTATAGGTCGCTTTCCCCGCCGTAGGCATGCGTTGCCAAGGTCGTGATAAGGATGGAGGCTGGTTTGTCCTGGGGGTTGCTCCGGAAGAACCTGTCGCGGTGCAGCTTCAGCAACTGAACCACCCGTTGCAGCGCGGTTCTCACCAGCCACTGAGGAACGTCTTCGACGTCTCGGCTGAGCATCACAGCCAGTTGCGCCCTGGCGACATCAACGGCCTCCCCCATGGAACTCCAGAACCAGTCGGCGTATCCGATCGGGTTGCTGTGCTGCCACAGGAACAGGTCGCGATCTGACAGCAGCACGGCGGTGTCGTCGCCGTCGGGATCGGGGATGACGGGCAGCACGTCCATGTGGAAGCGGTCACCCGCATAGATGAGTTCCCAGCAGCGGCCTCGCTCCTTCAGTGTCGGGTTTCCGTTGCTGGCTCCGCGTACGGTGATGTAATCCGTCAGTAGCTGCCCAGCCTGGGCGCGGAGTTCCTTCTGGGTGATCGACTCCTTGGTCAGGAGTCGGAGGTGGACCAGGTCGATGTCGAAGTCCCCGCCGGCGGTCGGTCGCAGCACGGTTCCCAGCCGGAACGAGCCCTGTGGGTACACTTCGCGTTCGTCGACGCCTTGGGCGACGAGCCATTGGCCGAGATCCGTGTATCGATGCTCTGCGAGCGCAAACTGCTGGGGTGAGATGTCGAGTTCCCCGGCCGTTGCGTCGAGCACTCGCGAGGTCACCTGGAGATTGCTATTGGGCATGGGTGAGCTCCTTTCCATGGAAGGGGGTGTACGGAGAGGGGGAGTGCTGGAAGAAGTCGGCCAGCGCAGGCGAGCATGTGCGGCTCTCAGCGAGGGCACGTCCGATCAGGTCCGGGGCGGTCACCGAGTCGAGCTTGTGAAGGCCCACGGGGGTCGGCGCGTCCACCCGCACCACGTTGGACCGCCCGAGAATGAGCTGGGCATGGTTGGTGGCTGCCAGGCTCTGCCCTCGCAGCATCACCTTGAGGCCGTCCGAGCGCCAAGCGAACAATCCCCCGTTGTCAAGAGTGGTCCGGCGTTCGCGGACTTCGTTCGTGGTGCCCACATTGAGGACGCGGATGCGGCCGCGCTCACCGCCGAGACGGTCGAAGCACTCCGCCACCCCCACCAGCGTCGGGTTGTTGGCCCACACACCGCCGTCAATCAGACGGTGCGCCTCCACCCGGTGAGTGGGGAGGAACGCCGGCGCTGCCGCGGTGGCCAAGGCCACGTCCACGGCCGCCACTCGCCAGTCGCGTCGCAGGTCCCGATGGTGGGGGGTGCGGAACAGATGGACGTGATCCGCGGCTAGGTCGTAGCTGGGGATGGCGAGTCGGACCCTCGAAGCGCCGAGAAGCCGATCTCTGAAGCGGTCTTGCAGCACTGCTCGCAGTCCAGCGGCGTTGTATCGAGGCCACCGGAGTCGTCGCAATAACCCGTGACGTGCTCGCCCCGCCCGTGGGAAGATGCGGTCGCCGTGTTCGAGATAGATCGACAAAACCTCAGTCGGCGGCACGCCCAGCCCAAGCGCCAGAGCGATGATGCCACCCGTCGAGGTCCCGACTATGAGATCGAAGTGGTCGGCGATCGACGTGCGGAAGTCCTCCTCCCAGGCAGCCAAGGTTGCCGCAGTGAAGATCCCGCGCAGCCCGCCTCCGTCGAGCGCGAGCACTTGGAGGAGCGGAGCGCTCCGATCCGGCGACCCAGCGGGCGTGGAATCGGACTCGACACCGATCACGTAGCCGCTGGCAGCCTGAGGCTGGTCGTCGGCGTTCTCAGGCTTGGCTATCCGGATCTCAGTCATGCCGCGCTCCTCGGCTCGGCTCTAGGGTCCACCACAAGCACATAACGTCAGTGTAATATCACTTCAACATGTTGTCAACCCGAGGCCTCATCTCCGTGACTGATCCATCCCCACCACCGGTGCTGACCTTGTCGGAGCTGAGACGGCGGCTCGGACGATCACAAGCCGAGGTCGCTACCACGATCGGCACGACCCAATCAGGCGTCTCGCGCATCGAGCACCAGGCCGACATGCACGTGTCAACACTCAACGAGTACGCCTTCGCCCTAGGTGGGCGCCTGCGCTTGATTGTGGAACACGGCGACGATCACACCGAGATCGGGATCCCGGCGCTACGTCAGGAGCGACGCGAGCAGCGTCGAGAGTTCCGTGTGATCTGGCAGGACCAACCAACCCGGAGCCTGGTGCAGGTCGGGTGGCTCGTGTACACCGGCGACGAGTTCACGTTCTCATACGTCGACGAAGCCAAGTCCCACGAGCGGTTCCAGCCATTCCCCGCCTTCCCGCGCCTGGATGAGACCTACAAGGCAAGCGAACTTTTTCCGTACTTCGCCCTACGACTCACCAGCGCGGCCGATCCGCACTACGACGCTGTGTTGGACGCACTGGGACTCACCCGTGAAGACGCGACACCCGTGGAACTGCTTGCACGGTCACCCGACTCGCCCCATGACACCATCCAGGTAGTGCCCGAACCCACGGAAATGGCCGATGGCACGCTCGTTCGCCTGTTTCTCGTGTCCGGTACCCGCCACGCAGACGAACGGGATCCCGACACCGTGAGCCGACTCATCGAGGACCTCGCTACGGACTCACTCCTCGACCTCGTGGCCGAGCCCAACAACCGGCACAACCCTCAGGCGCTTCATATCGCGGCAAATGGCAAACGACTCGGCTGGGTACCCGACTACTTGCTCTCGGAGATTCACGGCTACATCGACACAGACCGTCCAGTGTCAATCGCTGTCGCTCAAGCGAACGGTCCGGACGCCCCACCGCACATGCGCCTCCTATGCCGACTGACCGTAGCCCCCGGGACACCCGATTGAGCGTCAGCAACTCGCCGGATGCGGTGGCGTGTGAGGTTCTGCTGGCTGCAGAGTCCTTCAAGGCGGTCTAGGTCTTCGAGCGGGACGAGTCCCTCGCGGCTTTGCGGCGCAGCAGTCGCAGGACTCGTGTGATCCGGTCGTTGACCTGGCACTGGCCGTGAAGTCGGGCGATCTTGTCGCAGGCGTACTCAACCACGCCGATCGCGGCCACAGTGAGGGCCTCAGCGCTTTCGGCGGTGGCGATCTTCTCGACCTCGGGCATCATCCGCCACCACCGGTGCTCGTTGCCGAAGGCGCGGCGGCTGGCCCGCCACATGGTCACGTCGTCGAGGGTCACCTGGTCACCGAAGCGCGCTATCACCGTGGTCTGGTCCTCGTCGGGGAGGTGGGCCACGACGGTGGCGATGTCGCGGGAGTACAGGGCCCGCGCGTCGGTCTGCATCGCCGCTCCGAGTGCCCGCAGCGCTTCTTCGATGACGGCTGCGGCGCCCTGCGACGGGGCGCAGTGGCGCCAGGGGTCGTTGTATTCTTGGCTGCGAGGGCTGATCTCGATTAGGCGCCGGTGTGCTTGCTCGAGGTGGTAGTAGGCGGCCTCGATGTCGGTGTCGGGCAGGGCCTGGGCTTGTCCCAGACCACGGCGCTGTCGTCTCCCTGGCTGGCCGCGACAACCACCAGGTTGTCTCGGATCGCCGCCGCGAACGACGACGCCATCTTGTTCTGCGCCGCCCACTCAGCCACG
Organism: Acidimicrobiaceae bacterium; assembly: GCA_009844405.1. GTDB lineage: Bacteria > Actinomycetota > Acidimicrobiia > Acidimicrobiales > Aldehydirespiratoraceae > Aldehydirespirator. Next base: position 53,968 of record VYBO01000130.1, read on the forward strand.
TCGGTGACCCAGATTGTCACGTAGTGTCCGCAGGCGTCGCCCGCAATGCGCATCAGGTCAAGTCGCAGCTGCCAGCGGTTCTTGTAGTCCACGTCGTCGAAGATGGCCACAAGGTCGATGTCGCTGACCGGATCGGCGCCGCCGGCCACAACCGAGCCGTAGGCCAGCACCTCGCGGGCTCCGGCACCGGTGAGGGCCCGGCCGGCTGTTCGGGCGTCCTCAAGAGTGGGCGCGGCCATCTCGGTCACGGCGTCAGGCCCCCTGCTGCAGCGCTACTAGAGCCCCAGGTCCTCGCGCATCTCGTCTACCGGATAAAGATCCGTGGCGTGTCTGAGCGCGTCGGCGATCAGGTCGAACACTTCGTCGTCGCCTAGGTCTGCCACCGCGTCGGCCAGCCACATCTGCATCGCTTCGGTGCCTGATCCGGCGGGCAGCTCGCGGCCCTCTGCGGCTAGCGCCCTCTCGAGCACCAGCTGTGATGCCATTACTGTGATCACCAGATCAGCTATGCCGCTACGCATCGGGTCGTCCAGCTCCCCGAGCACCGGTCCGCCCCACAACGCCACCAGGCGGCGCCGCGCCATCGCCGTCAAGTAAAGGCCGCCAGTCTCCATGCGGCGATGCTCCAGCACACACTCGGTGCTCTCGTCGTAGTCGCGGTGAGCGCGCAGCAGGCGCCTCAGCGCCTCAGAGCGCTCAAAGGCCGGATACACCGCAGCCCTACGCGCCTCGGCTGCCGCGGCATACTCCTGCTGCAACTCGCGCAGTCGCTCTATCGCGCGTTGGCGCTCGGTGTCGTCGAAGCGCGGTTCTCGTTCGTTCATGGTTCTGCTCCCTGCCGGTACGCGTCAGTGCTGGGCGGCTGCGTTTGACATGCAGACGCAAGAAGCAGGTGTCGGCCAGTATCAGCCCGTACCGGAAAGTGGGTTTGACGTGGGCTTTCGCGATTCGGCCGTGTCAGCGAGTGCCTGTGGATATCGCCCAGCTTCTAACCGTACGTTAGAAGATCCGTTAGAAGATCGGCCCTTGGGCCCGGATTCGGAGTCTCGCCAACATCACAGAAATAGGCTTTGAAGTCCTGTTTTGCTTGGAGCCCGAGACAGGAGTCGAACCTGCGACCTGCTGTTTACAAGACAGCTGCTCTGCCGAACTGAGCTACTCGGGCCGGGTTTGCGCGCATTGATGCGCGAGTTGGGGGGGCGTCTCCGATGAGGTTACCCGTGGTCGAACTGGGTGAAGTCCGCCTGCCAGACCCGGTTGGGGGTGTTGTCCACCGAGCACCCAAATTGTTGATCCACGAAAGCGTGTGTCTGTTGCCGTGGACATTGCAGGACCAGCATCGGTAGCGTTGCAAGACCTGCATCGGTTTTGTTGTGTATCCTCCATTGTGGCGTTGCAGTCCTAGCATTGAGAAATTGCAATCATAAGAGGCCCCGCGGATAGGCGGGCGACCCGGCCCATACGGGGCGGGGCCGTAGCCCGAGCGGCCCGTGAGCGAAGCGAACAAGAGCGGAAATGACCACCCTGCGACGCGATCGGCCGCCGATCAATCCGCGCTCGCTCTAACATCAGAGTGTAGGGTGGATGCACCTGGAGGTCGACGCGATCATCCGGCGACGGAACGGCGAGTGGATCGCGGTCGAGATCAAGCTCGGGGGCCGGGCCGCGGTCGAAGCCGCCGCGGCCTCGCTCACCAAGCTCCGAGACGACCGGATCGACCCAGCCAAGGTAGGCGCACCTCGCCGGCTGGTGGTGGTCACCGCCACCGGCTTCGCCTACGAACGCACCGACGGCGTGGCCGTGGTGCCCATCACCGCCCTCGGCCCCTGAACGCACAAGCCGTGGCCAGGGCCTGGTTGGGCTAGAGTCAGCGGATCAGGTTCGATTCGGCCCAGCGCTCCGCGGCTTCCGCGTCCTGATGCAGCCGCGTCGCCGGAACGCGCTCGGTGCGGCGTGCATCGCCGGGGCGGCCGTCGCCTACTCGCTGATCCCGCTGCCGATCCGGTACGCGGGCGAGGGCTTCTCCGTCCTCGTCCTGGGCACGCTCATGGAGTCGGCCTGCGCGACGATGCTGCTGGTCGCGCTGGCCGTGACGGCTCGGCCCGCGCTGGGCGTGGGCCCGCTCGAGGCGATGCGTCCGGCACGACTCGTGGCGCTGCCCCCCGTCGCGCCGGCAGGCCCGCGTCCGAGCGTGCTCCTGGCACTGCTGCTGATCACCGCACCCAATGTCCTGCTGTACGCCGGCACCGCTGCCCTGCTGCCGCTCGTGGTGCTGTCCTGCTTCTCGGACGGCCTCGACGTCGTGCCGCAGTCCCTTCTGATCGCTCGCTGGAGCGGCAGCAGCCGGAGCATCTCGACCCGCAGCGCCACCATGATGTGCGGACTGCCGATCGCGGTGGCCGCGGTCGTGTGGAGCCAGACGGCCCCCGGCCAGATCGAGGGAGGCTCATGGCGGAGCACGGCTGTCGGGCTCGTGCTGGGGGTGCTGACCACGGCGACGTACGCCGTGCGGCCATCGGCGGGGATCATCTACGGCGACCGCTGCGCCCTGGCCCGGCGCGACGGGCGCAGGGCCGTGTCCGTCAAGGAGTACGGCGTCGCCCTCTGGTGGTCGACGTTCGCCGCCTCGGCGGTCAGCGTTCCGATCGTGGCCGCGGTCGGGCTGACGTTCGCCCTCGGCGGATTGGGCGCCACCCGCTCGGCGGCGTTCGGGGCAGCGTCCGGACTGATCATGGGTTGCGCCCGCCTGCTGCACCGGGCCGGCAACATCGTCACCGCCGACACGCGAGTCAACAGCCTGCTCTACGCGTCTCCGGCGCTGGCGGCCATATGGCTGACGATCGCAGGCGACCCCATCTACCAGCCTTTGCTGTTCGCAGGCGGCATGGCGGTCATCTTCGGACTCAACGCGGCCATCGCAGCAGACCGCAGCGGGCGGCAGTCAGCCCAGGCGCAGTAGTGCCCCGGGGTCAGCAGGCGCTGAGGGCTGCGGCGGCGCGGGTCTTGAGCCCGGCGCCCAGGCCGTCGTCGTAGGCGACTACCCGGTCGGCGGTGGCGGGCGTCAGGCCCGTCCACAGGACCGGGGCCCACGGCACCTGCGCCGACACGACGATGCCGGAGTCGGCGGCGGCGCATGCCTCGACGCCTTCGGTCTCAGGGGGCGCACATCCATCGTGGGTGATGCAACTGGCCACGAAGGCGGCCGCGGCGTGCTCGGCCCGGATCTCGGCCAGGTCGTTGGCCGCGGCATAGGCCGCGTGGTCGCGCAGCGAGACGGCCATGGCGGTGACCATCGCGGCCAGCATCAGTACCAGCACCGGGACCGTCATCCGGGCCTCACTGCGACGCGGGGCAGGCGACCCGTACGTGTGCCGATGCGGCCGGCCGGGACTGGGCGTAGCCGGTTACGCACACCCGGTTGCCGGCCGGCGGGCCGGACGCCTCGCACACCACCGTGACCGTCGCTGACTGGCTCGCGTCGGCGTGGACGAGGGTCGCACTGGTCTGGACGCAGGCCGAGAGCGTCGCCCCCAGAGCGACCCGCTCGGCGGACTCGGCTGCCTCGGGAGCGCCCGCCTGCGCCGCGGCCTGCGCGGCAAGTTCGGCTGCAACGGCGGCGCGGGCCTGGCCGTTGGCGAAGCCTCCGACGAAGGCGACCGCCCACAGTGCGAGCGCCACGACCGGGGCGGCCAGCACCAGCGCCACCGCCTCATCCATCAGTCGTACCGTCCGCAGCGGGGTCGGCTAGCGCGGCGGCGCGACTGCCGGCGGCGGCAACCTCCGTATCGGGGCCGGCCGGTGCAGCGCGGCGGCTGCCCGCGGTGGCACTCGGCGGGTCGGAGGGGTCGGTCAGCATGGTGGTGCGAGGGCCCGGCCGGTGTCGCGGCTCGTGTCCGGTCAGCATGGTGGTGCGAGGGCCCAGCCCGTGGCAGAGGCGGCCCGCGACGGCCGGCAGGCCACCGCGGTGGCTTCCAGCCAGGCTCGGGCGCCGGCTGCGCCGACGGTGACCGTGGCCACCACCGTGCAAGACGGCTCGGCGGTGAGGGTGTAGCCGGTGGCCGTGGCGGCCGAGCGGGCGCCCGTGCGGGTCGCCGCGGCCCGGGCGGCGGACTCCTCGGCCTCGGCCCAGCCGGGGTGGGCGTCGGTGCAGTCCCAGCCGGCGCCGTCGAGGACCTGAGCAGCCGCAGTGGCGGCGGCCACCGCCGCGGTGGAGGCGGTGATCCTGGCCACCTGGTGCAGGTAGATGCCGAAGCTGACCGCCACCACCACGAAAATCAACGCGGTGGTGCGCAGCGCCGCGAAGGCGGTGTCCATCGGCGGCGCCTGGCTGGATGCTCAGCGACCCGGTTGGAGTCGAGGCGCCTAAGCGCACGTACCGGGAGTACTACTGGTGCCAGCAGTCCATTTTCCGCCGACGGCATCGCACAGGTTCTCGTGCTTGATCTGGGCCCTGTCGGTGCCTGGGTTCTTCTCGGTCGTGGGGGTGTTGTTGCCGACGACCTGCCAGGTGAACAGCACCACTGCGGCGGTGATGGCGATGGTGGCGGCGAGCATGATGATCTTGGCGACGGGTGAGTCCATGTGTCGGCCTCCTTGGCGACGTTCGTGTGACTTTCGGGATGGGCGGGGAGCGGGGCTCACACGCCGATATCGACGCTGGCCAGCAGCGCGATCACCACGACCGCGCTGGCGGTGACGGCGAGGAGGGTGCCGGTTCCGGCCACCGACCGGCCCAGTGCCTCGATGCGGACCCGGCGCTGGTCCTCGAGGGCCTGCACGGCTTGGGCGATGAGCCGGTCGATCAGGCCTGCGGCCGCCGCCCCGCCCCGCTCGGCCGCCGTCAGGGTGCCGACCAGAGTCTCGGCAGCGGACCCGGCAAAATGCGCCGACGCGGCGCCGAGAGGGTCGCGTCCCGAGGTGAGGGCCAGGTTGATGCTGGTGGCGACCGGCGCGAAGGCGGGCGCCTCCACCCGCTCGGCCGCCTCGACCGCGGCTTCGTTGATGGGGCGGCCCGCGGCCACGAACAGGCGGATGCGGCGAAGCCACTCGAGCAGGGCGGCGTCGCGCCGGGCCCGGAAGCCCGACAGTACGCCCCGGCGCAGCAGCGGCGCCACGGCCACCGGCACCCAACACGACACGGCTACCGCCGCCACGGCGCCGGTCCGGAAGCCCGAGAGCAGGGTCCCGGCTGCCAGCACCAAGACTGCGACTGTGGGCGTAGCCACCACCGACGCCGCCCGCAGCCGGTGCGGCGGCCATCCCGCGGCCGCGAGTTCGACCGTGTTGGCCTGCTGGGGCGCGGCGGCGAGCACCAGCCGCAGCGCCGCTGCTGCGCCGGAGGCGGCCGCCAACCAGATCATCGCCGGCCATTCCGGCCGTCTGGCAGGCCGGCGCGCCCAACCGTCGGCGACGCTTCGTGGGTGCAACTCGCCGCCACTTCGCCAGCATGACCGCCCTCCGCGCTCCGGGCTGTTGCGGCCCGGCGCAGCGGGTCTGTGGTCAGCGGCGCGCCCGACCGTCCGGTATCGAGCCTCGCTTTCGGATCATTGAAGCCTGCCGGAGATCGAGGACGCCGCCGAGGCGGTCGCCGGAGTCCGGTATCGAGTCTTGCGCTACGGATCATTGAAGCCCCCCGGATCCCGTGGCCGACCGGGCGGGCAGCAGGACTCGCGCGCTCAACGCCGCGGTCATGACCGCTCCGGCCAGCAAGAGCGCGGCCCCCTGGGAGCCGGCCAGCCACGCCCCGACGTCGGCGGCGACCTGTCCGGCCCCGGCGACGAGCCCAGCCCCGAGCAGCACCACGAGGGCCAGCGTGGGCATGGCAGCCGCCACACGGCCATGGAACTGCCGGGCCGTCGCCGCGATCTGGGAGGCCTCCGCCTCGAGCACGGTCACGGTCTCGGCCCAGCGCCCGCCGCCCTCGGCCGAGACGGCGATCAGGTCGGCCAGGGAGGCGGCCACCGCGGACGGCACCCGGGCCGCGAACCGCTCGGCCGCGATGTCTGCCCCGAGGCTCTCGCAGTCGGCGGCCATCGCCACCGCCGCCTCGCCCACGTTTCCGCTCACGAGCGGCGCGGCCCGGGCGACCGCGTCGGAGGCGGTCACCGCCACCGCGGCCTGGTTGGCCAGCACGCTCGCGAATCGAGCCACCCCCTCGGCGGTGGCGACCCGCCGCCACGACGACACCAGAACCTTCGTCGCCGACGTGCACACCACCGCGCCGATCGCCGCCGCGGCCGCGTGGCCGGCTGCGAGGCCCAGGGCGATCATGGCGGCCCCGGCCGCGGCCGCGGCGGGAAGCTCGGCCGGGATGCGGGTCCGCCGGCGCCGACCCGTCCTCGCCTGCAACGACCAGCGGGTCCCGTCGGCCGGCCACAGCATGATGGCGAGCACCAGCGATCCGCCGGCGCAGATGATCCATCCCGAGGCGGTCATCGGCGCTCTCCGTTCGTCCCATCGACAGCGATCCCTCCCGGAGCACTCATCGGGGTGCTCCGTTGCGCTCCGTGTTGGCCGCATCGCGGCCGGAAGGGCTGCCGCCGACCAGCTGCAGGACGGGCCGGTACGGGGCGGCCTCCGGAGCGGGGCAGTCGACCTCGACCCCCGCCGACCGGTATACGTCGGCCACGCGGCCCACCGGCGGGGCCTCGGGCGCGGCCCAGCGCTGCCCGGGCTGGAGGCGCCACAGGCAGCGCGTCCCGATCGTGCCGTCGACGTCGATGCCGGTGATCTGAGTCACGTCCGCGATGACCCGCTCACTGGCGTGGTTGCGCCCCATCCACACCAGCAGGTGAACCGCGATGGCGATCGACCGTCGGGCCAGGCCCTCGTCGGCGCCCTCGGAGGTGGCGTAGGCGGTGAGTTTCTCGAGCACCCCGTCGCCGGGCGGGGAGTGCAGGGTGACGAGGCATCCGTCGAGACCCGAGGACATGGCATCGAGCAGGGCCATGGTGCCCTCGCCCCTCACCTCGCCCACCACCAGCTTGGAGCTGTTGGCCCGCTTGGCGTCGCGCACGTGGTCGGCCATGGAGTGCTTGCCCACGCCGTCGTTGTTGGCGTCCCTGGTGAGCCGCTCGTAGGCGTTGGGGTGGATGCCGTACTCGCGCAGCCTCAGTTCGGGGGTGTCCTCGATGGTGTCGATGCGCTCCTCGGACGGCACCTGCGCCAGCAGCGCCTGGCAGAGCGTGGTCTTGCCGCCCCCCATGGCGGCCGCGACCACCACGTTGGCTCGCATGTCGCCGGCGACGGCCTCCACCAGCACGTCGGCCAGCTGGGTGCTGCACAGGCCCAACTCGGCAAGCGTGCGCCGGCCGCCGAGGTTGCTGCGGAGCACCAGAGTCGGCGGCGTGCAGACGAACGCCTCGGCGTGAAGGCGCCACCGGCCGCCGATGCGGGTGTCGAGGCGGGGGTCGAGCTCGTCGAAGCGCTGCGGCCGCTCGCCCGCGTAGGCGGCCAGGAACCGGCACGCCCCGATCATCTCGTCGTCGCTCGAGAACGGGGACGATCGGCTCTGCCGCTCGCCGTTGGAGAACTCGACCAGCATCGATTCGCCGCCCCGGATCTGGAACTCCTCCACCCCGTCCTCACCCAGCAGCTCCCGCAGCCGGTCGGCGGCCGCGGCGGCGGCCGACTCGCGGCGCGTGGTCCGGTCGGCGCCGTCCATGCGCTGCGGCGCGGCGGCCAACGAGCCCAGCGAGCGGCCCAGGCGGCGCAGTGTCCGCTCCGGGCGCCTGGCGGGCGTGTACGGCACCGCTCGCACTGCCTGGGCGCCGGCCAGCAGCCGCAGTTCGGCGGTGTCCACCGCATGGTCCGCGACCACTACCAGAGCCAACGGCACCCTGGCCGCGGAACCGGTGCTCAGGCTCAACCGGTCCCGCAGGCCGCGGCCCGAGCCTGCGGTCACCCACACCACTCCGGCGGCCGCGGCCGCGGTGGTGCGCTGCACGCTGTCGCTCTCGCACGGGTCCAACGCCACGACCGAGGCCCGATGAGGCGCGGCGGCCAGGGCCCGGTCGGCGAGCGACTCGCCCACCACCAGATCGGCGGCCGAGGAGCGCACTCCCTCGATGATGGTGCGCACCACCCAGCCGGCGGCCTGCGGGTCGAGTCGGCGGTCAGTTGAGACCATCAGCATCGTCGGACCTCCCTTCGCCCGGTTGCGGCGCCCGTTGCGGTGCCGGGCAGCCGGGCCAGCCCGCCGGAGGCGATTCCCATATCCACCAAACCGTCGGGCCCAGGACGGCGGCCAACTGGGGTCGGGCCTCGACCACCACCGTGCTTTCCCCCGCGACCACCACTGGCAGCACCGCGGCGGCGCAGCCGCCCGGCTGCGCGGCCAGCACCGCGGCGTCTCCGGCCTGCGGCCCCGGGTCGGGCCAGAGCGACCAGTCCACCGCCACCGCCAGCAGGGCTGCCGACAGGTCCGACGCGGCGGGCACGACGGAGTCGGTCAGCATGGTCCCGGACACGACCGTGCCTGCCGGCACCGGCACCGCAGGCACGCGACCGGCCAGCTGATCGGCAGTCACGAACAGCGCGGCGGACGCCTCGGGCATCTCCACCGTCACGAACTCGCCCGGCTCGCGCCCGGCTGGCCAGTCCTCGGCCGCGGCCACGACCTGCACGGTGGGCTGGGGCTCGGGGCGGCCGAACAGCCACACCGAGAGCACCACCACCACGACGATCAGGGCTGCGGCCGCGAATCGCCTGGCCTGCCCCGACATGGGCGCTGATGTTCCGGCCATCTGCGCCTCCTAGCTCCGCGGGGCCCCGCGCCGAGGCTCAGCGGGAGGACCGGGGCCGGAGTTGTGCTGCAGCGTGGTCCCGGACGTGTAGTCGATCATCTCCAGGAACCACTCGACGCCGCCGGCGAGCGTCGCGCACTCCTGGGAGACGGCGTCCCCGGCTACGCCCTCGAAGCAGGCGCGGGCCTGCCAGGACCACACCCCCGAAGACGGGAGCTGCCACCGGCACTGGTCGTAGGCGTCGGCGGCGACCATCGCCGTGGCGACGTCGCACGACGCCCGTATGTCGCGGCTGCGGTGGCTCTGCCGTGCCTGCGCCTGCTCGGCCGCACTCAGGTTGTCCCAACGGCTCAGGTAGGTGCCGAGACCTGCGCCCGGTCGGGCTGCCCTCGTGTTCTCGATCATGGAGCGGTGCCGGGCGGTCCACGGCAGCAGTTGCTCAAGCCGGGTCTGCACGCTCGCGGCCTGCCACAGGCAGCCGTCGTCGCTTGGGACGTGCCAGAGGGCGTCAGGGTCGATGACCGGCCACACGGGCGACTCGGACACCACCAGGTATTCTGCGCCGCCCGGCACATCGGGATGCGGAGGCCAGGGCCTGCCCGGCTCGCCCTGCGACTCGATGTCGACCAGCGTCGCCCACCGCAGCTGCGACACGAACCGCGAGCGCTCGCCGGCAGTCAGCCCCAGACCTGTCGTGCACGGATCCTCGTCGTCGTCGGCCCCGCCGGGCGGTCTGCCTCCGCTGCCGCCGGGGCCTCGGTCTCCTGCGTCGTCGTCGGGTTCGATGCGGTCCAGGAACGCGGCGAGCTGGGCGTTGGTCATGGTCGAGTCGGGATCGGCGTCGGGCCGGCTGTAGGGGTTGACCACCCCGTCGCCGTCGCGGTCGTGGCCCTTCAAGATGCCCAGATCGGCCAACTCGTCGGCCACCTCGAAGGGATCCGCCTCGGGGTCGACGTCGATGCCGATCCCGACCGCTATGGCGATGAACATGTCCCCCCGGTCGGCGCTGCCCTCTTCGGGGAGGGTCTCGAGGGCGGCTTCGGCGTCGAAGTCCGGGTTGTGCTCCCCGTAGCGTTCGATGATCGCCAGGAGGTCTTCGGCGCCGGTGTCCTCGTCTGGATTGTAATCGTCGGGCAGGTAGCCGTTATCAATGCCGGCGTCGATCTCTCTGCACGCCCAGGACCGGCAGTCCGGGTCGCTGCCGGAGGCCTGCGTGGTGGTTGTCGCCGGTTTCGTGGTGGTGGGCGGCCTGGTGGTGGTCGTCGGGCAGTTCGGGAAGCAGCGCGGGAAGACGATGATCGGCCGTCGGGTGGTGGTTGTCACGGGTCTTCTGGTGGTGGTTGTCACCGGCCGCCGAGTGGTGGGCG
>VYBO01000130.1:64178-93457 GCA_009844405.1 Acidimicrobiaceae bacterium
GTGGTTGTCACGGGTCTTCTGGTGGTGGTTGTCACCGGCCGCCGAGTGGTGGGCGGCGGGTAGCACGCGTTGGGTGGGCTGCAGATCAGCGGTCGGCTGGTCGTGGGTGCGTGGCTGTGGCCCGGCGGCGGCAACGGATGAGCATGCGCGGCCTCGGCGCGCTGCTGGGCGATCATCGCGCCCAGCAGCACCGCGGCAATCCCCAGCGCACTCACCGCCAGGCACCACCTCGGGGCCGGCTCGCGGGAGGGCGGCTGGGCAGGTGACGATGTGTCGGCCATGGCGGGCAGCTCCTCTCGGTGATCAGCAGGACGCGGGGAAGTAGCGCTCGGGGGTGGCGTAGTGGTGCTCCATCCACTCCTCGGCCAGCCGGGCCGAGCGGTCGCAGTCGCGCCAGTCCTCGGCGCCGGGGCGGCTCTGGACCCACTCGGCCCAGGCGTCGCAGTCGCTGCCGAAGCGTTCGGGCTGCTCGGAGCGTCGACGCACGCGGGCCTCGAGTTGGACGCCGGCGGGGAGCACGGTCCGGCACTGCTCGGCCAGCGTCGTCCCGGCGGACAGGAGAGGTCCGGCGTGGTTGGCCCGGCCCGGAGGCGTGCCACCGGCGGGCGGGTCTACGACGGTGGCGCAGTTGTGCCAGCCGTGGCGGTTCTTGACGCCCGTGCCGCGGGCCCCCGCGCCGTAGGCGTCGGCCCGGTCCTGGTACTCGTCGAGCACGCACCACGGATGGGCGCCCAGGTAGTCCAGCGCCCACTTCATCTCGTGCAGCAGCCAGGTGCAGTTTCCCCGCGGCTGGTCGAAGCACCAGCTCGTCCAGCGGGCCACGTCGCGGGTCCATCTCGGGGTCTCGCCGGCCCGGCGGCCGGCACAGACGCCGCCCGCGCCCTCGTCGGGATAGGCGCTGTGCACGCAGTCGGAGAGGTCCTGGGGGGCCTCCCACTCCGACGGCGGGTAGCAGTCGGAGGGCCACGGCGGGCCCGGCGCGCAGGCGGGGTAGTCCCAGTAGGGGAGGTCTCGCGGGATCATCCCCGCCTCCGGATGGGGCGGATGGCCCCCCTCGGGCTCGGGATCCGAACCCTCCGCCGTCGCCGCCGCCGAGGAGGACGGAAGGGTCGTTGAGGTCGTCGTTGGGGTTGTGGTCGGCGTTGCCCGCGCGGGCTCGACCAGTGCCTTCTCGATCAGACCCGCCGGCACCCGCGGGCCGGGATCGCCCGTCGCCGACTCGGCCAGGGGTGTCTGACCGACCCAGCCGGCACCGCTGCTACAGCCGGCCGCGACCATCGCGAGAGCCGCCAATCCAAAGGACATGAAATTCATGGTGGATGATCTAAGCAGCAGTGAGCGACATTTACAACTTTTTTATGATATTTCTATGTCTACCAGTGCTTATCCGATCCTCTGAGTGCGTCCGAACACGCCGGCGCCCCTAGTCGGCCGCACCCGGGTGGTAGCTTCAGCCCGGTGAACGAAGCGGTCGAGCGCCATGTCGGGCTCGACGCGGTCATGGCCCGGGCGCCCTCCGAGAACTTCCCGGTGGCTCTGCGGCTGCTGCCCAGAGCGGTGCAGGGCCACCTGCGGGCCGTCTACGGCTACGCACGGCTCGTCGACAACCTCGGCGACGAGTACCCCGGTGACCGCCTGGCCGCACTCGACTGGGTCGAGGCCCAGCTCGACGACCTGTTCGCCGGCGCCCCCCGCCACGAGGCCTTCGTCCGGCTGGCGCCCACGGTGGAGCGGTTCGGCCTGGACCGAGCGCCCTTCGACGGGCTTCTGGCCGCCAACCGGCTCGACCAGCACAAGACCGGCTACGTCGACTTCGACGAGCTGATGGAGTACTGCGAGCTGTCGGCCAATCCCGTCGGGCGCCTAGTGCTGGCCGTGTTCGAGGCGGCCACCCCCGAACGCCTGGCCGCCTCCGACCAGGTGTGCAGCGGCTTGCAGGTTCTGGAGCACCTCCAGGACGTGGGCGAGGACGCGGCCAACGGACGGGTCTACCTGCCGGCCGACGACATGGAGCGCTTCGGCGTCGCCGTCGAGGACCTCGGCGCGCCGGTGGCGTCGGCCAATCTGCGCGGCCTGGTGGCCTACGAGGCCGGCCGGGCCCGTGCCATGCTGGAGGACGGCAGGGGACTGGTGGCGTCGCTGCGAGGGCCGGCCCGCCTGGCTGTGGCCGGTTTCGTGGCCGGTGGGCTGGCCAATCTCGACGCCATCACCGCCGCCGGTTTCGAGGTGCTGAGCCGCACCCGCAAGGCCGGCGCAGCACGGGTGCTGGGCCGTCTCGCCGGCGTGTACCTGGCCGGTGCGGCCCGGCGGAAGACGGGCGGCCCGTGATCTCCGCCGAGGCGGCCTACCGCCGCTGCGAGGAGATCACCTGGTCCGAGGCCCGCAATTTCGCCTACGGGATCCGCCTGCTGCCGCCGCCCAAGCGCCGGGCGATGGCCGCCCTGTACGCCCTGGCGCGCCGCATCGACGACGTGGGCGACGGCGACTGGCCGCAGGACCGCAAGCTCGCCGCGCTGGACGACCTCCACAACGCCATCACGGCCCTGGAGGCGGGCGAGATCGCCGACCCCGCCGACCCCGTGCTGGTGGGCGTCGGCCACGCCGCGGCCCACTACCCGATCCCGGTGGCCGCCCTGCACGAGATCGTCGAGGGCTGCGAGCACGACGTGCGGGGCGAGACCTACGCCACCATGGACGACACGGTGCGCTACTGCCGGCTGGTGGCCGGCTCGGTGGGTCGCCTGTCGCTGGGCGTGTACGGCAGCAGGCCCGCTCGTGCCGTCGCCGCGGGCCCGACCGGCAGCAACGCCGAGCCGGCCGGGCAGGACCGGCCCGTCGAGGATCTGGCCGACGACCTGGGTGTGGCCCTTCAGCTCACCAACATGCTGCGTGACATCGTCGAGGACCATCACATGGGACGCATCTACCTGCCCGAGCAGGAGCGGACCCGCTTCGGGGTCGCCCCGGGCCGCTGGGACCCGCCCGACGCCGTGGCCGCGATGGTGCAGTTCGTGGCCGGCCAGGCGGTGACATGGTTCGAGCGAGGCCTGGGGCTGCTCGATCATCTCGACCACCGCAGCCGGGCGTGCACCGCGGCCATGGCCGGGATCTACCGGCGGCTGCTGGGCCGCATCCTGGCCGACCCCGCGTCCCCGCTGAACGGCCGGGTCAGCCTTCCCACCCACCAGAAGGCCCTGGTGGCGGCCCGCAGCCTGTCCGGGTTGCGGCCGTGACGTCCGGCCCGCGTCCGGCGCGGGTGGTGGTGGTCGGCGGCGGTCTGGCCGGGCTGTCGGCCGCGGTGGAGGCAGCCGACCGCGGAGCGACCGTAACCCTGCTCGAGCGCCGCCCCCGCCTGGGCGGCGCCACCTGGTCGTTCGAGCGCAACGGCGTCTGGTTCGACAACGGCCAGCACGTGTTCATGCGCTGCTGCACCGCCTACCGGGCGTTCCTGGAGCGGATCGGCTCAGCCGGAGGGGCATCCATGCAGAGCCGGCTCGACGTTGTCGTGATGGCGCCGGGCGGACCGGTCGGGTCGATCAGGCGCACGCCCGGCCCGGCCCCGCTGCACCTGGCGCCCGCGCTGCTGTCCTACCCGCATCTGAGCCTGCGCCAGAGGCTGGCCGTGCTGCGGGCCGGGCTGGCGCTCAGGCGGCTCGACCCCGACGATCCGGCCCTCGACGACGTGACCTTCGGCGACTGGCTGGCGGCCCGCTGCCAGGACACGACCGCCATCGAGACCTTCTGGGACCTGATCGTGCTGCCGACCGTCAATGCCGGCGCAGCCGACGCCTCCCTCAAACTGGCCGCCAAGGTGTTCGTGACCGGGCTGCTCACCGAGGCCGGCGCGGCCGACATCGGCTGGGCCCGGGCTCCGCTGTCGGCCCTCCACGGCGACGCCGCCCGCCGGGCACTGGAGGCCGCCGGAGGGGAGGTCCGCGCCCGTGTCCCCGTGAAGTCGGTGCGCACCGGCCCAGCAGGCCTGGAGGTGCAGACGGACGAGCAGGTCGTCGAAGCCGACTCGGTGGTGGTGGCCGTGCCCCACGACGCGGTGGCCGAACTGCTGCCGTCCGGAACCGTCGCGGCCCAGGACCGGCTCGTCGAACTGGGCGCATCCCCGATCGTCAATGTCCATCTGGTGTACGACCGCCCGGTGACCGACCTGGACTTCTTCGCCACCGTCGGCAGCGACGCGCAGTACGTGTTCGACCGCACCGCCGGCGCCGGGCTCGACGACGGCCGCCAATGCCTGGCCGTGTCCCTCTCTGCCGCGGAGTCCTACATCGGCATGGCCTCCGCCGATCTGGTGTCGCACTTCACCGCGGAGATCGCCCGGCTCCTGCCCGCAGCCTCGGAAGCCACGGTCACCGAGTCGATCGTCACCCGCGAGAACACCGCCACGTTCCTCGGCGCGCCGGGCACCGACTCGCTGCGCGCCGGAGCCGAATCCGGCCTTCCCGGCGTATACCTGGCCGGCGCCTGGACCGACACCGGCTGGCCGGCGACGATGGAGGGGGCGGTCCGCAGCGGGATCGGGGCCGGCCGGCTCGCGGCCCGCTTCGCCTCCCGATGTGCCGGCGGCGAGGCCCCCGGCTCGGCCGGCCGGTATTCGGGACTCCGACCGGGCGCGGTGCGAGAATGAACGAGCATCACCGGGCTAGACGAGCGTCACCGGCTAGGGTTCGGGACATGACTCCCCAGCACGCTCAATCTTCGGGAGGCGGCTCGGCGGGGCGGGCCATCGTGCTTGTGGTCGTGGCGGTCGCGCTGGGCGCGTTCTTGCTGGCGCGGGGCTTCGACGACTCCGACGACAGCACCGAGGCCTCTCCCGTCGTCACGACCGGAGAGCCGGCCAACGGCGACCCGGAAGCCCCCGAACCGAACGGCACGACGACCACCACGACGACCACCACCACGACGACGACGGCGCCCCCGGTGGTCACCCACCCCCCCGGCGAGGTCAAGGTGGCCGTGATGAACGGCACCGGCGTGCGGGGACGGGCCGGACGGACGGCCGACGCACTCAACGCCACGGGGTTCGTGACCGCAGCCAAGAACACCCAGCAGGACCGGGTCGAGGCCTCGGTCATCTACTACCGCCCGGGATACGGCGACGATGCCAAGTCGGTCGCGTCCGTGCTCGGCGCGCCCCCCGACATCATCACGCCCGCTCCGGGAACGATCATGACCCTGATAAGGAATCCGGGGGAGCCGGCGGACTTGGAGGAGTTCAACATCTTCGCGGTGGTCGGCACCGACGACGTGATCCTCGACCGCGACCCGCCCGCTGATTCCGGATAGACCGGTTCGCTGACCGCGCCTGCCGCGGCGAAGCCGCGAGAATGTCGGTTGTGCGCGTCCTGGCTGCACCCGACAAGTTTCGCGGCACGGCCTCGGCCGGAGAGGTCGCGGAGGCAGTAGCCGCGGCCGCCGGCGCGGCGTCGGCGTCGTGCGACCTCGCGCCCATGGCCGACGGGGGCGAGGGGACCCTCGACGCGCTCGGTGGCCCCAACCGCTCCTCGGTGGTGACCGGGCCGCTCGGCGAGCCGGTCACCGCACCCTGGCGGCTCAGCCGCGGCGTCGCTGTCATCGAGATGGCCCTGGCCTCGGGCCTGGCCGTGGCCGGCGGCGCCTCGGGCAACGATCCGCTCGACGCCACCACGGCGGGCACCGGCGAGTTGATCGCCGAGGCGGTCGAGGCCGGAGCGCAGCGGGTGCTGGTGGCGGTGGGCGGCTCGGCCACCACCGACGGCGGTCTCGGTGCACTGGAGGCCCTGCCCTCTGTGGCCCGGATGTCGGGGGTGGAGGTGATCGTGGCCTGCGACGTGCGCACAGCCTTCCTGGACGCGGCCGCGGTCTACGGTCCCCAGAAGGGCGCCTCGCCCGTCCAAGTCGAGCTGCTGGCCCGGCGGCTCAGACGCCTGGCGCAGATCTACGAGCGGGACTTCTCAGTGGACGTCACCACGATCGCCGGCGCCGGCGCGGCCGGCGGCTTGGCCGGGGGCCTCGCGGCCCGGGGCGCCAGCCTGGTCGACGGCTTCGAGGTGGTCGCCGACGAGGTCGGCCTGGGGGAGCGGATCCTGGACGCGGAGGTGGTCGTAACCGGCGAGGGCCGCTATGACGCCACGTCGTTGCAGGGAAAGGTGGTGGGGGGCGTGGCCGAGCTCGCGTCCGAGTCAGGCACCCGGGCGCTGGCCGTGGTCGGCGGCTCGGATCCCGCCGCTCCGAGGCCCGACGGCTTGGAGATCCTCGACCTGACCGCCCTGTTCGGCTCGGAGCGGGCTCACGCCGATCCCTGCGGATGCGTGCGGGACGCAGTAGCGGCGTCGCTCGGCTAGCGGCGGCGCTCAGGCGCGGCTAGTCCTCTTTGCGGCGCAGCTTCCCGGTCAGGAGCAGGAAGACCATGCCGATCAGCACCACCAGGATCGCCAGCAATGTGACCAGCCAGGCGAAGATGGTCACCACCGTCTGCACCACGGTGATCGCCCCCACCACGGTCAACGCGCCCACGATGAGCTGGGCCGGCCAGGGCAGGCGGCCCAGCCTCTCCACGGCTCGACCCGTCTCCTTCTCCATGGGTGATCCCACGGGCCGATCCTACCGCCCGGCCTGTACGATGGCCCGGTCCGTCGAGCCCGTCAGCGAGCCCAGCGAGGAACGCCATGGCCGTCACTGTCCGAGTGCCCACAACCCTGAGGGTCCTCACTGCCGGAGCGTCGGAGGTTGCCGTCTACGGTTCCACCCTCGCTGAGGTGCTCGACTCGCTGGAGTCCTCGCACCCGGGCTTCCGCGACCGCATACTCGACGAGGCGGGCGAGCTGCGCCGCTTCGTCAACGTGTTCGTCAGCGACGACGACGTCCGCTTCCTCGACGGGCTTGGCACCGCCGTCGACGACGGCGCCACCGTGAGCATCGTGCCCGCAGTCGCCGGCGGCCGCGGCTGAGCCACCGTCGCCCCCGATGCCCGCCTACTCCGGGCGGCCACATTCGCGCTCTGACGGGTTGTCATCGCGGCCCTGCGCCGGTTGACTTGGCACTCGCGGCACGAGAGTGCCAACCCAGGCAACCAAGACACATCCGGCCCTGCGCAGGGCCGTTCCGGAGGTTCAAATGGCCAAGACGATCCAGTTCGACGAGAAGGCCCGCCGTGCGCTCGAACGGGGCATGAACCAGCTCGCCGACGCGGTGCGGGTCACGCTGGGCCCCAAGGGCCGCAACGTCGTGCTCGACAAGAAGTGGGGCGCCCCCACCATCACCAACGACGGCGTGTCGATCGCCAAGGAGATCGAGCTGGAGGACCCCTACGAGAAGATCGGCGCCGAGCTGGTCAAGGAGGTCGCCAAGAAGACCGACGACGTCGCCGGCGACGGCACCACCACCGCCACCGTGCTGGCGTGGTCGATGGTGCGCGAGGGGCTGCGCAACGTGGCCGCCGGCGCCAACCCGATGTCGCTCAAGCGGGGCATCGAGGCCGCGGTGGACGCCGCGGTGGCGTCGATCCAGGACAACAGCCACGACGTGTCGTCCGACAAGGCGCAGATCGCCAACGTGGCCGCCATCTCGGCCGCCGACGCCGAGATCGGCTCGACCATCTCCGACGCCATCGACAAGGTCGGCAAGGACGGCGTGATCACCGTCGAGGAGGGCCAGACCTTCGGCCTGGAGATGGAGACCGTCGAGGGCATGCGCTTCGACAAGGGCTACATCTCGCCGTACTTCGTCACCGACCCCGAGCGCATGGAGACCGTGCTCGACAGCCCGTACGTCCTGTTGGTCGGCTCGAAGATCTCCAACGTGCGCGACCTGGTGCCTGTGCTCGAGAAGGTCATGCAGGGCGGCAAGCCGCTGCTGATCATCGCCGAGGACGTGGAGGGCGAGGCTCTGGCCACGCTGGTGGTCAACAAGATCCGGGGCACGTTCACGTCGACCGCGGTCAAGGCCCCCGGCTTCGGCGACCGCCGCAAGGCGATGCTTCAGGACATGGCCATCCTCACCGGCGGCCAGGTCATCAGCGAGGAGGTCGGCCTCAAGCTCGACAGCGTGGGCGTCGACATGCTCGGCTCGGCCCGCAAGGTGATCGTCACCAAGGACGAGACCACCATCGTCGAGGGCGCCGGCGACGCCTCCGACGTGGCCGGGCGCATCAATCAGATCAAGGGCGAGATCGACAACACCGACTCCGACTACGACCGTGAGAAGCTCCAGGAGCGCCTGGCCAAGCTGTCCGGCGGCGTGGCCGTGCTCAAGGTCGGGGCGGCCACCGAGGTCGAGCTGAAGGAGAAGAAGCACCGCATCGAGGACGCGGTCAGCACCACCAAGGCCGCCATCGAGGAAGGCGTCGTGGCCGGGGGCGGCGTGACGCTGCTGAGGGCCGTCGACGCGGTTGACTCCGCCATCGACGGGCTCAGCGATCCCGACGAGAAGACCGGGGCCCGGATCGTGGCCAAGGCGCTGGTGGCGCCGTTGAGCCAGATCGCGGTCAACGCCGGCCTCGAGGGCGGCGTGGTCGTGGAGCGGGTCCGGGGCCTGAGCGGCGCCGACGGCCTCAACGCGGCCACCGGCGAGTACGAGGACCTGATCGCGGCCGGGATCATCGACGCGGCCAAGGTCACCCGCTCGGCCCTGCAGAACGCCGGCTCGATCGCCGGGCTGTTCCTCACCACCGAGGCCGTGATCGCCGAGTCCCCCGAAGATGCGCCCGCGGGCGGCGGCATGCCCGACATGGACTTCTAGGTCCCGATCCACCAGTCCCCCCAAACCAACAGCCCGGCCTGCCCCCAAGGCCGGGCTGTTGCGCGCCCGGGCGGAGGATTTGGCAGCGCTGGGTGCCCGTTGGGGCGCTCTCCGCTGCCGGTTCGCGGCTAGGTGGCGGATGTCGGGGATAGCTTGCAGGGATGGTCGAGATGCATCCTTTGTGCGAACCCTTGGCGCCACTGCTCGGGACGTGGCGAGGCCGGGGCCGGGGCAGCTACCCCACGATCGACGACTTCGCTTACACCGAGGAGCTGGTCTTCAGCCATGTCGGCAAGCCGTTCCTGTCCATGGGCCAGCGCACCCGCGATGGATCGACCGGTCAACCGCTGCACGCTGAGGCCGGCTACCTGCGGGCCCTGCCGGACGGTGCGGTCGAGCTGACGGTCGCTCAGCCGTCAGGAGTCGTCGAAGTCGATGTCGGCTCGGTGACCGAGACCTCCGACGGCCTGGTCGTGGAGCTGGAGTCCGCCGAAGTCGGCCTCACGTCCACGGCCAAGTCGGTGACGGCCGTACGGCGGCGGCTGGAGGTAACCGGCTCGACGCTGATCTCGGAGTTGTGGATGGCTGCGGTGGGCGAGGCTGACCTCATCCACCACGTTCGGGCCGAACTGTCCCAGTAGGCCGCTGAGGACCTTGAGGGTGGGCGGCCGGGGGCGCCTGTTGACGGTTGCCGCGGTGGTGGCGGTATCGGCCGGGGGCGCCTGCGCCGTCGATGACGAGTTCTCGGTGCCGAGACCCACCGTGCCGGTGGTGACGACCGCGACGGATGGGTCCAAGCCGTCGGACCGGCCGGGACAACACTCTCAGCCCGCGGATGCTCCACCGGCTGATGCCCGGAAGGCAGACAGCGACATCGGCGGCGCAACCGCAGACGCCGACGGCACCATGGCATCGACGGGCGACGAGCCCGCGGTCGAGGAGCCGGCAGTCGGAGCGACGGGTGCCGCAGTCGACGCGCCCGAGCCGGCGGACCCCGATCCACCGCCAGCCACGACCCGGCCGGATGGCGACATGTTTGCGGCCGACGTGGCCCTTCGGGCTGTGCTCACCCTCGACGAGCCGATCGACATGGCGGTGGCCCCCGGCGACGACCTGGTGTGGATCGCCGAGCGGGCCGGCCGGGTGTCGCGGGTGGACTTGGAGCGGGGCGCGGTGGTGGAGACGATCCTCGACATCGGCGCCGAGACACGGGCCACCGGCGAGCGTGGCCTCCTCGGGATAGCGGTGACCGACCGATGGCTCTACGCGAACTTCACGGACCTCGCGGGCGACACGCGGGTCGATGCCTTCGAGCGGGACGGGACCGGCCTGAGCGGCCACCGGCGGACGATCCTGTTCCAAGCCCAGCCCTACAGCAACCACAACGGCGGCGACCTGGCCATCGGGCCCGACGGGTTCCTCTATGTGGCTTTCGGCGACGGCGGCTCGGGAGGCGACCCGCTCGATGCCGGCCAGGATCCCACGACCTGGCTGGGGGCCGTTCTGCGAATCCAGCCCACGCCCGACGCCGCCGAGCCCTACGCCGTGCCGGCCGACAACCCCTTCGCGGCTGGCCAGGACAGAGCGGGACTGCCCGAGATCTTCCTCACCGGGGTGCGCAACCCGTGGCGCTTCTCGTTCGACCGGGCCACCGGCGATCTCTGGATCGCCGACGTGGGCCAGAACGCCTACGAGGAGGTGACCGTGCTGCTGGCGGCCAACGGGGGCGGGCTCGGCGCCAATCTTGGCTGGCGTCTCCGCGAGGGTCTGCACTACTTCACCGGCGACGAGCCCCCCGATCACGCCGACCCGGTGTGGGAGTACAGCCAGGACGACGGCTGCAGCGTCACCGGCGGGTACGTGTACCGGGGCAGCGCCATCGACGACCTCTACGGCGCCTACGTGTTCGGTGACTACTGCACGTCGCGCCTGTGGGCCGTCCAGATCTCCCGAGGCGAGGTCGAGTTCCGCGAGCTGGGAGCGGAAGTGCTCGGGGGCTCCCTGGCATCGTTCGGCGAGGACGCCGACGGCGAGCTCTACGCACTGTCGCTGAACGGCACCGTCGCACGCATCGTCCCCCGATGAGACTGCGCCTGGTGGCCGGAACGCCCGCAGGCAGCGCCGAGGCGGCGCGCTTCGTCTACCCTCCGCTGCTGTGACCACGCCTTCAGGTGATGCCGCGGCCGCCACCGGGATCGAAGTCCTCGCGTGCCTCGCCGTGACTGACGAGTTGGTGGACGCCATGCAGCGGCTCATCCCGCAACTGTCGTCGTCGAACCCTCCGCCCGGCCGGGCCGAGCTGGAGGATATTGTGGCCTCGCCCGCCACCACGCTGTTCGTGGCCCGGCAGCGCGACCGCATCGTCGGCGCGCTGACCCTGGTCGCCTTCCGCATCCCCACCGGCGTGTGCACCCGCATCGAGGATGTGGTGGTGGACGAGACGGTGAGGGGGCAACGGGTGGGCGAGCGCCTCAGTGAGGCCGCCCTGGAGGCGGCCCGAGGCCTGGGGGCCCGCAGCACCGATCTCACGTCCAGGCCCTCGCGGGAGGCGGCCAACCGCCTCTACGCCCGTATGGGCTTCGAGAGGCGAGAGTCGAACGTCTACCGCTACACGCTGTGAGCATCCCGGACGCCCCAACCGCGCCCCTGTGGACGCCGTCGCCGCAACGCACAGCCGGTTCCAACCTCGAGGCCTTCCGGGGCTGGCTGCACGAGCACCGCGGCCTCAACCTGCCGGACTGGACCAGCCTGCACCGGTGGTCGGTGCAGCACAGTGGCGAGTTCTGGGCCGCGGTGTGGGACTGGTGCGGCGTCGAGGGCGACCGGGGCGAACGCCTCGTCGAGTCGCCCGGCGAGGACCGGTGCCCGGACCCGGGCGAACGGATGCGGCGCACCCGGTTCCTGCCCGACGCCCGGCTCAACGTGGCCCGGAACCTGCTGGGCGAGCCGACGACCGACACCGCGCTCGTCTTCCGCAGCGAGGACGGCGAGGCCACCGAGCTGACCCGGGCCGAGCTGCACGACATGGTCGGCCGGGTCCAGCAACTGCTGATCGACGCGGGGGTGGGTCCCGGAGACCGGGTGGCGGCCTGGATGCCCAACCGCCCCGAGGCCTACGCGGTGATGCTGGCCGCGGCCGGCCTCGGCGCGGTGTTCAGCTCCACGTCGCCCGACTTCGGCACCGCGGGCGTGCTCGACCGCCTCGGCCAGATCTCGCCCACCGTGCTGTTCGCCTGCGCCGACTACCCATACGGCGGCCGCCGCCACGACTGCACGGAGCGCCTGGCGGAGGTCGCGGCCGGCCTGCCGTCGCTGCGCCGCGCAGTGCGGGTGGAGCCGGGCTGGCTCGACGGCTACGGCGCCGGCTTCGGGTCCGGACCGACCCCGGCCGTGTTCCGGCAGCTGCCCTTCGAGCATCCCTGGTACGTGCTGTACTCCTCGGGCACGACCGGCCCGCCCAAGTGCATCGTGCACCGGGCCGGCGGGCTGCTCGTCAAGCACCTGGCCGAGCACCGGCTGCACTGCGACGTGCGGGCCGGCGACCGGGTGTTCTACTTCACGACCACGGGCTGGATGATGTGGAACTGGCTCGCCTCGACTCTGGCGTGCGGCGCGACCGCGGTGCTCTACGACGGCTCGCCCGCCCATCCCGGCCCCGAGCGCCTGTTCGACCTGGTCGACGAGGTGGGCATCACCCTCTTCGGCACGTCGGCGAAGTTCATCGACGCCTGCCGCAACGCCGGAATCCGCCCGGCCGCCACCCACGACCTGTCGTCGCTGCGCACCATCACGTCGACCGGCTCGACGCTGGTGGCCGAGGGGTTCGACTGGGTGTACGGCAACGTCAAGGCCGACGTGCATCTGGCGTCGATCTCGGGAGGCACCGACCTGTGCGGCTGCCTGGTCGCCGGCGACCCGACAGCGCCGGTCCGGCGGGGCGAGATCCAGCGCCCCGGCCTGGCCATGGACATGGACGTGGTGGACGACTCGGGCGAGACGCTGCCGCCCGGGATCGAGGGTGAGCTGGTGTGCCGCCGCCCGTTCCCGTCGATGCCGCTGCGCTTCTGGGACGACCCCGACGAGGCCCGCTACCGGGCCGCCTACTTCGAGCGCATCGACGGCGTCTGGCACCACGGCGACTTCGCGTCGCGGACCCCGTCGGGCGGGTTCGTGATCTCCGGCCGGTCCGACGCCACGCTCAATCCGGGCGGGGTGCGCATCGGAACTGCCGAGATCTACCGCCGGGTCGACACGATGCCGGAGGTCGGCGAGAGCATCGCGGTGGGCCAGCCCTACGGTGCCGACACCCGCATCGTGCTGTTCGTCAGGATGTCATCCGGGCACGAGCTGACCGACGAGCTTCGCGACGCGATCCGCCGCCGGATCCGGGCCGAGCTGTCCCCCCGCCACGTGCCTGCCGTGATAGCCGCGGTGGACGACATACCCCGGACCCGGTCGGGCAAGATGACCGAGACCGCGGTACGGGACGTGATCTGCGGGCGTCCGGTGCGAAACACCTCGGCTATGACCAACCCTGAGGCTCTGGATCACTTCCGCGACCGTCCCGAGTTGGCCTGATCGGCACCGCGGCGTCGGCGGTATGGTGTCGCCCGTGTCAATTGAGCCAGAGCATGTCTTGTGGTCCGGGCCGCGGCCCAACCTCAACCGTCCCACGCTGATTGCCGCCTTCGAGGGCTGGAACGACGCCGGCGACGCGGCCACCACCGCGGCCGGTCACCTGGCCGGTCGCTGGGGATGCAAGCCGGTGGCGGAGATAGATCCGGAGCCGTTCTTCGACTTCACCGCGGTCCGCCCGACCGTTCACCTCGACGAGAGCAAGGCCCGGAGCATCAGGTGGCCGGTGAACGAGGTACGGGTGGCCCATCTGGACGATCCGGGCACCGATGCGGTCGTGCTGGTCGGCACCGAGCCGCAGCTGAGGTGGCGGACGTTCACCCACCAGCTGATCTCTCTGGCCGGGATGCTGGACGTGGAGCGGATAGTCACCCTCGGCGCGCTGCTGGCCGAGGTGCCCCACAGCCGCGACGTGGAGGTGTACGGCTCCACCGACGACGAGGAGCTTCGAGCCGAGCTCGGCCTCACGCCGTCCACCTACGAGGGGCCCACCGGGATCGTGGGCGTGCTGTCGTCGGCCTGCCGCGACGCCGGCTACCGCACCGCTTCGTTCTGGTCTGCGGTGCCGTCGTACATGCCGGCCGCGCCCTCTCCCAAGGCGGCGCTGGCGCTGGTCAACCGGGTGTCTGCCCTCATGAAGGCGCCGGTGCCGACCTTCGATCTGGAGCAGCGGGCCAAGACCTACGAGCGGGAGATCACCAGGATCGTGTCCGAGGACGAGGAGACCGCCGAGTATGTGGCCCGCCTCGAGAGGGCCTGGGACGCGGGCCGGGACGACGACACCGACGAAACCTCCCTCAGCGACGACCCCGACCGGCTGGTGGCCGAGGTCGAGAAGTTTCTGCGCGAAGGCGGCTAGAGGCCGAGCGAAGCGAAGCCGTGGCCCGAGCGGCCCGTGAGCGAAGCGAACAAGAGCGGGAAACTCAGCTCGCGGGGTCGCCCAGCCAGGGCGGGTCGCGGGGATGGTCGAAGAGCACGTCCACCGGCTCGCCACGGATGGCGCTGAAGGCGTGCGGGGCCCACAGCTCGGGGCGGGCAGTCCGCTCGGGCAGCTCGCTCTCGGCGAAGAAGCCCACGTCGGAGCACTCCAGCGGGTGGGCCTTCAGCTCCCCGCCGAGGCTGCGGCAGTGGAACACGATCGACACCAGCGGCACAGGGTGGAATCCGAGGCGCATCCCGTCGAGGATGGCGATGGGGCGGACCACCTCGCAGTCGATGCCGGTCTCCTCGCGGACCTCCTTGACGGCGACCTCGGACGGTGAGTAGCCCACGTCCGACCAACCGGTCGGATACAGCCACCAACCGGAGTCGGCTCGCTGCACCAGCAGGATCCGGCCGTCGTCGTCGCCGACGATGGCGCCGACGGTGATCTTGGGCGTGACGTATCCGGCGATGCCGGAGCCGACGCCGCCCAGCCAGTCCTGCACCTGCTCGTCGGCCTCGATCCCGACCTCGCTGTGGGCCCGGATGTCGGCCGCCACCGCCAGCACCTCCTCGAAGCGCTCCTGCTCGTAGCGGCTCTCGGTGAAGCCCAGGCCGGTCTGGGCTATGCCGGCCAGGCTCTCGGCCCAGCGCAGGATCTCGATCTCGCCCACCGGCCGGGACTGCCGTCCGGAGGGTTCAGACACGGGCGAGGATCTCGTCAGCCGGTCCCACCAGGCCGGTCACGAACGGGCCGAACTCCGCGTAGGCGGCCGAGGCCCGGTCGTAGCGCATGGTGTAGACGGTCTCCTTGAGGGCGCCGATGTCCTCACCGAAGAGGGTGACGCCCCACTCCCAGTCGTCGAGCCCGGTGGACGCGGTCACCAGCTGCACGATGCGCCCCGCGAACTCGCGTCCCGAAGCGCCGTGCGCGAGCATCAGCTCCTTGCGCTCGTCGAAGGAGAGCTCGTACCAGTTCTGGCCGACGTTGCGCCGCTTGGTCATCGGGTAGAAGCACCATGCCGGCTTGTCCGGTGGGGGCAGCTTGGGATTCAGGCGCATGTCGGCCATCTCCGCAGGCAGCCCCAGGGCGTACTCGGACAGCTCGGTGATCGACACGTAGCTGTCCACGATGTCGAGGCCGGCCCGCACCAGACCGGCCTGCAGGTCGCGCAGCGCCCAGGCATCGGAGTGGAGGCCCATGAAGCACAACTGGGCCTTGTGGCCCAGTACCGCCACCGTCACCACCTGGGCGCCCGCCTCGGTGGCGTCCTTCACCGCGCTGAGCACGGCGGCGTCGTCGCTGTCGGGCGAGCGGGCACAGAACAGGTGCACCACGACCAGTCCCTGGCCCACGCCCACTGCTTCCATCATCAACGCAGTCTAGGAAGGGCCCGGCTGACCGTCAGGCGTCGGCGTAGACCGTCATCGCGCCACCTCGGGCGAAGCCGGCCAACTGCATCCCGGCGGCCTCTGCGGTGGCCGCTGCGAGCGCGGTGGGGGCGCTCACCGCCACCAGTGCGCGGAAGCCGCCGGCCCAGGCCTTGTGGACCAGTTCGAAGCTGGCCCGGCCGCTGACCACCAGGCCCAGCCCGGTGGCGGGCAGACGGCCGTCGAGGAACAGCCGGCCGATGAGCTTGTCGACCGCGTTGTGGCGGCCCACGTCCTCACGGACCAGCGAGACCGATCCGTCCGGCGCGACGACGCCCGCGGCGTGGACCGCACCGGTGGCGTCGAACAGTTCCTGTCCGGGCCGCAGCTGGTCAGGAGCGGAGGCCAGCGCCTCCCAGGGCATCAGCTCGCCGGTAACCGCATCGAGCTTGGAGACGAGCTCGTCGATCTCGCTGGTGCCGCAGAAACCGCACGACGACGTGGTGGTGGTGAGTCGGGGCCGGGGCGCAGGCGCCTTGCCTCCGGTGGACACCGACACCACGTTGAAGTCGGTGGCCGCGGCCGAGCCCTTGGCGCAGTACTTGACCTGGGTCACCCCGTGGCCGTCGAGCAGCCCCTCGGCGAAGCAGAAGCCCACGGCTAGCTCGAAGTCGTTGCCGGGGGTGCGCATGGTGGTGGCCACCCGCACGTCGTCCAACTCGATGGCCATGGGCTCCTCCGATGCGAGCCGGTCGGCCCGCCGGTCCTCGCCGGTCCAGGGCCGCACCAGTCGCTGCTGGCTCCTCGACTTTGTGGCCATGGTTCGAGACTACGTCGGCCCGAGCCGACCGGTCTTGGCGCGCCGACTCGGGCTTCGGCCGGCGAACTTCAAGCAGTCAGCCACATCCAGTGTGGTTGACCCATTGAAGTTGGCGTAGCGGCGAGCGGCGCGGCTATCCGAGCTGCCGGATCAGGCCTTCCTGCACCACCGACGCCACCAGCCTGCCGTCGCGGGTGAACACCCTGCCGGTGGCCAGCCCCCGCGCACCGCTGGCGGCCGGGGTGTGCTGGTCGTACAGGAGCCATTCATCGGCTCGCAACGGCCCGTGGAACCACATGGCGTGGTCGAGGCTGGCCAGCATGACCCGCGGGTTGGCCCCGCTGGTGCCGTGGGGCGCCAGCGCGGTGTCGAGCAGGGTCAGGTCGCTGGCGTAGGTGAGAAGGCAGGCGTGCAGCACCGGGTCGTCGCCCAGGGTGCCGTTGGCCCGCATCCACACCATCTGCCTGGGCGGAAGCGGACCGCTGCGGTCGAGCGGGCTGGTGGTCACATAGCGGATGTCCAGTGCCTGCATGCGGTCGGGCCGGGCCCGGTCCGGGTCGGCGGCCTCGATCTTCTTGATGCGAGGCTGCAGGGACTCCGGGTCGGGCACCTCCGGCATCGGGTCGGCGTGCTCGTACCCGTCCTCGGCGATGTGGAACGACGCTGCCAGCTGGAAGATGGCCCGTCCGTGCTGGATGGCGACGACACGCCGTGTGGTGAACGACCGGCCGTCGCGGATACGGTCCACGTCGTAGAGCACCGGCGCTTTCGGGTCGCCGGCCCGCAGGAAGTAGGCGTGCAGCGAGTGCACCGAGCCTCGCTCCACCGTGCGGGCTGCCGCGACCAGAGCCTGGCCGGCCACCTGGCCGCCGAAGATGCGCTGGCGGTCGTCGTCGGGCGAGCGGCCCCGGAAGATGTTGACCTCGATGGCTTCGAGGTCGAGGAGGGCCACCACGTTGTCCAGCGCCGTCTGCATCAGCCCATCATGCCCCGGTTGCGGGCAATAGCCTGCGGTCGTGACCACCACCCCGACCTCCGCCCTGCGGAGGCTCAGAGTCGAGCACGGGCCGAGGGCCCTGCGCTACTGCGGCGTGTCGGTCGTGAACGTGACGGTAGGGATCGGTGTGCTGGCGATCTGCCACGGCGCGCTGGGGTGGCCCGCGGTCGGAGCCAACCTCGCAGCCTGGATGGTGGGCACCGCGCCCGCATACCTCCTGAGCAGGGCATGGGTGTGGCAGCGCAGGGGTCCTCACCGGCTGGGCGGGGAGGTGCTCACCTTCTGGGTGATGGCGCTGGTCGGTCTGGCGCTGTCGTCGCTGGCGGTGGCGGTCATCGAGCACTTCACGCAGCGCACGCTGCTCGTCGTGGCCGGCAACCTCGGTGCCTACGGCACTGTGTGGGTGGCCAAGTACGTGTTCCTCGACCGGGTGATGTGGCCCCGGGCCGGCGATGATGGACGATCGGCTCCGGCTCGCGGCTGAGGCAGCACGCGGCTTCATGCCGGCCGACGAGGGACTGGCCCTCCACCGGGCCGCCGCGTCGCTCGATGTGGACGGGCCGCTGCTGGAGGTGGGCAGCTACTGCGGCAAGTCGGCGGTGTATCTGGGCGCGGCCGCGCAGCAAACCGGGCGGGTGCTGTTCTGCGTCGACCACCACCGCGGCTCCGAGGAGAACCAGCCCGGCTGGGAGCATCACGACCCGGGGGTGGTCGACCCCGATCTGGGCGTGATCGACACGCTGCCGTTCTTCCGTCGCACCGTCCGTGATTCCGGCCTGGAGGGAACTATCGTGGCGGTCGTGGGCGACTCGCCGACGGTGGCATCGCTGTGGGCCACTCCGCTGGCCATGGTGTTCATCGACGGTGGACATGGCGTCGAGCCCGCTCACCGGGACTACGAGGGCTGGACGCCCCATGTAAGGCCGGGAGGACTGCTGGCCATACACGACGTGTTCGAGAACCCAGCCGACGGCGGACGGCCGCCGCACGAGATCTGGTGCCGGGCCCTGTGCGACGGGTGCTTCGAGGAGCACGCCGCGGTCGGCTCGCTGCGGGTGTTGCGGCGTGTTGACTAGGGCTGTCGCCGTAGGCTTGGGGCTGGTCCTGGTGGCTTCCGGATGCAGCGGCGAGCGCTCGTCGGACGACCAGCCGGCCGTGTCGGGAGTGGAACCCGAGGCGACCGCGACGACCGCTCCAACTGTGTCGCGCACCACCTCCGCCACCACCCCTGCTCCCTCCACCTCGACCCAGCCGGAGGACCGCCCCGATCCGGCCGCGCCTTCGGCCGATCCAGTCGAGGCGGAAGACCCGCCCCCCGTGGCGCCGTTGGTGCCCGATCCCATCGGCTGGGAGGATCTGGAGCACCTCACGGTGGAGATCGACGGAGAAGTCGTACGGCTGGAGGGAGGTCGGGCCACCGTGTCGTACGGCGGCGCCTCGGCCACCATGTTCACGCTCCAGAACCGGGTCGCCCAAGGCGACCTCGACGGTGACGGCGACGAGGACGTGGTAGCCCACATCATCGAGCGGTCTCCGGGGACGGGTGTCTTCCACCTGGTCGTGCCGGTGCTCGACGACGGCGGCACCGCCGTGGCGCTGTCCCCCGTCTTCGTCGGCGATCGGATCGTCATGGACGCCATAACGGTGCGGGACGGTCTGATCGAGGTGTCGCTGTTCGACCGGGCCGAGGATGAACCCTTCACAATCATCTCCCGGCACACCACGCTGGAGATCGACCCGTCGGCGCCGTCACTGCTGGCGACGGTGATCGGCACGGAGCCCATCGAGGACATGCCGATTCCCGGCCCGGAGCGGCCGGAAGTGAACATCCGCTTCGAGCCGGGCGCCGTAGGCGCCACGGAGTCGGGGACGATCGACTTCCGCGAACGCCAGACCTACACGGTGTACGCATCGGAGGGCCAGCCGTTCACCGCCACGCTGCGAGCACCCCTGGGTGTATGGCTCGATGTCCGCCTGGACCACTTGGTGGTCAACTCCGCCGCCCGGCGGTCCCAACTTGTGGAGGCGGAGTTGCCGGCCACCGGACCGTGGAAGGTGACTGTGGTCTCCTCGCACGCAGGAGAGTCCGGCTACGAACTCACTGTCGAGGTACTACCGCTGGGCGGCGCCGACCCCGCGTCCACGACTACTACGGAGGCGGTGACTGTGCCCCGACCGGTCACGCCCGACGACGACGGTGACGTCGTCTACCTGACCTTCGATGACGGCCCCCATCCCGACTACACGCCGCAGATGCTCGACGTCCTGGCCCGTCACGACGCCCGGGCCACCTTCTTCGTGGTCGGCTCGCTGGCCCAGGCCTATCCCGACATCATCCAGCGCATAGCGGCCGAGGGTCACACCATCGCCAACCACACCTGGAAACACGAGGACCTGGCCGGGCTGTCCCGGGCCGCCTTCGACGAGACGATCAGCCGGACCCAGATGGTGTTGGGGGACCTCGCCACGCCCTGCCTGCGCCCTCCGTACGGCTCGATCGACGCCTTCACGAGGGAATGGGCGTCGGACCACGGCCTGTCGCTGTTGACGTGGGATGCCAGCCCCTCCGACTGGCTCCGTCCCCCGGCAGAGGAGATCGCCGACTACATCGTGCAGTTGGCCAGGCCCGGAGTAGTCCTGCTGATGCACGACGGTGGCGGCGACCGCTCCGCGACGGTGCAGGGCCTGGACATGGCTCTGGAGCGGCTGGCCGACCGTGGCCTGCGCTACGAGCCGGTCTGCCGCTGATCGCAGCAGACCTCCGGCCATTGCTCAAAGCGGTGCCGGCGCGTAGGCTCTGCCGCGCCGACAGGCAGCGAAGCCGGTGAGAACCCGGCACTGTCCCGCAGCGGTGATGCTCGCCGGCCCCGGCCGGCGGGATGAGTCCGATCGCCTGGCTGCCGGCTCGACGATCCGACCCTCGAGGTAAGGGGAGGCTCGTGCGGCGGCACTCCCGCTGCTCGGCCCCGAACTCGAGCAGAAGGGAGAACACCGTGATCCGTTCCAACGCCCGAGCCCGTCAATTGGTGCTGAGGCTCTTGTGCATGGCCACGCCGATGCTGCTGCTGGCTGCGGCCTGCGGCAGCGACGACGGCGACGACAGCACTGCACAAGCGCCTGCCGCCACCGTCACATCGACCACCGCCGCACCGCAGCCGGAACCGGTTGAGGAATCCCCCCCAACGACAACCGAGGCGCCTGCGTCAACGACGACGGAGGCCGCAGCGGCGACGACATCGACGGCGCCCGCTGCCGCTCTCGACGAGGGTGAACACGCCTATCAGAGCATCGTTTCGATTTCGCCGACCGGTACTGAGTTCCTGTACGCCATCGGTGCCGGCGACCGTGTCGTTGCCGTTGACTCCTACTCCTACTACCCGCCCGAGACGCCCGTCACCGACCTCAGCGGATTCAATCCCAACATTGAGGCCATCGCCTCTTATGAGCCTGATCTGGTGGTGATGGGTCCCGACGGTGACGTCATCGCGAGTCTCGACGCGCTCGGCATCTCCACCCTCGTCATCGACGCGCCCGCCACCTTCGAGGACGTGTACGCCCAGATCGACGGCTTCGGCGAGGCGCTCGGCCGACAAGAGGCGGCGGCGCAGCTCATCGCAGATATGCAGGACCGGATCGCCGAACTGATAGCAGCCGCGCCGGACGCGACAGGTCTCAGCTACTACCACGAGCTGACCGACTCGCTGTATTCGGTGACCAGCGGCACCTTCGTCGGACATGTGTACTCCCTGTTCGGCCTCACCAACGTGGCCGATCCCGCTGACGAGGGCGGGTCCGGCTATCCGCAGCTCAGCGAGGAGTACCTCCTTGACGCCGATCCGGACTTGATCTTCCTCGCCGACACGCTGTGTTGCGGTCAGAACGCCGAGACGGTTGCGGCCCGGCCCGGCTGGCCGTTGCTGAGCGCGGTCCGCAACGGCCATGTCGTTGAGCTCAACGACGACATCGTGTCCAGGTGGGGACCGCGACTCGTGGAGTTCATCGAGGCGATCTCCGACGCGTTGACGGCCATCGGTTCCCCGAGCTGATCGAAGCCATCGACGACGGCTCTCGAACTGCGGGACTATCGATCTCGGTGACAATCGCACCTGGCGCCTCCTCCGACGGCGATGTCAACGACGCTGTCCGGGCCTCTGGGCTCGGGATCGGCCCACTGGCGGCGGCGTTGGCGGCGGTGGTTGTGGCCGTCGTGGCGGGCCTTACCGTGGGGCCGGTCGGCATCCCCGCCCATCGCGTTGTGATGGAACTCGCGGATGCACTGCCCGCGGTGAACGCCGATTCAGGGCTTAGCGACGCCCATGCGGCCATCGTCACCAACATCCGGTTGCCCCGCGTCGTACTGGGACTGCTGGTTGGTGCCACCTTGGCCGTCAGCGGCGCGACCTATCAGGCGGCCTTCCGCAACCCGCTGGCCGATCCCTACCTGCTCGGCATCGCCGCAGGGGCCGGCCTCGGAGCGACCGTTGCCATCGTCAACAACGCCGGTGACGGTGCCGGCCTGTTCGACCCGGTGCCGCTCGCGGCCTTCGCCGGGGCGATAGTGGCGGTGGTGGCAGCTTTCGCGGCCGGACACCTCGGCGGACGATCGACGGCTTCGCTGATCCTGGCAGGCATCGCGGTGGCCAGTTTCCTGGGCGCATGCCAGACGTACATGCTGCAAGCCAACAACGACGCCTTCCGCAAGATCTTCGCCTGGATCCTGGGCCGGATCGCGACCTCGGGCTGGTCCGAACCCGCCTTGTTGGCGCCGTATTTCTTGGTGACCACGGTGGTGGTTCTGCGCTACCGGCGCGCCCTCGACGTGCTCGCCGTGGGCGACGACGAGGCGGCGGCGCTGGGACTCGAGCCCAGACTCGTCCGCACGATCGTGGTGCTCGCCGCGTCATTGGGAACCGCGGCTGCCGTTTCGGTTAGTGGCCTCATCGGCTTCGTAGGCATCATCGTCCCTCACGCTGTGCGGTTGGTGTTCGGCACAAGCAATCGAGCGGTGCTCCCGCTGTCGGTGCTGTTCGGGGGTGCGTTCATGGTCTTGGCCGATCTTGTCGCCCGAACTGTGCTGTCGCCCGCCGAGTTGCCGATCGGCGTGGTCACAGCCTTCTTGGGCGCGCCCTTCTTCGTGTTCGTGTTGCGCACGAGTCGCCGGGAGATCTGGTGAGCAGCGCGGTGGACGTGGAGTCCCTGAGTGTGCGCCTCGACGGAACACAGGTGCTGCGAGGCGTGAATCTGACGGTTGATGCGGGTGAGTGGGTGAACATCGTCGGCCCCAACGGCGCCGGCAAGACCACGCTTCTGCGGGCGTTGCTCGGCTTGGTCGACTACCACGGAAGCGTGAAGGTCGGTGGGCTCGCCGGTCAACGTCGCGCCGCTCGTGCGAGAACCGTCGCCTACGTCCCGCAGACCCCGGTCGTGCCGCGGGGAATGCGGGTCGCCGACTACGTGCTGCTGGGGCGCACTCCTCACCGGAGCGTGTTTTCGGCTGAAACGGCCACCGACCGCCAAGTCGCCGCCGAGGTGTTGGATCGCCTCGACCTGCGCGGCTTCGGGGACCGGGCGGTTCAGTCGCTGTCGGGCGGTGAACGTCAGCGTGCTCTGCTCGCGCGGGCGCTCGCTCAGCAAACCAGCGTGCTGTTGCTGGACGAGCCGACCACGGCCCTTGATCTGGGTCACCAGCAGGACGTGTTGGAGCTGGTGAACGCGTTGCAGCGCGAGCGTCGCCTCACCGTCATCGCGACGCTGCACGACCTGACGCTGGCCGCTCGCTACGGCGATCGGGTAGCCGTCCTTGCCGACGGTCGGATCATGCAGTGCGGGCCGTCGCGGCAGGTGCTCACCGCGAAGATCATTGCCGAGCAGTTCGGCGCACAGGTGCGCGTGCTCGACGATCCCGACGGGCCGGTGATTGTGCCCTCGACGGGCCGTCGAAGAGACTCGATCAACGACAACAGGAGGCAACCATGAGCGAGGCATCGACATCCGCTGGCTCACCCCCCACCGAGGATCCGCGACCCGACGGTCTGCGCGTGGCGCGCAGCCTTGTGGTGGTGTACACCGGGGACGGCAAGGGCAAGTCGTCGGCGGCTTTCGGCACCGCACTGCGGGCCAAGGCCCGGGGGTGGCCGGTCGCGGTCGTGCAGTTCCTGAAATCAGACAAATGGGTGACGGGCGAGCAGCTGATGGCCGAGCCCCTCGGCATGGACTTCTGGTCGCTCGGAGAGGGGTTCACCTGGAACAGCGAGGACCTAACCCGCGACGAGGCGGAGGCCCAAGCGGCCTGGCGGCACGGCAAGGCGCTGGTACAGTCGGGCACTCACCGGCTAGTCGTCTTCGACGAGATCACCTACCCCCTCAACTGGGGCTGGATCGACGCGTCCGATGTGGAAGCGACCTTTCGCGACCGCCCCGAGCGAGTGTCGCTGGTGTTGACCGGACGCGACGCTCCCCAGTGGATGATCGAGATGGCCGACACCGTCACCGAGATGCACAAGGTCAAACATGTCTACGACCGCGGCGTCCGCGCCAAGAAGGGCATCGACTACTGAGCCGAGCCCGGCGTGCCGGGGGGTCGCAGGCAGGCCGCTCCGCTCTCTCAACACCACGGTGCTCGTGTGTCCTTGGGTTCACGAGATTCCCATGATCTCCAGCAGCGTGGACATGTCAAGGCACTCCTCCATGGCGTCGGCGACGGCGTCGAACTGCCTTTGTCGACGTTCTGAGAATGGCACGGGATCCGGGTCGTAACGGCAGCCGTTCAACGTCGCCACATGGGTGAGGAACGCTCGACGGAAGTCGTCGCTCTCGAACAGGCCGTGCAGCGTTGTG
This sequence comes from Acidimicrobiaceae bacterium, assembly GCA_009844405.1. GTDB lineage: Bacteria > Actinomycetota > Acidimicrobiia > Acidimicrobiales > Aldehydirespiratoraceae > Aldehydirespirator. The sequence goes on from VYBO01000130.1 coordinate 88,490, forward strand.
CCGTAGACCTCATCGGCGCACCAGCCGTCGGGCTCCTGGTTGAACCAGAGCCACGGTGTCGCCGTGCCGTCGGGTTTGCGACGAACCCGACCGTGGTGAATCTGGTAGCCCGTGACCGCAGCACCAAACGCGGTGCCGCTCACGTGGGCGAGCATCTTGTCGTGCTCGAAGCGGGTCTCGACATCAAGCAAACCCATGCCTTCAACCACACCGAGGCGTGACTCGACGTCGTCGTCAATGGTCCGGCCCAGCATCTGGTAACCGCCGCAGATGCCCAGCAGGACGCTCCTGCGCTTGCGCGCCGCGGTAGCGACGGCCTGATCGAGGCCGCGCGTCCTCATCCACTCAAGGTCGGCCGCGGTGGCCTTGGAACCGCCCAAGACGATCAGGTCCGGGTGTCCCAGCTCGCGAACAGAGCGCACGAACCGCAGCGATACGTCACCCTCGTTGGCCAAGGGATCCAGATCGGTGAAGTTCGACAAGCAGGGGTAGGCGATGACGGCGACATTGAGTTGAGCGGTGCTGGGGTGTGCGCCGGCTCGGTGCGTGCAGTCCCGGTCCGTGTCGGAGGCGACGATAGGCATGTCGCGCAGTGCCACGGAGTCCTCCGTGTCGATGTGCACGTCTTCGAGCATGGGCAACACCCCGATCGTGGGAATGCCGCAGCGCTTCTCAAGGTCGGCAGTAGCGTCGCCGAGAAGCTGCGGATCGCCGCGGAACTTGTTGATGACGAAGCCGCGCACCAGACGTCGCTGCTCCGTTGGCAGGAGTGCGACCGTGCCGTACAGCGAGGCGAATACTCCGCCCAGATCGATGTCGCCGACAACGATCGCGTTCATGCCGCCACGTTCGGCAACCCTCAGGTTGACGATGTCGGTCGGAGCCAGGTTGATCTCGGCTGGGCTTCCGGCACCCTCGGCCACGACGGCGTCGAAGGTCCGTCGCAGCCGTGCCAACGAGTCGAGGACCATCTCGAACAGTTCCGGTTTGTGTTTGTGGTACTCCGCCGCACTCATCGTCGCGTACGGTCGGCCGTTGACCACCACTTGAGCATCCGTGTCCGACGTCGGCTTGATGAGTACCGGGTTCATGTCGACGGTGGCTTCCACACCGGCGGCTTGAGCCTGACTGAACTGCGCCCGGCCGATCTCGTGGCCGCTGAGGGTCACCGCCGAGTTGAGGGCCATGTTCTGAGACTTGAAAGGAGCGACTCGCAGCCCCCGTCGTGCGAGCAGACGGCAAAGACCTGCAACGAGGGTCGACTTGCCCGCGTTCGAGGCGGTCCCGCACACCATCAGGCCCGGCGCTAGGCCAGATGACGGCGAATGGGCGGCCATCGCGGCAGCGTACAACAGGGTCGTGTTGGGCTAGTCTCGCTCGGCAGCCATTGCGATGGCTGCTCCGAGTCCGGGCAGGATCCTGCCCAAGAAGGGAATCAACTTCTGATGCCGGATCCGAACCGGCGATGAGCGCCGCAGCACGAACCTCCTGCGACTTTCCCACCTGTGCGGTGGATGATCGACAGAAGTTCGATGAGGACAGAATCGGAAGACCGGTCCGTTGGCGCTGACGGTGCTCACCGGCGGCGCCCGGTCGGGCAAATCGGCCGCGGCGGTAGCCGCGGCGGACGCCCTGGGAGCACCGGTGACGTTCATAGCCACAGCCGAGCCAGGCGACGAGGAGATGGCCGAGCGCATAGCCCGGCATCGCGCCGAGCGGCCCGCTCATTGGACGACCGTCGAGGCGCCCCACGATCTTGCCGGGGCCGTGACCAAGGTCGACCCAGCCGAGACCATAATCGTCGACTGCCTGGCCATCTGGCTCACCAACCGGATGCTGGCCGAGCCGCGCCCAGGCGACGCTGACATCCAGGAGGAGGCGGCCCGGCTGGCCGGTGAGCTGGTGGCCAGGCCTGGGCAGGCGCTGGTGGTCACCAACGAGGTCGGCTCGGGCGTGGTCCCGGCCACGCCGCTGGGACGCGACTTCCGGGATCTGCTGGGCTTGATCAACCAGGCGATGGTACGAGCCGCGGACCACGCCCACCTGGTGGTCGCGGGCCGGTTGCTGCCGCTCGTCGACCCGGCCGACGAGCTGGGCCTCATAGGACGGGGCGAGTGAGGGCGCAGGCCCCGGCCTGTTTCCGGACACTGCCGGTCCAGCGAATTGGCAGCGTTCAGGTCCCTGTAGGGCGCTCTCCGCTGCCAGTTCGCGTGCGGGAGCGGCTGTGACAGCGGAGAGCGGCGTTCTTGGAGGGCTGCTTGCCGACCTTCCCGGACCGGACGGGTCCGCACGTGACGAGGTAGCGGCCCGGGCGGCCACCGTGCTGCGCCCGGTCGGCGCCTTCGCCCGTCTCGACGCGGTGGCTGCCTGGCTGGCCGGCTGGCAGGGCACTGACACACCGCGGGTGGACCGGCCCCATGTGTTGGTGTTTGCCGCCGACCACGGCGTGGCCGCCGACGGCGTGAGCGCCTACCCGGCGGAGGTCACTGCGGCCATGGTCGACGCCATCAAGAGCGGTGTGGCCACGGTCTCCGTGCTCGCCCGCGAAGTCGGCGCGACCCTCGAACTGGTCGACGCGGGGGTGGGACGCCCCACCGGCAACATCCGTGTCACCGACGCCATGAGCGGCGACGAGTTCGATGCGGCCGTGACTGCCGGCGCGGCCGCGGTCGAGAGGGACGACGCCGACTTGCTGGTGGTGGGCGAGATCGGGATCGGCAACACCACCGCGGCCGCGGCGGTGGCGGCCGCCGTGCTGGGCGGGGAGGCCGCCGACTGGGTCGGTCCCGGAACCGGCGTGGTCGGAGCGGCACTGGCCCGCAAGTGTGACGTGGTCCAGGCTGCGCTCGACCGGGTGGGGGCGGTCCCGCCGCTGGAGGCGTTGAGACGCCTGGGGGGCCGGGAGTTGGCCGCCATGGCCGGTGCCGTCGCCGCGGCCCGTCACCGCCGGCTGCCGGTGGTGCTCGACGGGTTCATCGCCACCGCCGCGGTCGCTCCGCTGGCGGTGGCTCGCCCCGGCAGCCTCGATCACTGCATCGCCGGGCACTGCTCGGCTGAGCCCGGCCACCAGCGGGCGCTGGAGACGCTGGGGCTCGACCCGCTCATGCGGCTCGACCTGCGGCTGGGGGAGGGGTCGGGAGCGCTGGTGGCGGTGCCCATCATCCGCATGGCTGCAGCGGCGGTGACCGACGTGGCCACCTTCGAGGAATGGGGCCTCCAGCAGTGATGCCGTCATGCCGACTGAGCCTCCAGCCGTGACCTGGGACCCGCGGGGAGCGCTCCCGTGAGCCTGCGGCGGGCCTGGGCCTTCCTCACCCGCCTGCCGGGCGGCGCCCATCCGGGCGACGACCGGGAGCCGGGCCGCAGCGTCCCATGGTTCCCTGTCGTGGGGGCGGTTGTCGGAGCCTTGTCCGGCACGGTCTACTGGGCCCTTCACGGTCCACTGGGCGCACCGCTCGCGGCAGTGCTGGCTGTGGCGGCCGGTGCCGTCGCCACCGGCTGCTTCCACGAGGACGGCCTGGCCGACACCGCCGACGCGCTCGGCGGGATGACCCGGCAGCGGCGCCTGGCGATCATGAAGGACTCCCGTGTAGGTGCCTTCGGGGTGCTGGCGCTGGTGCTGTCGACGCTGGTGCGGGTGTTCGCGGTGTCTTCGCTCGCAGCCACCGACGGGCTGATCGCGCTGGTGGTGGCCCACATGCTGGGCCGCACGATGGCGGTGGGGATGATGGGTGCGGCCCCCAAAGCGGCTGGCGCCGGCCTTGGCCACAGCTACGCGGCCCACCTGCCCCGGGCCTGGACTGCCGCCGCGGTCGTCGTCACTTCGGCGACTGCGGCCGGCCTCGGGCTGCCGGGCGCGGTGTCGCTCGCAGCGGCCGCGTCGGGAGCAGTGCTGGTAGGCCTTGTCGCTTGGCGAGCCTTCGGAGGCATCACCGGTGACGTCCTGGGCGCCACCGAGCAGGTAGCCGAGATGGCCGTGCTGCTGTCAGCCGCAAGCCTCGCCAGCACTCACGGCTGGTCCTGGACCTGACCCCGATCTCAGCATCGACGGCGGAAGCACGGGATCGACGGACTCTTGCCCGGCGCCCGCTAATCTCGCCCTGCAAGGCTCGAAACATGCAGGAGGCAGCCATGCGGAGCCATGAAATCGACTACCAGATCTACGGAGACGACCTCCAGTTCGTGGAGGTCGAGCTCGACCCCGGCGAGATCGTGATCGCCGAGGCCGGGGCCATGATGTACATGGAGCAGGGCATCACCTTCGAGGCGAAGATGGGCGACGGCTCCGATCCTGAGCAGGGCGCCTGGGGCAAGCTCAAGTCGGCGGCCAAGCGCGGCATCACCGGCGAGGGACTGTTCATGACCCACTTCATGAACGCCGCGCCCCAGGGCAAGCAGCGGGTGGCCATGGCCGCGCCCTATCCCGGCAAGATCCTGCCCATCAACCTGGCCGCGGCCGGCGGGCAGCTCATAGCCCAGAAGGACGCCTTCCTGTGCGCGGCGTCGGGCACCAAGCTCGACATCGTCTTCAACCGCAAGATCGGAACCGGCCTGTTCGGGGGGGAGGGCTTCATCCTCCAGTCCATCTCCGGCGACGGACTGGCCTTCGTGCACGCGGGCGGAACCATCGTCGAGAAGCAGCTCCAGGGCGAGACCCTGCGGGTCGACACCGGCTGCATCGTCGCCTTCCAGCCGTCGATCCAGTACTCGATCGAGCGAGCCGGCAACCTCAAGTCGATGGTCTTCGGCGGAGAGGGCCTGTTTCTGGCCACCCTCACCGGCGTGGGCCGGGTGTGGCTGCAGTCGCTTCCGTTCAACCGGTTCGCCGACCGGGTGCTGGCCAACATCAGGCCCGGCGGCTCCCAGGGCGAGGGCTCGGTCATCGGAGGCCTGCAGAGCGTGTTCGAACGTCGCTAGTGGTGTGTCGCGGGTTTGGTTGAGCGGTCTAGGGCGGCTCGGGCTCGTTTG
>VYBO01000051.1 GCA_009844405.1 Acidimicrobiaceae bacterium
CGGAAATGACCACCCTGCGACGCGATTGGCCGCCGATCAATCCGCGCTCGCTCTAAGGGCGTGAGGGTCCCCGGCCGGGGCGGACGAGCCCTTCAATCTGGTCCGGCACCTGCGCAGACTTGTGACCGTCTCGGTGGAGACGGCACGGACCATCGCCGGCCTACCTCCCTCACTGCCGGCCCCTCCAGCGTCGACACCGTTCGAGCAATAGGACCTGTTCCCGTTCGATTGCACCGCTGGGTCGCTCGCTCATCAATGCCGGGCGCAATGTCACCCCTGCCGCTGAGGGCGGAAGGCCTGGCACAGAATCCATTGAGGCAGTGTTGACGCTATTCAGTGACAGCTCCGGATAACTAAGTTGATTGAAACCGCAGAAGCTAGCTGATATTGTCATTGCCAGCCCGGAGCTGGCTCTCCGGGCAGGATCGGAGCCGTCGACGGTTCCCGCTAATCGAGACCCACGAGTAGACGGGAGGCCCGGAGCGGCGACGACCCAAGCACAGCGAGCCTCGCTGTTCAACACGCTGACAGAACTGACGGGCACAGACGACGCCGAAACCCTCATGCAGCAACTGCCACCCGGCGGCTGGGACACCATGGCCACCAAGGACGACCTCCAGGTCCTCGGAGCCACTCTCGCCGCCACCTTCACCGCCGCCCTCGCAGAGTTCAGGGTCGAGGTCACGACCGCCTTTGCGGACTTGAGGGTCGAGGTCACCGATGCCGTCGCCGACATCAAGGTCGCCCACGCCGAGAGCCGCGCCGAACTCGTCAAGAGCCAGGCCAGGCACCTGTACATCACCGTGTCAACCATCGTCCTGGCCACCATCTTCATCTGGATCGCGCTGCTGACCGTTCCTGCCGGGGGATGAGCCGTCCCCCGAGCCCCGTACCGCCAGCTAGGGAGCCAGCAGGCCGATGTTGGAGCGGGCCCGCTCCAGGGTGACCGCGGCGATGGCCCGGGCCTTGTCGGCGCCGATCTTCAGGAGCCGCGACGTCTCCGCCGGGTCGGCCTCAAGTTCGGCGAAGCGGGCCTGGATCGGCCTTAGCAACTCGACCACCGCGTCGGCGGTGTCGGCCTTGAGCGGCCCGTACATGGAGTAGCCCCCGGCGGCCTCCTCCGGCGTGCGGCCGGTGGCCGCCCCCAGTATCGACAGCAGGTTCGACACTCCCGGCTTGGCCGCCACGTCGTAGCGGACCTCGGATTCGCTGTCGGTGACGGCCGACTTGATCTTGCGGGTGATGACCGACGGGTCGTCGAGGATGTCCACGGTGCCCCGCGGTGAATCCAACGACTTGGACATCTTGTTGGTCGGGCTCTGCAGGTCCATCACCCGGGCCCCGGCCGCCGAAACCACCGCGGCCGGCAGCTTGAAGGTCTCGCCGTAGCGGGAGTTGAACCGCTCGGCGATGTCGCGGGTGAGCTCGATGTGCTGGCGCTGGTCGGCGCCCACCGGCACTTCGTCGGCGTCGTACAGCAGGATGTCGGCCGCCTGGAGCGCGGGGTAGGTGAACAGCCCGGCCGAGAGGAACTGCTGCTGGCCCGACTTGTCCTTGAACTGGGTCATCCGGCTCAGCTCGCCGAACGACACGGTGCACTCCAGCAGCCAGGCGCACTCGGTGTGCTCCCGCACATGGCTCTGCACGAAGATCGTGCAGACCTCCGGGTCGAGCCCGGCGGCCATCAGCATCTGCGACATCCGCAGCGTCGCCCTGCCCAGCTCGCCGGGCTCCTGCGGCACGGTCACGGCGTGGAGGTCCACCACAGGGTGGAAGGCGTCGGCGGTGTGCTGGATTCTCGCCCAGTTGCGGATCGCCCCTAGGTAGTTGCCCAGGTGCAGATCACCGCTGGGCTGGATGCCGGAAAGGACCCTCACCATGGCGGGCCAGCGTACATTCCGCTCTCGTCCGCTCCGCTCACGGGCCGCTCGGGTCACGGCCCCGCTGAAGCAGGATCTCGATCGTTGACCCGGCCGCTCGGTCTCTGGGGAGTAATCTCGCGTTCAATGTCCTATGCGGCGTCCAGATTTGCTCACGGCGGCCTGTCGACCGGTTACCAGGTGTCCACGCCCGCCTACAGCGGGCCGTTCGAAGTGCTTCTGCAGCTCATCCTCCGTGAGCAGGTGGAGATCTACGACATTCCCATCGCCCGGATCACCGACGCCTTCCTGGCCGAGATCGAACAGATGTCTGATTGCGATCTGGAAGCGGCCACCGAGTTCCTGCTGCTGGCCGCGACCCTGGTCGACATGAAGGTCAAGCGCCTGCTGCCCACCGAGGCCGCGGTGGACCTCGACGACGAGCTGGAAGCGATCTCGGAGCGGGACCTGCTGCTGGCCCGCCTTCTGGAGTGCAACACGTTCCGGGATGCATCCCAGAGGCTGCGCCGGCTGTTCGAGGCGGCGGCCCGCAGCCACCCCCGCGCAATGGGCGTCACCGAGGACCGTTGGCTCATGCTGGCCCCAGCCGTGCTGGAGGGAGTGTCTGGAAGCGACCTCCGCACCGCCTACCTTCGGGCCGCGGCCCCCCGCGCCGCGCCGCGGGTCGACACAACCCACATCACGCCGATCTCGCTGACCGTGGGCGACGCCGTGGCCGAGTTGATCGGGGAGCTGGCCCGTTCGGGGCAGGCCACCTTCCGGCGGCTCACCGTCGGTATCGACGATCGTCTCGAGCTGGTCGTGCGGTTCCTGGCCGTGCTCGAGCTGATCAAGCAGGGGCTGGCCGACGTCCAGCAGGCGACCACGTTCGGAGACATCGTCATCTCGTGGACCGGCGGCGAGGACGCCCGTGTTCGCCAGGCCGCGATGGCCGGCGCGGACGCCTACGACGGTTGAGTCCACCGGTGACCAGCGCCGCGGACCAGGCGACTTCGCCGGACGCCTCGATCACGGCCGCGCTCGAAGCGGTGCTGCTGCTCGCGGACGAGCCCCTGTCGCCGCAAGTGCTGGCGGCCGTTGTCCAGACCTCCACGGAGCAGGTGCTCGTAGCCTGCGATGCGCTCGCGGCCGAGTACGAGTCGCAGGGACGCGGCTTCGTGCTGGCCCGAGTGGCCGGAGGCTACCGCTACCAGACCGCGCCCAGCCAGGACGTCTACGTGGAGCGGTTCGTGCGCGAGGGCCACGGCGGTCGGCTCTCCGCTGCCGCGCTCGAGACGCTGGCCGTCGTGGCCTACAAGCAGCCGGTGTCCCGCCACCAGGTCGCCGAGGTCCGGGGTGTGAACGTGGACGGCGTGATGCGGACGCTGCGACGCCGCGGCTACATCGACGAGATCGCCCGTCTCCCGGGACCGGGCCAGGCGGCGCTGTACGGGACCACGTCCCAGTTCCTGGAGCACCTCGGCCTCGACTCCCTCGACGAGTTGCCCCCGCTCGGCGAGTTCGTCCCGGACCCCGCTGCGGTCGAGGCCATGGAGCGACGATTGCGGGTGGTGTCCGACGCAGACGCACCGGACGCGGACGGGTGACGTCGGCCGACGGTGAGCGACTGCAGAAGGCCCTGGCCCGGTGCGGGTTCGGGAGTCGCCGCGCCTGCGAGACCCTGATATCGGATGGACGGGTGCGAGTCGACGGCGCGGTGGCCCGGCTGGGCGCCCGCATCGATGCTACCCGGGCCGTGGTCGAGGTCGACGGAGCGGTCGTCGGTGTGCGACCCGACCTCGTCCACTACCTGATCAACAAGCCGCCGGGAGTCGTGACCACGGCGCACGACCCGCAGGGACGGCCCGTTGTCACCGACCTCGTGCCGGCCGAGCCGCGCGTCTTCCCCGTCGGGCGCCTCGACTTGATGACCGAGGGGCTGCTGTTGCTCACCAACGACGGGGACCTCGCCCACCGGCTCGCCCACCCGTCGTTCGGCATCGCCAAGGAGTACCTGGCCCATGTGTCGGGGGAGCCGAGACCGGCGGCGGTGAGAGCCCTGCGCCAAGGTGTGGAGCTCGATGACGGTCCGACCGGACCGGCCAAGGTGGCACTGGTGGCGCCCGACGTGCTGCGAATCACCGTCCACGAGGGGCGCAATCGGCTGGTCCGCAGGATGTGCGAGGCGGTGGGCCATCCCGTGCGCCGCCTGGTGCGGACCAGGATCGGCCCCCTCGCCGACCGGCGCCTGGCTCCGGGCCGCTGGCGGTCGCTGACACCTGAGGAGGCCAGGCTCCTGGAGCAGGCCGCCGCCAGCAGGAGCGGAGATGCAAAGGGGGGCGGATCGCACCGGTAGCATCGCCGTCCATGGCCCGAACCCGCAGTGCCGTCATCGCCGGCACCGGACTCATCGGGGGCTCGGTGGGCATGGCTCTCCGCAAGGCCGGGTGGCAGGTCACCGGCATCGAGCCCGACCCCCTGCGGGCCGCCTCGGCGGTGGCCATGGGCGCGGTGGACTGCATCGGCGAGCCGGGACGGTGCGACCTGGCCGTCGTGGCTGCTCCACCCTCGGTGCTGGCCCCTGTCGCCCAGAAGCTGATCGACGCCGGCGCGTCGATCGTCACCGATGTCGGCAGCGTCAAGGCCCCCGTGTGCGGCGCGGTGAACGATCCCCGGTTCGTGGGCGGCCATCCGATGGCCGGCAGCGAGCAGGACGGCTTGGACGGCGCCCACCCCGACCTGTTCCGGAACGCGGTGTGGGTGCTCACCCCCACGTCGATCACTGACGATTCCGCCCTGGCCGGCGTGCGCGAGATCGTCTCAGAGCTGGGAGCCCAGCCGATAGCGCTCTCGCCGGAGCGCCATGACGCGCTGGTGGCGGTTGTCTCCCATGTGCCGCACCTCACCGCGGCCGTGCTGATGCGCATCGCCGAAGGACGCTCGAACGAGCATCGCGCCCTGCTGAGGCTCGCGGCCGGCGGCTTCCGCGACATGACCCGGGTGGCCGCGGCCCACCCCGCCATCTGGCCCGAGATCTGCGTCGAGAACCGAGCCGCCATCACCGACGTCCTCGACGAGTTGCTCGATGAGCTGGTCGAGATGCGGCTGATCGTCTCCGGGGGCGACCGCGCTGAGCTGCTGTCCCGGCTGGAGGCGGCCCGCGACAGCCGGCGGAGCCTGTCCACCGGAGCGCCCGAGCCCTCGCGCCTGACCGAGGTGCGGATCGCCATACGCGACCAGAAGGGCGAGCTGGCCAGGATCACGACCCTTGCGGCCGACCTCGACGTGAACATCTACGACCTTGAGATCGCCCACTCCGCGGAGGGGGCGCGCGGCGTGGTGCTGGCCCTGGTCGACAGCGACGCGGCGGAGCAGTTCGCGCGGAGCCTGACCGACTCCGGGTACCGGCCGTCCCTCAAACCGCTCGGATGATGGAGCCGCTGGACATCACCCCGCTGGAGTTCCCGCCGAACGCGACCGTGACGCTGCCGGGATCCAAGAGCATCACCAACCGGGCTCTCATCTGCGCCGCGCTGGCTTCGGGCGAGACCACGCTCACCGGAGCTCTCTTCGCCGACGATACCGAGGCCATGGTCGGAGCGGTCAGGTCGCTGGGCGCCGAGGTGATCTGCACACCCGAGAAGGCGGCTATGCGGATCCGCGGCACTGCAGGGACGGTCGAGACGCCCGAGGGCGCGGTGGTGGACGCCCGAATGTCGGGCACGACGGGCCGTTTCGTGGCGCCGGTGCTGGCCCTGTCCGAGCGGCCGGTGACGCTTGACGGCCATCCGCAGTTGAGGGGCCGGCCCTTCGTTGATCTGGCCGACTCGCTGAGGCGGCTCGGCGCGCGTGTGGAGCTCCCGCCCGGCGGTGACAGCCTGCCGATGCTGATCCGTGGACCCATCCGCTCCGTCGAGGCTGCTGTGGCCACCGATCGGTCCAGCCAGTTCCTCTCCGGGCTGATGATGGCCGCACCACTGGTTCCCGGGGGGCTGAGGATCCGCATGGCCGGGGCGGTCGTGAGCAGGTCGTACGTCGAGATGACGGCTGCAGTGATGCGGTCGTTCGGAGCCGCCGTCACGGTCGGGCCGGAAGCAGTGCATGTGGCGGGGGACGGCTACCAGCCGGTCGAGAGCTACGCGGTGGAACCGGACGCTTCGGCGGCGTCCTACTTCTGGGCTGCGGCCGCGGTCACATCCGGGACGGTGGCGATCGAGGGTCTCGGAGCCGGCTCCATCCAGGGCGACGCCCGCTTCGTGTCGCTGCTGCAGCGGATGGGGGCGTCAACGGAAGAGGTCTCAGGGCGCACAACCGTGACCGGCGGTCCGCTGCGGGGCGTGGATGTCGACCTGTCCGACATGTCTGACGCCGCTCCCACACTGGCCGTAGCCGCGTCGCTGGCGTCGACGCCGACCACGGTGCGGGGCATCGGGTTCGTGCGGGGCAAGGAGAGCGACCGGATAGCTGCCGTGGTCTCGGAGCTCCGCCGTTGCGGCGTCCAGGCTCAGGAGTTGGCCGACGGGTTCGCGGTTGAGCCCACTCCCGCTCCGGTGGGCGCCCGGGTCCGCACCTACGACGACCACCGGATCGCGATGGCGTTCTCGGTGCTGGGCCTGGTGGTGCCGGGAATACAGATCGAGAACCCCTGGTGCGTAGCCAAGACGTTCCCCGGCTTCTTCGAGACGCTGGAGACCTTGAGGAGATGAGGGCCATAGCTCAGGGTGAGGGACACCACCAGATGAGGGTCATGGCTCAAGTGAGGGACACCACCCGATGAGGGTGATAGCTCAAGTGAGGGACACCACCCGATGAGGGTTATAGCCATCGACGGTCCGGCCGGCTCGGGCAAGACCAGCGTCGCCCGGGCCGTGGCCGACCGGCTGGGCATGGAGTACCTCGACACCGGTGCGATGTACCGGGCGGTCACGTTCGCGGTGCTGCGGGCCGGCGGCGATCCCGCCGACAACCGCTTCAGCGCGAATGTGGCCCGCGCCATCGACCTCCGGGTCGAGCAGGACCGGGTCTTCGTCGACGGCGTGGACGCCACGGTGGAGATCCGGGGGCGGTCCGTGAACCGGGCTGTGAGCCTGGTCGCGGCCAACCCCGACGTGCGGTCCGAGATGGTGGCCCGCCAGCGCGAGTGGGTCCGCCGGTGCGGCGGGGGAGTGCTGGAGGGGCGCGACATCGGCACAGTGGTGTTCCCCGACGCCGCGGTCAAGGTCTACCTGACCGCCGCCCCCGCGGTCAGAGCCCTGCGCCGGGCCCGCCAGGACGGCCTGGCCGACGCACCGAACCCGCCCGACGGCGGACCCGAGGCCGCAGGAGTCGATGCCGTCGCCGCCGATCTGGCCCGGCGCGACATGATCGACTCCACCCGCCGTACCGGTCCGCTGGCGGTGGCCCCGGAGGCATTGGTGCTCGACACCACCGACAAGACCTTCGACGAGACGATCGAGCAGATACTGGAACTGGTGTGAGCGGCGGGTCATGAGCCGCAGTGCATACGGACGCCGCAGACAGGCCGGCACTGCCGGCGACGACGCCCTTCACCGGAGCCGCCAGCCCCTGTGGGGACGCCTCCTCTACGGGGTTCTGTGGTCGATGGTCCTCGCCCTGTGCAAGGTGCTGTTCAGGCTGCGGGTTGAGGGCAAGGACAACTTCCCGACGGGCCCGTTCATCCTGTCGCCCGTGCACCGGTCCTTCATCGACACCCCGATCGCCGGGATGGCCACCAGCCGGCGGCTGCGCTTCATGGGAAAGGAGAGCCTGTGGGAGAACCGGCCCCTGGGCGTGTTCCTCACCGTGCTGGGCGGCTTTCCCGTGGAGCGGGGAACCGCCGACCGCACCGCGCTGCGGGCCGCCACCGACGTGCTGGCACTCGGCGAGCCGCTGGTGATGTTCCCTGAGGGGACTCGGCGCACAGGGGATCGGGTCCGGCGCGACGACATGCTGGACGGGCCGGCGTTCGTCGCGGCCCGTGCCGGGGTGCCGATCGTTCCCATCGGGCTCGGCGGCACTGTCCGAGCCCTTCCAGCGGGTTCGTTCGTGCCCCGCCCCCGCCGGGTGGTCGTCGTTGTCGGCGAACCCATCCCGCCTCCCGCCCAGGTCGGCGGGCGGGTGCCGCGCCGGGCCGTGAGCGAGGTCACCGACCGCCTGTTCGTCGAGTTGGGCGACCTCTACGTGGAGGCCCGCGTGCTCGCCGGCCAGGAACCGCCCCAAGCCTGAAGACGGTGTTTCCCGCTCTTGTTGCTGCGACCTGAGGGCCGCTCGGGCCACGGCCTCGCCCGTATGGACCAGTACGCGCCTATCCGCTCGGCCTCAGGGGGAATCAGGTGGGCGCGGGGCTGAGCCTGTCGAGCAGGTCGCTGGCGTCGATCGTGCGGTCGTTCAACGGCGCCCTTTGCCGGGTTCGGGATCCGAGGCTGACGATCGCAGCCGCCTCCACGGCGGCCAGGAGGTCGCGGAGGTTGCGCGGCGGAGGGAAGTACTCGGCCTCGTCGATGACGGTCACCTCGTCCGTGCCCAGGGCGGGCGCCAGGCGTTCGATGACCTCCCTGACGAGGTCCTCGGGTGCGGAGGCTCCCGCAGTCACGCCGATCGTTCCCGAGAGGTCGGAGGGAATGTCGTCGGCGTCGTTGATCCTCAGCACCCGGCGGCAGCCCGCCTCGGCGGCCAAGTCCACCAAGGACTGGGTGTTGGACGAGTTGGCCGATCCGATGACCAGCACGGCGTCGCATTCGGGCGCGATCTCCATGAGCGCCGTCTGCCGGTTGGTGGTCGCGAAGCAGAGGTCGCTGATGCTCGGCTGCCACAAGTCGGGGAAGCGCCGGCGGGTGTGCTCCAGCACTCCCTCCCACTCACGGTGCGAGAGGGTGGTCTGGGCCAGGACGGCGACCGGTTCGGAGAACTCCGGCAGTGCGGCCACCCCCCTGGCGTTCTCCACGCGGTAGATGGCCTCGGGGGCGACGGCCATCGTCCCCACAGCCTCCTCGTGGCCCTCGTGACCCACGTAAACGATCTTGTAGCCCTTGGCGGCCCGGGTCTTGACCTCGTGGTGGACCTTGGTGACCAGGGGGCAGACGGCGTCCACGACGTAGCCGCCCCGATCGCGGGCGACCTGCACCACCTCCGGGGCGGAGCCGTGGGCCGAGAGCATGATCGGCTCTCCCGGCGGCACCTCGGAGATGTCGTCGACGAACACGACGCCCGCGTCCTCGAAGCGCTTCACCACCTTCTGGTTGTGGATTATCTCGTGGTAGCAGTACACGGGGGGATCGAAGGCCTGGATCATCCAGGCCAGGGCCTTGATGGCCATGTCCACTCCGGCGCAGAACCCGCGCGGCGAGGCCAGTAGAACCCGATCGATCACGTTCTTCAGGCTAGCCCCGCCGGCGGCCCGCGACCCGTTGTACTGAAGGGCCGGCCTGCATCCACCATCTTCCTCGGCAATCGCCGTAGAGTTTCCTTGGCTGCCCTGTCGCTGCGTGCGGGGCCGTTCCCGTCATACCCGTCGAATAACATCAAGAATGATGGCAAAATATCGAAAGGCAGTTCAGCCATGGTCGACGAAGAACAACAAGAGCAGACTCAGGCCGAGTGGCTGGGTACGACCGCGGCGGCCAAGCGCCTCGGCATCACGACGCGAACGCTGTACCGCTTCATTGATGAAGGGTACATCGCCGCATACCGGATGGGCCGGGTGATCCGCGTCAAGAGCGAGGACGTGGACGCCTACATCGAGTCCTGCCGCATCGAGCCGGGCACCATCTCGCACCTCTATCCCGAGGTGGCGCCCCGTGCCGCGGAGCCCCCTTCGACCGACGACTAGACCCGAGATCGGCCGGGGTCAGAGCCGGATCTCGTAGTACCAGTTGGTCGGGTCCAGTTCGACGTCATGGCGGGTGAAGCGGGTGAACCCTGCGTCCGCGACCATCTCCTCCAGTCGGGCCGGGTGCAGCCCCAGGGTCCCCAAGCCCTCGCCCCCCGTCTCTGAAAGGGCCGAGGACATGCAGTAGAAGACCGACATCGCGTACATGTAGGGCAGCACCGGTATCTTCCGGTTGGATTCCAGGTCCCCGCGCCCTTTGATGTCGGCCACCAGCCACCAGCCGTCGGCGGCCAGATTCCGGCTGGCGGCCGCGATCGCGTCCTGCGGGCGCGGCAGGTCGTGCAGCACGTCGAGGGTTACGAGCAGGTCGACCGGCCCGAAGCGGTCCAAGTCGTCGAAGGTTCCCTGCTCGAAGGTCACGTTGCCGAGGCCGGCGGCTTCCGTCTCGGCCCGGGCCGACGTGATCGCCCGCTCGGAGGGGTCGATGCCCAGCACGGTCGCCTGGGGGAAGCCCGACGCCAGCAGCCTGGCCGCCACCCCGGCTCCGCAGCCGACGTCCACGATGCGGGCGCTACCGGCTCGCAACCGGTCGGTCGCTCCGTCGAAGGAGGCCAGGACCACCGGCACGAGGAAGCTCTCCTGCCGAGCCGCCGACATGGCGCACTGCATGTGGCAGGCGTGCTCGCCGTGCTCGGCCCAGGTCATGCCCACCCCGGTGCGGAACGCCTCCGCAGTGCGCTCTATCTCGTAGTGCGTCATGGGAGGCCCGAACACCCCGGGCATGAAGGACCAGTGGTCGCGGTCGGTCAGCGCCACCCGGGCCTCGGGCGTCAGCGCGAACCGGCCGTCGTCATGCTGGACGAGCTCGGTGGCGGCCATCCCGTGAAGCCATTCCCG
Source organism: Acidimicrobiaceae bacterium (assembly GCA_009844405.1). Taxonomy (GTDB): domain Bacteria; phylum Actinomycetota; class Acidimicrobiia; order Acidimicrobiales; family Aldehydirespiratoraceae; genus Aldehydirespirator. Next base: position 10,585 of record VYBO01000051.1, read on the forward strand.
CACCCACCGTTCCTGGAGGCCGGTCTCTCCGGCCAGTTCGGTGCTGGTGCACGGTTCCGCGTCCCGAAGGGCCTGCCACAGGTCCAGGCGGGTGCCCAGGTGCATGAGGGCGGAGACCATCTCGCCCTGCTTGATCCTGAACAGCTCCAGGATCGTTGGGGGCAACCGCTCGGGATCGAAGGTGGTTCGCATGCTGTCAGCCCGATGCCTGTTCGGATTGCGGCTCGGCCACTGCCTCGGATCGGTTGGATGCGTCGCCGTAGATGCCCCGGGCCATCAGCGACAGCCTCGCGGTCGCTCCGGGACGGCACACCTCGACCCTGCCGAGCGTTCGAGCAGCGATTTCGATCATCGGCACATTCTTGTTGGTTTGTCGGGCGCTCGAGCGGGCGACCGGAATCGAACCGGCATCATCAGCTTGGAAGGCTGAGGTTCTAGCCGTTGAACTACGCCCGCGGGCCCCTCACGGTAGCGGCCCTTGACCACTGCGATGCTTCGAACATCAGGGCTGGACGGGGACGGGGCTCGCGTAGTGCCGCGGGACCGCACCGGTACACTCGCGGCCGTGCGCAGCAGCGTCGAGACGCTCACCGACAACCGCGTCAAGCTGACCGTAGAGTTGGATGAGGCAGAGTTCGAGACCGAGGTCGAGGCGGCCTTCAGGCGCATCGCCCACGAGGTGCGGATTCCGGGTTTCCGTCCCGGCAGGGCGCCCCGACGGCTGCTGGAGGCGCAGCTGGGACCGGCGGCGGGCCGGGCGGAGGCCCTGCGGGCCTCCCTGCCCGACTACTACGCCCGCGCCGTCGTCGAGCACGACGTCGACGTCATCGACGCGCCCCGCATCGAGGTCACCGAGGGCGCGGAAGCGGGTCCGGTGTCCTTCGACGCGGTGGTCGACGTCCGTCCGGCCATCCTGGTGTCGGGCTACGACGAGTTGAGCGTGCAGATCCCCAGCCCTGCAGTCGACGAGGAGGAGATCGAGGCCGAGATCGACCGGTTCCGCAGGCAATTCGCGGAGCTGGCGCCGGTGAAGCGGGCCGCGGTCGACGGCGATCATCTCACCATCGACATCACCGGCGCCCTGGGCGGCGAGACCATCGACGGTCTCACTACCTCCGACTACGACTACCTGCTCGGCACCGGGGCGGTGGTGCCCGAGATCGACGAGAACCTGCGCGGCTCCAGCGCCGGCGACATCCTGGAGTTCCTGGCCTCGCATCCCGACCCCGACGAGGATCAGAAGCTCCGTTTCCGGGTGCTCGTCAAGGAGGTGCAGGAGGCTGTCCTGCCCGACTTCGACGACGAGTTCGTGGGGGCCAACACCGAGTTCGACACGGCCGAGGAGTTCCGCGGCGCGCTCGAGGCCGGACAGGCCAGAACCAGGGTGATGTACGCCGAATCGGTGCGCCGCGAGGCTGTCGCCGCCGCGGTGGCTGGTCTCGTCACCGACGAGGTTCCCGAGGCGATGATCGCGTCGGAGGTGGACGCGCGGCGCGAGAACCTGACCAGAGACCTCGCCCAGCGGGGCTACGAGCTCGACGACTACCTCGACAGCATCGGCCAGTCCCGCGACGAGTTCGAGGGCGGCCTGCGGCTCAGCGCCGACGGCAGCGTCAAGCTGGATCTCGCGCTGCGGGCCGTGGCCGTGGCCGAGGGTCTCGAGGCGGACGACGAGGCGGTCGACGCCGAACTGGAGCAGGCTGTGGTCGCGGCCGGCAACGGCGCCGAGGTGGATGCGGCGGCCGAGACCGCCCGGCTGCGCGACGCGCTGGCCTCGTCCGGACGGCTGTCGGACATGCGTTCGCAGATCTCCAAGCGGACCGCCATGGAGTGGATCACCGAGCGGGTCGAGCTGGTCGATCCCGACGGGGAGGTCGTCGATCCGGAGCTGCTGACCCTTCCCGCCGACGTTGGCGAAGGCGCGGCGAGCCCTCAGGATGTAGACGCCGATCCATCCCAGGACGAACAAACCCAGGACGAACAACCCCAGGACGTATCGTGAGCATCAGCCCCCGCAACTACTTGGTCCCGACCGTGGTGGAGCAGACCAACCGCGGCGAGCGTGCCTTCGACCTGTACAGCCGGCTCCTCAAGGAGAACATCATCTTCCTGGGCACCCCCATCGACGACGTGGTCGCCAACCTGATCTGCGCGCAGCTCCTGCACCTCGAGTCCGAGGATCCCGACAAGGACATCAACCTCTACATCAACAGCCCCGGCGGGGACATCAACTCGCTGTTCGCGATCTACGACACCATGCAGTACATCAAGCCCGACATCACCGCCATCTGCTTCGGTCAGGCGGCGTCGGCGGCTGCAGTGCTGCTGGCGGCCGGCGCGAAGGGCAAGCGTCTGGCCCTCCCGCACGCCAAGATCCTCCTCCATCAGCCCTATGCAGGGGCCCACGGCGACGCCAGCGACATAGAGCGGATCGCGTCCGAGGTGGCCCGGCTGAAGAAGTCGTTGGAGGAGGTGCTCTCGGAGCACACCGGCCAGCCCATCGAGCAGATCGCCACCGACACCGACCGGGACTTCGTCATGACCGCCGAGCAGGCCAAGGAGTACGGGATAATCGACGAGGTGATCGAAGCGCGTAATGTGGTGGACAACAGCAGCGCCATTCGTGCGATCAGCTGACACTTGAAGGGGAGACGACCGCGTGGCCAAGCTTGGTGAGGGTGGCGAGCTTCTGAAGTGCTCGTTCTGCGGCAAGTCGCAGAAACAGGTCAAGAAGCTCATCGCCGGCCCCGGCGTGTACATCTGCGACGAGTGCATTGACCTGTGCAACGAGATTATCGACGAGGAACTGGCCGGACCTTCCGACGACTCCGTCGGCGAGCTGCCCGCCCCGCGAGAGATCTACACCTTCCTGGACGACTACATCGTCGGGCAGGACAGCGCCAAGCGCATCCTGTCGGTCGCGGTCTACAACCACTACAAGCGAGTGCAGCTCGCCGAGAGCCAGGACCCCGAGATCGAGCTCCAGAAGTCGAACATCCTGCTCATCGGCCCGACCGGCTGCGGCAAGACGCTCATGGCCCAGACGCTCGCCCGGATGCTCAAGGTGCCCTTCGCCATAGCCGACGCCACCGCTCTGACCGAGGCCGGCTACGTGGGCGAGGACGTGGAGAACATCCTCCTGAAGCTGATCCAGGCCGCCGACTACGACGTGAAGAAGGCGGAGATGGGCATCATCTACATCGACGAGATCGACAAGGTCGCCCGCAAGAGCGAGAACCCGTCGATCACCCGCGACGTCTCGGGCGAGGGCGTCCAGCAGGCTCTGCTCAAGATCCTGGAGGGCACTTCGGCATCCGTGCCCCCGCAGGGAGGGCGCAAGCACCCCCACCAGGAGTTCATCCAGATCGACACGACCAATGTCCTTTTCATCTGCGGGGGAGCATTCGCCGGCATCGAGAAGATCGTGGAGCGTCGCGCCGGCGCCCGGGGCGTCGGATTCGGCGCCGACATCCGCCGGCCCGAGGACAAGGACTTGGGCGCCATCTTCGCCGAGGTGCTCCCCGAGGATCTCACCAAGTACGGGCTGATCCCCGAGTTCATCGGGCGGCTGCCGGTGATGGGAGCGGTCGGCAGCCTGCAGCGCGACGCCCTGATGCGCATCCTGGTGGAACCCCGAAACGCCCTCGTCAAGCAGTACCAGAAGATGTTCCGGTTCGAGAACGTCGATCTGCGCTTCGAGGAGGACGCGCTGGAGGCCGTAGCCGACGAGGCCATCAAGCGGGCATCGGGGGCTCGGGGACTGCGGGCCGTGCTCGAGGAGGTCCTGCTCGACATAATGTACGACCTCCCGGGCCGCGAGGACGTCGACACTGTGGTGATCGACCGCGAGGCTGTATGCCGGAACGTGAACCCCACGCTCGTACCCCGTGCCGAGGAGGCCGACGACACTCGCTCCCGGCAGGCCAGCTGACGCCGGAGGGCCCTCCGTGGACTACGGCGCGGCCTTGGATCACCTTGAGACCCTGATCAACTACGAGGTCAGGCCGCGTGCGGGTCGCGTCGTCGGGCTGAGCCTCGAATCGGCCCAGCGTCTCACCGCGGAGATGGGCGACCCGCAGCGGTGCTACCGGGTGGTCCACGTCACGGGAACCAACGGCAAGGGATCGGTGGTTCGGGTCACGGCCCGGCTCCTGCAGGAGATGGGGCTGCGGGTCGGCGCCTACACGAGCCCCCATCTCGTGGCCCCCACCGAGCGGATCTCGGTGAACGCCGAGCCCATCGAAGGCGAGGCCTTCGGGGCGGCGATCGGGGACGTGGCCCGCTTCACCCATCACCTGCGGATGCGGGCCACATGGTTCGAGACCGTGACCGCGGCCGCGCTCCAGCACTTCGCCGACGTGGCCGTGGACGTGGCTGTGGTCGAGGTGGGGATGCTCGGCCGCTTCGACGCCACCAACGTGGTGGACGCGCAGGTCGCGACGATCACCAACGTCGGGATGGACCACACCGACGGCGTCGGCGACTGGCGGCTGGCCGTTGCCCGCGAGAAGGCGGGCATCATCAAGCCCACCTCGACGGTGGTGTGCGGCGAGTCCGATCCCGGCACGCGCGACGTGTTCCGGGCCGAGCCCCACGCCGCCATGTTCGAGCGGGGCCGCGACTTCGGAACAGAGCGCGAGCGCCTGGCCGTGGGTGGCTGGCTGGCCGATCTCTACACGCCCTACGGGCGCCACTGCGATGTACTCGTGTCCCTGCACGGACGGCACCAGCTGGACAACGCCTCGCTGGCCGTGGCCACGGCCGAGGCCTTCTTCGAGTCGCAGCTCTCCGATGAAGTGATCGGCGAGGCCCTCGCCGGCGTGAAGGTCCCCGGCCGCTTCGAGATAGCCGGCCGCGAGCCGCTGATCGTGCTGGACGGCGCCCACAACCCCGATGGTGCCCGGGCCGCCGCGGAGACGCTCAACGAGGACTTCGCGCCGTCGGGGCGGCGCTTCCTGGTGGTCGGGATGCAGTCCGGCCGCGACGTGGCCGGCGTGCTCCAGGGTCTCGAAGCCGACCGGTGCGAGCGGGTCCTGTGCTGCACCGCCCCCACGGCCCGCGGCGTCCCGGCTGCCGAGGTGGCTTCGGCGGCCGCATCGATCGGCGCGGCCGCGGAGGCGACCGGCGACGTGGAGGCGGCCCTCGACCGGGCCCTCGAACTGGCCGGCGCCGACGACGTGATCACCGTGACCGGCTCCTTCACCGTGGTCGGCGCAGCCAAGGTAGCGCTGGCCGAAAGCGAGTAGCCATCGCCACCCGGGATTCGTCGCAGATGGAGTCTCATAGCTTGCTCATGCGCGCCACTCGCAACGGCCGGCTGTCCAAGACCTGGAGCCAACGCCTGCACAACAACGGCAAACCAGCGATGGTCGGCTTGGGCAGCTATCCGATCGTCACGCTTGCGGAGGCACGGGCCAAGTGCGTGGAGAACCGCCGCGCCGTCGAGCAGGGCCGCGGCCTGCGGTCACCGACGATGCCGACCGTCGCCGAGGCGTTGGAGAAGGCAATCGAGACCCGCGAGCAGCACTGGCGCAACCCGCGCACAGCCAAGGCCTGGCGGTCCTCGGTGCACAACCACGCCGCCGCCATCATCGACCGCCGCGTCGACCAGGTGAGCACCGCTGATGTCCTGGCGGTGCTCAACCCGGTGTGGACCACGAAGCCCGAACTGGGCCGCAAGCTGCGCCGGCGGCTGTCGATGGCGTTCAAGTGGGCGGTCGCCGCGAACCACATCACTACCAACCCCGCAGGCGAAGCCCTCGCAGGCTTGCTGCCCCGCCACGCCGGCAACGGCGGCCACTTCGACTCGCTACCCGCGAGCGAAGTCCCGGCCGCTTTGGGCGTCATCGACGCCAGCGCCGCGTTCTGGTCAACCAAGGCCGCTATCAGGATGCTGGCCTTGACCGCGACCCGCTCAAGCGAAGTACGCGGCATGCGTTGGGACGAGATCGACGGCGACGTGTGGACGATCCCCGCAGACAGGACCAAGACCGCCAAACCCCAGAGGGTTCCGCTGTCATCCGCTGCGCTGGCGGTGCTGGGGCAGGCCCGCAGCCTCAGCGACGGAAGAGGATATGTGTTCCCGAACCGGCACGGCCGCCAGACCACCGTGGAGGCGCTGTCGAAGCTGTGCCGGAGCGCAGAGGGCTGGTAGGTCGCTCAGGGTGGGGTCCTCAGGTGACCCGATAGCCCAATAGCTCCACCCCGCTTCAGCCTTGCGCCCACTGAGGGCCTTGGCCGTACCAGAGAGCGACCAGTCAGCGAATTGAGGTGCGGTCGTCAGACGCCTCGTCGTATCCGACCGCGATCGTCGCTGCCAGGCTCGCTGACAGTGATCGCAGCCGGGCGCGTTCGTCAACAATCTCCTTGATGTCCCGAGTGAAGCGGGCGCGGTCGGCCGGGTCCAGCGGAAAGGCGCCGCGGGAGTCGTGGCCGCACCATCGGACGTCGGAGAGGAACGTCGAAGGCGCCGAGCATGATGCTCTCCCGGTGTCGCTCGCCCCACCGCTCGGGCGGCTCCAGTGAGTTGGCGCAGAAGACTCCACCTCTGCCGTCGCCCATGATTGCCATGTACGCCTTGGTGACCTTGGCAAGGAAAGTGTCTTCGAGGCCCCGCGGATAGGCGGGCGACCCGGCCCATACGGGTCGGGGCCGTGGCCC
>VYBO01000147.1:0-14624 GCA_009844405.1 Acidimicrobiaceae bacterium
GCGGGTATGACCACCCTGCGACGCGATTGGCCGCCGATCAATCCGCGCTCGCTCTGCATGTACCTCGATAAGCCGATGCGCGACCATGTGCTGCTGCAAGCCATCGCCCGGGTGAACCGCCCCTACCCAAACCCCCGGGGCGGGCAGAAGCGCATCGGGCTCGTCGTCGACTATGTGGGCGTGCTGCGGGACCTGCGGACCGCGCTCCAGTTCGACTCCTCCGACGTGAGCGGAGCCATCGAGGACCTCGACCGGCTGATGGACGACTTCCGGGAGAGGCTGGCCGCCGCGACTCGTGACTACCTCAACGTCGGCCCCCAATCCGAGGCCCGCATCCCGGCCGACACGACGACGGAACACGGCCCCGGTCACCCGGGCGCGGACGAGCACCCGGAGCAGGTCGTCTACACCCGCTTCTTCGATCCCGAGAAGCGCAAGGAGTTCTTCGCCTCCTTCAAAGACCTCGAAGACCTCTGGGAGATCTTGAGCCCTTCGGCTGAGCTCCGGGACCACATCGACATCTTCAAGCGCCTGACCCTGCTCTACACGGCAGTGCGCAGCGCATATTCGGACCGTCCTGTCCTCGTGGGCGACCTCGCAGTCAAGACCAGGAAGCTGGTGCAGGAAGAGGCCGCTTCGAGCGGCCTCGGGCTCCGGGCGCGAACCGTGACCTTCGACGTGCGCACCGTGAGGGCGCTCCAGGACGAGGCGGGGCCGGTCGAGGCGAAGGTCTTCAATCTCGTCCGTGGGCTGCGCCAGGAGGTCGAGGACGACTCGGCGATGGCGCCGGTGCTGCGCCCGCTCAGGGCCCGCGCCGAGGCCGTCCTCGAGTCGATGCAGAAGCGCACCACGGCAGGACTCGAGGCGATGACCCTGCTGGACGCCCTCGCCGGCGAGAAGGAGGCCGCGGTGGAGGCGGCCCAGGACAGCGACCTCACGCCCCGGGCTTTCGCCGCCTACTGGGCGCTGAGGAACGACGAGGGCCTCGGGCCGTCCGGACCACGGCAAGCTGTTCAAGGCGCTGATGAGCACCTACGTGCCCGACTGGAGGGAGCACGACGCAGCCCGACGCGGCGCACTTCCGCGGCACGCCGAGATCCCGGCACGCCCGCCAGCTCTGTGATGCGACCTCGGGACGTGCAGACACCGGCGCGAGGCAGACCTGCTAGCCCGTGGCCACCCGGCGGGCCAGCGAGCGGAAGGCCATCACGAAGGTGACGAGGGCGAGCCCGCCGATGGCCGCTGCGGCCTTGCCGATGGCGGCCGCCTGCCAGCCGTCGGAGAGCAGCGACCGCATGCCCTCGAGCAGGTACGTGACCGGGTTCCATGCGGCCACGGTCTGCATCCATCCGGTCATCAGCTCGCGCGGCAGGTACGCAGGGGTCAGGAACGCGAACGGGAAGAAGATCAGGAACGACGAGTTGACCGCGGCGGGATTCCCGGTGCGCAGGGCCACCGTGTACGGGAATCCTGTGAACGCCAGGCTCCACGCCACCGCCATCCCCAGGAAGAGCAGGATCCCCGGCACCCCGGTCTCGAAGCGCACGCCGGCGACGAAGCCCATGGCGACCACGACGTGCGACAGCGCCAGCGCCAGAACGACGTCGGCGACCATCATGCCGAGCAGCAGCGTCGTGCGCCGCACCGGAGTGACGAGCATGCGGTCGAGGTATCCGGTCTGGATGTCGATGACCAGCACCGACGCCCGCGAGATGCCCGTGACTGCGAAGATGATGGCGACCGGTATCTGGAACGCCCGGTAGTCGATGCCCGGTGAGCGCTCCACGAACGACTCCAGCGCGCCGATGTTGACGATGAAGAAGAACGTCGGGATGATCAGCGCAGGGGCCATTGCCTCGGGCTCCCGCAGCAGGCTGCGCACGGAACGGCGAGCCACCGTGGCGATGTCGGTGACGATCCCCACCGGGCGGACCATCCCGCCACCGGCCGCCACGGCCGCGCCGGGCCGGGTACTCACGGCCCGCCGCTCCCTGGAGTCGCCGCCCGAGAGCCCGATCCTGGTGCCGCACCACCGACACCGGCGGCTGGATCCACCGCCGACATCCGGTATCCGGTGGCCAGCAGGAACACATCGTCGAGCGACGGGGTGCGCACGGTGAGCGACCGGGGATGGATTCCCGCCCCCGACAGCGCCACGGCCACGCTGGCGACGGTGGCCGCGCCGTCGGCGGTGGCGATGGTGACGCCGCGGCGACCGCGGGTGACGGCGTCGACGTCCGGCAGCGTCTCGGCGACGGCCGCCGCGGCGGCGATGGCCTCGGGGGGAAGGTCCACCACGATCACGTCCGCGCCGACGGCCCGCTTCAACTCCGCCGGCGACCCCTCCTCGACTATCCGGCCGCCGTCGATGATGGCCACCCGGTCGGCCAGCGCGTCGGCCTCCTCGAGATACTGGGTGGTGAGGAACACGGTCACCCCGAGTTCGCCGTTCAGCCGGCGCACCTCGTCCCAGACCTGCGCCCGGCTCACCGGGTCGAGCCCGGTGGTGGGCTCGTCCAGGAACAGCACCTCGGGACCGTGAATGAGCGAGGCGGCCAGGTCGAGGCGGCGTCTCATGCCGCCGCTGTAGGTCTTGATGCGGTCATCCATGGCGTCGCCGATGTCGGCGAGGTCCACGGCCCGCGCGATGGAGGCGGCCCGGTCCGCCGCGCTCAACCCGTACAGGCGAGCCTGCAGATCGAGGATCTCCCGTCCGGTCTGGCGCTCGTCGAGCGCGGCCTCCTGCAAGGCGACACCGATGCGGATGCGAACCTCGCCGGGGCGGTCGACGACGTCGTAGCCGGCCACCGTGGCCTGCCCGGCAGTGGGCTTCAGCAGGGTGCACAGCATCCGCACCGTGGTGCTCTTGCCCGCGCCGTTGGGGCCCAGGAACCCGTAGATCTCCCCGGCATCGACGCCGAGATCGACCCCGTCCACCGCCCGGTTGCCTCCGAACGTCCGGACCAGACCGCGAGCGGAGATGGCCGGGTTGTCACTCCCCGTCCGGACAGCTTCAGGCACGAAGCGGCAGGCTAACGGAGCCGGACGTTGGTGAACCCGGGCGATGCCTCGATCATCAGCAGCTTGACGGTCTCCGCGGTGGCCGCCCGCAGCCGGTGCGGCTGGCGGGTGTCGTAGGAGATGGAGTCGCTCGGCTCGAGCCGGAAGATCTCCCCGTCGAGGTCCACGTCCACAACACCGGAGATCACGTAGATCGTCTCGAAGCCGTCGTGGACCCAGTACTCGCGGAACGACTCGGGGGCGCCGCTGAACTCCACCACCTGGAACGGGCTGGCCTCCGGGGCGACCACCCGGCGCACGCCGTCCATGTCGCCGAGTTCGCTGGCCGGCACCACAGATGTGTCGGACGCCCGCACGACCGTCGCCTCCCGCGTGTTCTCCGATCCCGCCAGCAACCACGAGGCATTGGTTCCCAGCGCCTCGGAAATCTGGTGCAGCGAACTCATTGACGGCCGGGCCAGTCCCCGCTCCACCTGCGAGAGGAAGGGGTGCGAGAGTCCGCTCAACTGCGCCAGCACCTTCAGGGTGAGGCCCCGCTCCTTGCGCAGAGCCCGGATCTTGGCTCCCAGCCGCTGGATGCGCGCCGCGTCGTCGACGCGGGAGTCGACGCTCGCTCCCGATGTGCCGTCGACCAGGTTCGGGTGGTTCACGGCCTCATTCCGGATCGCACCATCCGTCCAGCTTGCACTGCAGAAATGTTGATGGTATCAAGACTGTTGTCGGCCAGATAAACATTCGAGACCATACCTGGAGGAAAACAATGAAGACGAAGCCATGGGTCCGCGCCCTCTGCGCGCTGGCCGTACTGGGTCTGATCGCAGCAGCATGCGGCGACGACGATACCGACGACGGCGTGGCCGGCACCAGCGCGGCGCCTGCTGAAGAGCCGGCAGCCCCCGCGGAGCCAGAGGATCCCGAACCGGAGCCCACCGCGGCTCCGGCCGAGCCCGAAGCGCCGGATCCGGAGCCGGAGCCTGAGCCGGCTGAGCCCGAGGCGCCGGCCGAGGACCCGCTCGACCTCGCCAGCGTGTGCCCCAGCCCGATCATCATCCAGACCGACTGGTTCCCGGAGTCCGAGCACGGCGCCATGTACCAGATGGTCGGAGAGGGCTGGACGCTCGACACCGACAACATGATCACCACCGGCCCGCTCACCGCCGGCGGCGTCGACACCGGCGTCGACATCGAGATCCGCGCCGGCGGCCCGGCCATCGGCTTCGCCTCGGGCTCGGCCCAGATGACGCTCGATCCCGAGATCACGCTCGCCTATGTGAGCATGGACGAGGCCGTCATCCTCGGCGGCGACACGCCGACGCTGTCGGTGGTCGCCCCGCTGGAGAAGAACCCGCAGATCATCCAGTGGGATCCCGAGACTTATCCCGACGTGACGGGCGTCGCCGACCTCGGCGAGCTCGGCGTCACCATCAACGTCTTCGCGGGCGGGACGTTCATCGACGTGTTCGTCAACGAGGGCGTGCTCTCCGCGGACCAGATCGACCCGTCCTATGACGGCGGCCCCGCCCGGTTCATCGCTGAGGGCGGCGCCATCGCCCAGCAGGGCTTCGCGTCCGAGTCGCCCTACAGCTACGAGGAGGTCTATCCGGAGTGGTCCAAGCCGGTCGCCTTCGAGCTGATCCACGACGCCGGTCTCCCGATCTACTCCCAGACCCTGGCGATCCGCCCGGCCGAACTCGACACGCTGAGGCCGTGCCTCGCCAAGTTCGTGCCGATCGTGCAGCAGGCGGTCCTGGACTTCGCAGCCGACCCCCGCCCCACCAACGCGATGATCGTGCAGATCGTGGCCGACATCGGCAGCTTCTGGCAGTACAGCCCCGGTCTGGCGCAGTTCTCGGTCGACACCCAGATCGAGCTCGGCCTGATCGGCAACGGCCCCGACGACACGGTCGGCAACATGGAGATCGACCGGATCCAAGAGGTGATCGACAAGATCGTCAATGCCGGCTTCGACGTCCATCCCTCGCGGACGGATCCGAACAACCTCGTCACCAACGAGTTCATCGACGAGAGCATCGGCTTCTAGGGACTCCTCGCGCCGGTGAGCCTCCCCACCAAGCGGGGGCTCACCGGTGCGAGGACGTTCGCCCGAGTTGGACGCGCCACGGAAAGGTTCGCAAATGACCGAAGCCGACATGGGTGCGGACCGCCGGCCGCAGGCCGCCGACTTCGTGATCACCGGCACAGTGGTGACTGCCGATGCTGAGCGAAGGGTTTACACCGACGGCGCGGTGGCAGTCAGAGACTCGAGGATCGTCGCCGTCGGCGGAAGGGCGGATGTCGAAGCGATCTACGAGGGAGGGCGCCGGCTGGGCGGTCCCCGCGACCTCGTGATCCCGGGACTCATCGACACCCACAACCACATGGCCCAGGCGCTGGTGCGAAGCATGGCGCTGGAGGATCTCCCCAACATCACCCGGGTGTACATACCCGCCGAGGACGTGCTCGGAGACGACGGAATCAGGACCAGCGCGCGGGTGGCCATGGCCAACCTGCTGAGGGCCGGCGTCACCACCACCACCGACACGACCTGCACCGCCGAGCACGAGGAGGCCGTGGGCGAGACAGCCCGGGAGACGGGAATCCGCTGCGCACTGGCCGTAGGCCAACGCGACCGCACCTCCCGCCTGGCCAGCAACTACGAGCAGATCGACGGCCGCTCCGAGTACTCCGACGACCCCGCGGTGAGGGACGACAACATCGCGCACCTGGAGGACTTCCTGACCCGCTGGTCGGCGCGCGGCCAGGGTCTGGTGCGCCCCTACATCCACGCTGCGAGCGTCCCGTCGGTCAGCGACGAGATGTTCATGGCGGCTCGTGAGCTGGCCGAGCGCCACGACACCGTGGTGATGACCCACATCAACCGCGACCGCGAGGAGATCGAACTGTGCGTGTCGCTCTTCGGGCGGCGGCCCATCGAGCATCTGAGCCACATCGGTGCCCTCGGTCCGCGGTTCCTGGCCATCCACGCCATGCTGACCACCGCCCGGGAGATCAGGCTCCTGGCCGAGGCGGGAGCCAAGCTCACCCACGCGCCGGTTGTCTGCACCGACATCGTGTCGGCCGTGACCGACGTCGTGGGCATGCGGGCCGCCGGGGTGACGGTGGGACTCGGATGCGACACCGTGATCAACGACATCCTGGCCGTGATGAGGATCGCGTTCTTCATGCAGGCCCAGTCGGCCGGGATCCCCATGTACGACCCCGTCGGCTTCACCACCGAGGACGCCTTCGACATGGCCACCATCGAAGGGGCGAAGGCGCTGATGTGGGACACCGAGATCGGCTCGCTGGAGGTCGGCAAGGCAGCCGACATCGCGGTGATCGACGGGGAGAACCCCCGGCTGTCGCCCCGCCACAACCCCGTCGGCTCGATCGTGCGTTACGCAGCGGGCACCGACGTGCGCAACGTGCTGGTCGACGGCCGGCTGGTGGTGGACGACGGCCGGGTGCTGACCCTCGACGAGGGCCTGCTCCTTAAGGAGGCGGACGAGGTTGCGGGCCGGGTGCGGGAGGACCTCCTCCACCGCCGCTACTGGCCGCTGAACCAGCGCTACAGGATCATCGGCTGACAGGACGCAGGCCCCAGTACCGTCGGGCCATGAGTCCGAGACTGCCGGCCGGCGTCGTCCCCCGGCACTACGCCATCGAACTGTCGCCCGACCTCGACGCCGCGACCTTCGCGGGAGCCGTCGCCATCGACATCGACGTCGAGGAGCGATCGGCCGCGATCGTGATGAACGCGGCGGAGCTGAGCATCGTGAGCGCCCGGCTCGACACCGCTGACGCCGAGGCTCCGGAGCTCGACTTCGCCCTCGACGCAGAATCGGAGAGGCTGACGCTCTCCCGGCGCGACGGCGGCGAGTTCGCGCCGGGGTCGGCCCGGCTGGCCATCGCCTTCGACGGGATCCTCAACGACCAGCTGCACGGCTTCTACCGTTCCACCTACACAGACGACGCCGGCGCGTCCCACACCATCGCCACCACGCAGTTCGAGTCCACGGACGCCCGCCGGGCCTTTCCCTGCTTCGACGAACCGGCGCTCAAGGCCACCTTCGCGACGACCCTGATGGTGGAGGACGGCCTGCTGGCGGTGGCCAACACCGCCGAGACCGGCCGCGAGCGGATGGCGGACGGCCGGGTACGGGTCAGCTTCGCCACCACCATGCCGATGTCCACCTACCTGGTGGCCTTCGTGGTGGGCCCGCTGGACGCGACAGAGCCGATCGACTGCGGCGGTGTGCCCGTGCGGGTGGTCCACCGGCCCGGACGCGCCGACCAGACCGCCTTCGCGCTGGATGTCGCGGCCCATGCCCTGCAGTGGTTCTCCGACTACTACGGCCTGCCCTACCCCTCGGACAAGCTCGACCTGGTGGCCATTCCCGACTTCGCGTTCGGCGCCATGGAGAACCTCGGCTGCGTGACCTTCCGGGAGGTGCTGCTGCTGGTGGACCCCGGCACGGCCAGCCAACCGGATCTGCAGCGGGTGGCCGAGGTCATCAACCACGAGCTGGCCCACATGTGGTTCGGAGACCTCGTGACCATGGCATGGTGGGAGGGCATCTGGCTGAACGAGGCCTTCGCCACGTTCATGGAGACCGCTTGCACAGACGCCTACCGGCCCGACTGGCAGGTCTGGTCGACGTTCTGCCGCAGCCGGGCCTCGGCCCTGTCCACCGACGCCCTCGGCAGCACGAGGCCGGTGGAGTACCCGGTGCACTCCCCCGCCGAGGCCGAGGACATGTTCGACGTGATCACCTACGAGAAGGGCGCGGCCCTGGTCCGCATGCTGGAGCAGTACCTCGGCGCCGAGACGTTCCGGGCCGGCGTGCGCCTCTACCTGCGGCGGCACGCCTACGCCAGCACCGTCACCGAGGACCTGTGGAACTCGCTGGCCGACGCGTCCGGCGAGCCTGTGGGGCAGATCATGGACGGCTGGATACACCAGGGCGGGTATCCGGCGGTGACCGCCACCGCCACCGACCACGGCCTCAGGGTGTCCCAGCGCCATTTCACGCTCGACCCCGAGCGAGCCGACGAGCGCAGCTGGGTGGTCCCGCTGCGGCTGCGGATCCGGCCACCCGCAGGAGACCGGGACGAGATGCGGTTCTTGCTCGACCGGTCCCCGCGGACCCTCACCGGAGCAGCCGGCGACCCGGTGACGGTCAACAGCGCCGCTTCGGGCTTCTACCGCGACGACCCCAGCCCCGAGGCGCTCGCAGCCGTCGCGTCGGAAGGCCCCGGCGACCGCAACGCGGAGGAACGCCACGGCCTGATCGACGACGCCTGGGCCGCGACGCTGTCCGGCAGCCTCGACGCGCCGGCCTACCTCGACTTGGTGCTGCGAGGCTTCGTCGACGAGCGCGACCTCACCGTCTGGCAGGCCATCGCAGGCACCCTGGCCCACCTCCGCAGGCTGCTGGACGCCGACGCGGCCCAACGCTTCTGCGAGCTGGTCGTAGCCGCCTCCGATGATGCCGCCGCCGATCTCGGGCTCGACCCGACCGCGGGCGGCGAGGACGAGCGGACCGGCGAGCTGAGGGCCACCCTCCTCCGGCTGCGGGGGGCGGTCGCCGATCACACCGCCACCATCGAGGCGTGCCGCCAGAGGCTCGACCACCCTGACCCCACGCTGGCGGCGGCCGCCCTGAGCGTGGTGGCCGCCCACGGCGATGCCGAGGACTTCGCCTGGGTTCGCGGGCGCTTCGAGACGGCGTCGGATCCCCAGACCGAGCAGCGCCACTTGGCCGCTCTGGCCGACTTCGGCGACCCGGACCTGGTCCGCACCATCCTCGAGGGCACCCTCGACGGCTCGGTCCGCACCCAGGACGGCCCCTACCTGGTTCGCCGGGCCCTGCTCAACCGCGTCTGCGGATCCGAGGCGTGGGACTTCCTGGCCGGGCACTGGGACCGCCTGCTCGGCATCATCCCGACTAACTCACCGGCACGGATGCTGGAGGGGATGGCCGCGCTCGACCGGGCCGAGCTGGCCGCCCGGGTGCATGCCTTCCTGGCCGAGCACCCCCTGCCCCAGGGAGCCAAGCAGGTCGCCCAGCACCTGGAACGCCTCGACATCAACGTCGCTATGCGTGAACGCGAGTCCGACCGCCTGACTACCGCAGTCCTGGCGAGCTGAGGGGCGTCAAATTCGATGCTGCGCCAGCTCGACATCGACGGCAAGGAGTTCTGACCCGTGATCTACGCCTACCCGTGCGAAGTCGCCCCTATGAGAGTGGCGAACTGGTCGTCACCTTCCCCGACGTGCCCGATGCCATAACAGGGGGACGGGACAGCGCCGAAGCGCTGAGGCTCGCGGCTGACGCCCTCAGCGCCGCTCTCGCAGGATACGTCCACGACGAACGAGATATCCCGCAACCAAGCACCGCCTCGCCCGATCAAGAAGTCATTGCTGTGCCGGCCGCGGTTACCGCCAAACTCGCCCTCTATTCGGCCATGCGCTCCCAGAACATCACCGAGTCGGACCTCGCCGGCAGGCTCGGCGCTCCCCGTCTTCTGTCCGCAAGTTGACTGACCCCGACCGCCGGTCCCGCATCGGCGAGTTGCAGGAGGCCCTCGTCGCAGTCGGATGCCAGTTGGTCATCGACGACACCGCCGCCTGACTCACGGCCTTGGCGCCACCGCATTCGGCATGGAGGTGAGGCGACCGATGGTCCCTGCGTTGGACCTGGCCCACCACGCCACCCGACAATGGCTCCGAGCACTCGGCTAACTCGAGGCTCTTTGAAGTTGCGGACAGCAAGGGGCCGCGCCAGCTGGTGCGAGTCATCAGGCAATTATAGGATTAGCAACGCAGCAAACTTTGGGTCAGCCGCTATGCGAATCTGGGAGTAGAATTGGCTCCGCATGCGGCATATTGAGCGGCATATTCGGCCCCGAGTCTCGGAAGCGCTGGACGCGTTCCGGACCGTCGTTGTGCACGGTGCCCGGCAGAGCGGCAAGACCACGCTCGCCCAGGAGGTCGTCGCGGAGCGGGGCGGCACGTACGCCACCCTGGACGACGAGCAGACCCGGCTGGCCGCGCTGGAGGACCCGTACACCTTCCTGATGGAGCAACGCCACCCGCTGGCCATCGACGAGATACAGCTTGGCGGCGACCAGCTGGTGCGGGCGGTGAAGATGGCCGTGGACTCTGATCCGGCCCGGGGCCGATTCCTGCTCACCGGCTCGACGGACTTCCTCTCAGTGCCGACGATCAGCGAGTCCCTCGCCGGTCGGGCGGCGATCCTGCGACTGTGGCCGCTGTCGGAGGCCGAGGTCGAGGGTGCGTCCGGCCGCGGGTTCCTCGACTGGTTCGAAACGGGGGTCGAGGTGGGAGGGTCGTCGTCCCTGAGCCGGTCCGACTATCTCGCAATGGTCTGCCGGGGAGGGTTCCCGGAAGCGGTGGGACTGGCGGGCGCGGCGCGGCGCCTGTGGTTCGAGAGCTACGTCGAGTCGGTGCTGAGCCGCGACGTGGCCGCGCTCGTCGATGTCCGGAGCGCGGACTCGCTGCGGACCCTGCTGCGCCTGGCAGCCGCCCGCACCGCCACCGAGTTGAACGTAGCTGACTGGTGCAGCCAGCTGGGCATCGACCGCAGCACCCTGGAGGCCTATCTGGGGTGGCTGCGCATGGTGTTCCTGGTCCACGAGCTGCCGGCGTGGGGGCGCAGCCTCACAGCCCGCGCCATCCGCCGCGCGAAGCTGCTCGTCGCCGACACCGGTCTGGCCGCAGTGCTCTGCAACCTTGATGCTGAGGCTCTGCGGCCCGCCACCGCGACGGCCGGCGGCGCGCTGCTGGAGACCTTCGCCGCCAATGAGTTGGCCCGCCAGTTGTCAGCTGGCGACGTGCCGATCCAGCTGCACCACTACCGTGACCGTTCAGACCGCGAGATCGACCTGGTTATGGAGCGCGCCGACGGCGCTGTCGTGGCGCTCGAGATCAAGCTCACAGCATCGCCGGGACCCGGCCACCTCAAGCACCTCGCCTGGATGCGCGACCGCCTCGACGCCGCCTCTCCCGGCACCTTCCGCTCCGGCGTGCTCCTCCACACCGGAGACCGCAGCCTCAGAGTCGGCGACCGCCTCTACTCAGCGCCCCTCGACGCACTCTGGCGACCCCGCCAACCTTGAGCCGCGCCTACACCCATCAAGTCCCATCCTGCGGGCGCAGTAGAGATCCCCACGCAGCTGCAAGCTCATCCAGACATCGCGCGTCGTGCCCAGAAGCTTCGCCAGCCGCAGCGCTGTGCTCGCGGTGATGCCCCGTCGGCCGCGGACAACTTCGTTCACCCGCTGGTACGGCACGTTGATCGCCGTTGCCAACTCGCGCTGAGTCAACTGCATGGACTGTAGGAACTCGTGCAGCAGCACGGAGCCCCGGTGGGTCGGTTCTCGGTCGGTCGGCACGCGTACCATCTGTCTCTCCATGGTCGGGGTTCATGCGCCGCAGGCGTCTAGGACTGGGAACGCGGCTCGCTCGACGCCGATGAGATCGAACTGGATTGTGCCCTGGGAGGCCCCTAGGTCGTCCGCGGTCTCGCCTGACCAGGTCTCGAACTCAAGCATCGGTCCCGAGTTCTCGTCGGTGTTCTCTGCGGCGGCCTGGCACACCCTTCACCCGCCCGACCATGTCCACTACGGGCCCGCGCTCGCGCCCGGGCGCCCAACCCCGCTGCTGATACCGGACACACAGCACGACCCGGACCCGCCCGCATTCCAACCAGACCCTGCCCTCCGGCGACAACAAGCACCCCCGACCGTCCGCACCGGCTCCGGCAGCGGCATCGCCCCACCAAACCCTGCCCCCCGGCGACAAGAAGCACGCCCGTCCGCACGCACCGGCCCCGGCAGCGGCATCGCCCCACGGCGAGAGGAGCCAGGCCACGGCACCAGTGGGCGCATCGAGCCGCTGTTCACACTCAGTTAGCTGGCCCCCGGACAGCACGCTCGACCTCGCATCGGATTCGGGCTCAGGAGTCGCCGTCAACCGTCGTTGCCGGCTCAGGACCCTCCCATCGCCGAACGAACGGCCCGGCTTGGCCCGCTTGGTTCGCTCAGGACAGGCCGAGACGCTTTCGGGCGTCGGCTACGTCGACGGCGAGCTGCTCGGAGAGATGCTCTATGCCCTCGAACTTGCGCTCGCTCCTGAGGAAGTCGACGAACTCCACCAGCATCTCGCATCCGTACAGGTCGCCGTCGAAGTCGATGACGTGGACCTCCAGCAGCGACTTCTCAGCGTGCTCGTAGAAGGTCGGACGGCGGCCGATGTTGATGGCGCAGCCGTGCCGGCGCCCGTCGGGCAGCGTGCACCAGCCCGCGTACACCGCGTCGGCCGGCCAGGCCATGAATTTCGGGACGGGCACGTTGGCGGTGGGGAACCCGACCGTCACACCGCGCCGGTCGCCGGGCACGACCGTGCCCCGCACCTCGTAGCGGCGGCCCAGCATCCTCGCGGCCTTGGCCACGTCGCCGCCGGCCAGAGCCCGGCGCACCGCGGTGGACGAGACCGGCTCACGGGCGGCGCTGTGATGGCGGATGAGCTCCAGGGGGACCACCTCGAAGTCCCACTCCCGGCCCAGACGCTCGAGTTCGGCGACGTTGCCGGTGCGGCCCTTGCCGAAATGGAAGTCCTCCCCCACCACCACTGCCCGGGCGTGGAGGGCGTCGAGGAAGACCTGCTCGACGAACTCCTCGGGCCTGGTGCCGGCCCGGGCCTCGTCGAACTCGATCACGTAGCCGTAGTCGAGTCCCTGGGCCTCCAGCAGTTCCAGCTTCTGCTCGAGGGTCGTGAGCAGCTTCGGCGCGTTCTCCGGACGCACCACGTACGCCGGGTGGGTGTCGAACGTGACGACCGCGGACGCCGCCCCGAGGCGCTCCGCGGTGCGCCGAACCTGGGTGATCACCTCCTGATGACCGAGGTGCACCCCGTCGAACACGCCGATCGCGGCCGCGACCGACACCATCGGGGGGAGCTGATCGCGCCGATCGTGCAGCAGTTCCACAGACGCCTCCAGCGCGTGATGGTCCGAGACAAGTGACGGTTCCGGATCCAGGGGCCGGTACCTGGGAGGCTACCGACGCCGGTCCCCTACCTCACACCCGCGAGGGCGCCACAGCCACTACGCGGTCGGGGGACCGGCCACGACCACCGCAACTACCGCGTCGGGCAGCCCGCCACGACCACCGCCACTACCGCGTCGGGCAGCCGGCCACGACCACCGCCGGCTTCGCCCCGTCGCGGAACCGCTCGTAGACGGCGAGAAGCTTGCCGCCAGAGTCGTGCACCGCCCACGGGCCGTCTCCCGCGGCACCGAGGGACTCGATATCCAGGACCCGGCCGTGCGCGACCTCGGCCGCCACCGCCGGATCGACCCGCACGCCGTCCAGATGCTGGACCGCGTGCGCCATCGGCAGAACCTCGGCCGACTCGACCGGGCGGGCCGCGTCGAGCCCGAAGCCGCCCACGGTCGTGCGTCGAAGGCTCCGCAGGTGGGCGCCCCCGCCGAGGGCCCGGCCCAGATCTGCGGCGAGCACCCTCACGTAGGTGCCCGAAGAGCAGTCGACCACCGCCCGCAGCACCGTGTCGGTGCCCGGCACGGGCGTGACGTCGAATCGATGGACCGTGACCGGCCGGGCCTCGCGCTCCACCTCCACACCGGCGCGGGCGAGGGTGTGGAGCCTGCGCCCTCCCACCTTCACCGCCGAGACCATGGGCGGAACCTGGAGGATCTCGCCGGTCAGGGCGGCGACCGCGGTGCGGATCTGCTCCACACTCACGCGGGCCATGTCGTGTCGGACTGTCACCTGCCCCGTCGAGTCGAGGGTGTCGGTCTCGATTCCGAGCACGATCTCCGCCTCGTAGCTCTTCGGCAGTCCGGTGACATACCGCAGCAGCCGGGTGGCCCGACCCACGCCGAGGACCAGCACCCCGGTGGCGTCCGGGTCCAGGGTGCCGCTGTGGCCCACCTTGCGGGTGCCCAGCACACCCCGGGCCTTGGCCACCACGTCGTGGCTCGTCCAGCCGGCGGGCTTGTCGATGACCGCGACGCCGTCGGGCACTACCAGCTCTCGGGATGATTCTCGGGATCAATGGTGGCGTCCGCGCTGTCGGTGCCGTCGAGGAGCCTCTCGATGCGCTCGGCCGAGCGCAGCACGGTGTCGGGACGGAAGACCAGCTCCGGCGTGCGTCGCAGCCTGGTCTGGTCCCCGACGATGCGCCGCAGACCACGGGAGTGCTCCTCGAAGGCCTCGGCGATGTCGGCGTCGCCCTCCTCGGTGTCGCCGAGGGACGTGAACCACACGACCGCCCGGTGCAGGTCACGGTCGACGTCGACGCCCGTGACCGACACCATGACCAACCGGTCGTCGTCGATCTGCTCCATGGACTCGGCGACGATGCGCCGGATGAGCTCGCCCACCCGGGCGGTGCGATGGCCGGCCCGATGGTCGGGATGCGAGCGTCGGGGTCGCCGTGTCATTGATCGATGAAAGGTCGCCGGATGTGGTCGGGCGCCGGATCGGCAGGATGCGAGCGTCGGGGTCGCCGTGTCATTGATCGATGAAAGGTCGCCGGATGTGGTCGGGCGCCGGAT
>VYBO01000147.1:14724-16918 GCA_009844405.1 Acidimicrobiaceae bacterium
GGGTCGCCGTGTCATTGATCGATGAAAGGTCGCCGGATGTGGTCGGGCGCCGGATCGGCAGGATGCGAGCGTCGGGTCGCCGTGTCATTGATCGAGGGTTCGGGCCACCTCGCGCTCTTCGAAGGTCTCGATTATGTCGCCCGCCTTGAGATCCTGGAAGTTGCTCAGACCGATGCCGCACTCGAACCCGGACTGCACCTCGCGGACGTCGTCGGCGAAGCGCTTGAGCGAGTTGATGGTCCCCTTCCAGATGATGGCCCCGTCGCGCAGGAAGCGCACCTTCGCTCCCCTTGTGATGGTGCCGTTCTGCACGTAGCAGCCGGCCACCGCCCCCACCCGGGGGATGCGGAAGACCTCGCGCACCTCGGCGTCGCCGGTGACGATCTCGGTGATGTCGGGGGCCAGCATCCCGACCATGGCCGACGAGACGTCCTCGAGCAGCTTGTAGATGATCTCGTAGGTGCGGATCTCCACGTTCTCGGCGTCGGCAGCCTCACGGGCCTTGCGGTCGGGCCGGACGTTGAAGCCGATGATGGTGGCGTTCGACACCGAGGCGAGCTGGATGTCGTTCTCGGTGACGCCGCCCACGCCCCGGTGCACGATGGCGATGCGGACCTCACCGGTCTCGAGTTTGCGGAGGCTCTCGGTGACGGCCTCCAGCGACCCGTTGACGTCGGCCTTGACGATGACGTTGAGCGTGGCCGTCTCGCCCCGCTGGATCCGGGTGAACAGATCCTCGAGCCTGGCCCCGCCGGAGAGCGCGTGGGCCTCGCGGCCCAGGCTCGACAGCCGCTGCCAGTGCTCGCGGGCGTCGGCCACCCGCCCGGCGATCTTCTCGTTGGGAGCGACCGCGAAGGCGTCGCCCGCGATGGCGACCTCCGACAAGCCCAGGACCTGGACCGGCGTCGACGGAACGGCCTCGTCGACGGCCTCGCCCCGATCGTCGAGCAGGGCCCGGACGCGACCCCAGGACGCGCCCGCGACCACGGGGTCGCCGATGCGCAGGGTGCCTCGCTGCACCAGCACGGTGGCCACCGGGCCCCGCCCGATGTCGAGATTCGACTCGAGCACGACCCCGCCCGCTCGACCCTCGGACGATGCTCTCAGATCCTCGACCTCGGCCACCAGCAGTATCTGATCCAGCAGGTCCTCGATGCCCTCGCCGGTGAGAGCCGACACCTCGCAGTAGATCGTCTCCCCGCCCCAGGCCTCCGGAACCAGGCCCTGCTCGGCCACGCCGGCCACGGTCCTCTGCGGATCGGCGTTGGGACGATCGATCTTGTTGACGGCAACCACGATGGGAACGTCGGCGGCCTTGGCGTGGTTGACGGCCTCGACCGTCTGGGGCATCACGCCGTCGTCGGCGGCCACGACCAGCACCACGATGTCGGTGGCGCCCGCGCCCCGGGCCCGCATGGCCGTGAACGCCTCGTGACCGGGAGTGTCGATGAAGGTGAGCGTCCGGTCGTTGCGCTCGACCTGGTAGGCGCCGATGTGCTGGGTGATCCCGCCCGCCTCGCCGTCGACCACGTTCGTGTCGCGGATCCGGTCGAGCAGCAGCGTCTTGCCGTGGTCGACGTGGCCCATGACAGTGATGACGGGCGCCCTGAGGGGAGCGACGCTGGAGTCGTCGCCGCCGTCGATCCCGAGGAGCTTGCGCAGTCCGGCCTCCTGCTCCTCACCAGGGTCGACGAGGCGGATCTCGGCGCCGATCTCGGCCGCGAACAACTCCATCATCTCGTCGCTCAGCGACTGGGTGGCCGTGACCATCTCGCCGTGCTGCATAAGGAAGCGGACCACATCGGCGGCGGTGCGGTTGAGCTTCGGGCCGAAGTCCTGGGCGGCCGAGGCCCGCTCCACCACGACGACGCCCTCGGGCACCGCGGCGTGACGGGGCGTGTAGGTCGGTACGTCCATGGGCTGGAGTTCCTCGCGCACCCGCCGCCGGCGGCTCTTGCGGCGGGGCGGGCGCCGTTGGGCGCCACCGGGGGCGCCCCTGCCCCCGCCGGGCCTGCCCGGCGGTCCCGGAGCGACAGGCCGTGGACCGCCCAGAGAACGGGGAGCGCCTGCGGGGGCGCCGCGGCGGGGGCCTGCCGGTCGATCGGACGGCGGCCGGGGGCCCGACGGGCGGGCGGCCCCGCTGGACGGGCGGCGCTCCGGCGCGGCCGGGCCTCCCCGGCCGGGAGTCCCCTGA
>VYBO01000079.1:0-12880 GCA_009844405.1 Acidimicrobiaceae bacterium
TGTCCTGCACGATCCGGCGGCACAGGCCGGGCGGGAACCTCACCAGCTCGCCGTCGATGTCGGCGCCGGCTGCCCGCCACAGTTCAAGAGCCTCCGGGAAGTCCTGGAAGGCGATGCCGACCTCCGACAGGATCGTCTCGGCGTTGCGCTCGATCAGCACCAGGCTCTCGTCGTCGAGTATGTCGACCGGCGGCAGCCGGCGGACCAGGTACGGCGCCGACCCGGCCGGCGCCGCCCGCGCCGCCCTCCTTCCTGCCCGGCCGCCTCCCCGCCTCCGCGGCGCCTGGCCCATGTCCGGCCCGCTCATGTCCTGGCCGCCTGCGGGTCGCGCGGTCGGCGGTCGGCGGTCGATGCTCGTGCCGCGGGCCGGCGGCGCCGGCGGGAACCCCGGCCGGGATCGGCGGCGGCCGACTCGGGAAGGTCGATCGCCGCGGCCAGATGCGGGGTGGGTTCGGTGTCGTGGGGGAAGGCCATGGCCGCCACGAACAGCTCCTGGAAGCGGGGCTCGGTGGCCGTCTCGATCTTCTCCACCGACCGGACCATCCGCTCGACCTCCAGGCGCTGCTCGCCCGACAGCAGCATCCGCACCGCGCCCACGCCCGAGGCGTTGCCGGCGGACCGGACGCCGCCCGCGGGCGTGTCGGGGACGAGGCCCAGCACCATGGCCCGCACCGGGTCGATGTGGGCGCCGAAGGCGCCGGCCAGCCGTATCTCGGGCGCCTCGTCGACTCCGGCGCGCTCGCGCAGCAAGTCGATGCCGGCCCGCAGCGCGGCCTTGGCCAGCTGG
This sequence comes from Acidimicrobiaceae bacterium, assembly GCA_009844405.1. Lineage (GTDB taxonomy): Bacteria > Actinomycetota > Acidimicrobiia > Acidimicrobiales > Aldehydirespiratoraceae > Aldehydirespirator. The sequence continues at coordinate 788 of VYBO01000079.1, forward strand.
ACGGCACGGACGTCGTTCTGGGTGACCGACAGCGGGATCGGCTCGGCCTGCAGCACGTAGCTGAAGGTGCGTCCGTCGGCCACGATGCGCGGCGACCGGCCCACGTCCGACGAGATCACGCCGTGGCGGTCGGCGACTCCGGCCAGGAACATCTCCGCGACCACCTCGACGATGCCCGAGCCGCACAGGCCCGACGCCTGCAGCCCGGCCCGGTCCAGCTCCTCGGCGAAGCCGGGCTCGTGGGACCAGAGCTCGCAGCCGATCACCTTGAAGCGCGGCTCCCAGGTGTCCGGATCGATCCGGACCCGCTCCACGGCGCCGCCGGTGGCCCTCTGGCCGCAGCTGATCTGGGCGCCCTCGAAGGCCGGGCCCGTCGGGCTCGACGCGGCCAGCACCCGGCGGCCGTCGCCCAGCACGATCTCGGCGTTGGTGCCCACGTCCACCACCAGCATCGGCTTCTTGGTCCGGTGGGGGCCCTCGGCCAGCGCGGCCGCGGCCGCGTCGGCGCCCACGTGCCCGGCGATGCACGGTCCCATGTACAGGGCGGCGTTAGGCAGCCCGATCCCGATATCGGCGGCGCGGCCCCGCACCGCCGCGGCGGCAGTGAGCGTGAAAGGCGCCGCTCCCAGCGGCGTCGGGTCCAGGCCCAGCACCAGGTGGTGCATTATCGGGTTGCCCACCACCACCAGGTCGTGCACCCTGCCGCGGTCCGCGCCGGCCAGCCCGCACAACTCACCCACCAGCTCGTCGATGGCGGTCCGCACCGCGGCGCTGAGCTCGGCTTCGCCGCCGGGGTTCATCATCACGTAGGACACCCGGCTCATGAGGTCCTCGCCGAAGCGGATCTGCGGGTTCATCCGGCCCGAGGCCGCGGCCACCTCGCCCGACGCGAGCTCGAGCAGGTACCCGGCGACGGTCGTCGACCCCACGTCGACCGCCACCCCCCAGGCCTCGTCGGAGTAGCCGGGGCGAACGTCGAGGACGGTGCGGCGGCCGTGCACCACCACCGTGACCGCACGGTCCCCGGCCGCGATCGCCGGTGACAGCGACGCCAGCACCGGCACCGGGAACTCCACCTCGGCGAGCCCCCAGTCGGCGGCGAGCGCGCCGGCGACCAGGTCCGCCTCCGCGGCCTCGGCGCCGAGGAGCACCTCGGGAAGCTCCAAGTAGTGCAGGGTTACCACCGGATCGACGACCACCCCGGCGAGGTCGATCGACTTGCGGACCACCGGCCGGTGGACCTGGCTCTCCGGCGGGACGTCGACTGCGGCGTCGGCCAGCACCACGGCCTGGCAGCCCAGGCGGAAGCCCTCGGCTATGGGGCGGCGCCCGCGGTAGCGCAGCTCGGTGGGGCCGGGATCCGACAGGGCGCCGGCCTCGGCGGCCGAGACCTGGCAGCGTCCGCACAGGCCCCGGCCGCCGCACACCGAGTCGAGGTCCACGCCGCCGGCCCGGGCCGCGTCGAGGACGGTGGCCCCCGCCGCCGCCGGGGCGCGTATCCCCGACGGGTTGAACACCACGCTGTGCGTGCCGTGCGTGCCGTGCATGTCGCGCATGGCGGGCCTGCCGTGCGTGCCGTGCATGTCGTGCATGTCGGGCCTGCCGTGCGTGCCGTGGATGTCGTGCATGTCGGGCCTGTCCGCTGCGAGGGGGCCGTCGCTCACGGTTTCAGGCGCTGCGGCGGCGCCCGCCCCGCCGTCTCAGGCCGACCGTGTCGGGGTCGCGGTGCTCGGCGATCCAGGCGGCGCAGTCCCGGTCGTTGCCGGCCAGGACGTCGGCGGCCATCACCGCGCTCTTCACCTCGGGGTGCATGGGGTTCATGATCGCGGAGGTGAGCCCGGCGCCCATGGCCATCGACAGGAACGTCCCGGTGATCATGTGGCGGGCCGGAAGGCCGAAGCTGACGTTGCTGGCGCCGCAGGTGGTGTTCACCCCCAACTCGGCGCGCAGGCGCCGCACCAGCCGGAACACCTGCCGGCCGGCCGTGCCCATGGCGCCGATCGGCATCACCAGCGGGTCGACCACCACGTCGGAGGCGCCGATGCCGTGGTCGGCGGCCCGTTCGACGATCTTGCGGGCGACCTCGAAACGCACGTCGGGATCCTCGCTGATGCCGGTCTCGTCGTTGGAGATGGCCACCACCGCGGCCCCGTGGCGGGCGACCAGGGGCAGCACCCGCTCGAGCACCTCCTCCTCCCCGGTGACCGAGTTGATGAGCGGCTTGCCCTCGTACACGGCGATGCCGGCCTCCAGGGCCTCGATGATCGACGAGTCGATGGACAGGGGCACGTCGGTCACGCTCTGGACGAGCTTGACGGCCTGGGCCAGGAGGGCGGGCTCGTCGGCGAGGGGGATCCCCGCGTTGACGTCGAGCATGTGGGCGCCGGCCGCGGTCTGCGCCAGCGCGTCGGCCTCGACCCGGCTGAAGTCGCCGTTGCGCATCTCCTCGGCCAGCAGCCGCCGCCCGGTGGGGTTGATGCGCTCGCCGATCATCACGAACGGGCGGTCGAACCCGATGACCACCTCCCTGGCGGCCGAGCTGACGACGGTGTCGGTCACTGCGGATCTCCTCCGGAGTCGTCGCTGCGGTCGGGATCCCAGCCGCCGGCCTTCACGAACTCGTCGAGCCGCTCCCGGGGGAACGCCTCCTCCAGGGAGGCCGCGGCCGCCATGGCGGCCTGCTCGGGATCTTGCGCTCCCGACGGGATCACAGACCGGCGCCACTCGCCCACGTACTGCGAGGCCTGGGTCTTGCCGGCCACCATGGCGGCCCGGTCGATGGCCCTCTGGAAGCGGCGCGGCAGGATGCGCTGCACCCGGTCCTCCCCGGCGCCGCCGTTCACCTGGGCGGGTATGTCGCGCCAGCTGATCAGCACCAGGCCGTCGTCGTCGCGCCTGCGCCTGCGCCCGCCCCGCCCCGCTGGGGGACTCATGCCGCCGCCGGGGCGTCCGCGCCGGCCAGCTCCACGATGCGGCCCGCGAGCCCGCCGACGCCGGTGACGATCCTGGTGCAGCGCAGGCCGAGACGGGCGGCGGCCCGCTCCGCGGCGCGGGCCAGGCGGTCGTCGTCGGCCTGCGCGAGGTGTACGACCCGGGTGTAGTTGCCGAAGTACGCCTCGCGGAGCTCTGGATGCCGCGAGACGCCCAGCCCGTCCATGATCAGGCGGTCGAAGTGGCGCACCAGGTAGTCGGTGAGGTAGAAGGTGCCCGGCTCGGCGTCTTGGAGGCCGGCGAAGGCCTCGGCGCCGGCGTACAGCTCGTAGCAGTGGGCGCCGGGCAGCCGCTCGACCCCCTCCTCGGCGCACACCCGGTCGAGCAGCCCGCCCGTGCCGCAGTCCATGTAGCCCACGATGATCGTGGAGTAGGCGCCGCGGGCCTTGGCGGCCCGGACCCGCCGGCGGACGGCGCCGGGGATCCGCTCGGGACGGTTGTGCAGTATCGCGGGCAGGCACTCCACCTCGAGGCGCAGGCCGTCGTTGAGGGCGGCTGCGGCCCGCAGCTCGCGGACCAGCGCGCCGCAGCCGATGACCAGGACCTTCGAAGGCAGTGCTCCCCGCTCATGTTCGCTGCGCTCACGGGCCGCTCGGGCCACGGCCTCGCTCCTCCCAGCGTGTTCGCGCATGCCTACCCGCTCGGCCTCTCGGGCGGGGCCGTCATCCGGCGGCCCGGCGGGCCGTCACGAGGGTCTTGGCCGTCTCGGAGGCGATGGCGGCGTCGCGGCAGTAGGCGTCGGCGCCGATGGCCGATCCGAACTCCTCGTTGAGGGGCGCCCCGCCGACGAGGATGATGAAGTCGTCGCGTATGCCCTTCTCCACGAGGGTGTCGATCACCACCTTCATGTAGGGCATGGTGGTGGTGAGCAGGGCCGACATTCCCAGGATGTCGGGCTTGTGCTCGTCGAGGGCGGCCAGGAACTCCTCGGCGTCGGTGTTGATGCCGAGGTCGAACACCTCGAAGCCGGCGCCCTCGAGCATCATCGCCACCAGGTTCTTGCCGATGTCGTGGATGTCGCCCTTGACCGTGCCGATCACGACGCTGCCGATGGGCTCGGCGCCCGTCTCGGCCAGCAGCGGACGCAGGATGGCCATGCCGGCCTTCATAGCGTTGGCGGCCAGCAGGACCTCGGGCACGAACAGGATGCCGTCGCGGAAGTCGATGCCCACGATGCGCATGCCCTCGACGAGGGCGTCGTTCAGCACCTTGTCGGCCGGCCAGCCCCGGCCCAGCAGGATGTTGGTGCCCTCGGCGATCTCGTCGGCGAGGCCGTCGTAGAGGTCGTCGTGCATCTGGGTCGTGAGCTCCCCGTCGTCGAGGCTCGCGAGGTCGATGTCGTCGTCGGCCAGGTCGGGTCCGGGAGCAGGGGTGTCGGTCATCCGGCTCAGCCCTCCGCGTGTCGGTCTGGGGTCCATTCCTACGGACGACAGCCACATGCCGGTTCCGTACTGTGGACCAGTCCCACGATACGGAACGCACTCTAGCACATCGTGGGCAGCGCAAGGCCAACCCGGCCGACCGCAACACCCGCCCTGCCGGCGGCGCCCGGCGCGGACGGTGAACCGGCACCGTGCCAGCCTGTTTGACACGCTAAACGGGGGCGTCCCGCGCAGACGATGGATTCCGCGCCCCGCAGCGAGCACTCTAGTGTGCGGGAGCCGACAGGCTCGACGGCGGCACAGGCGTGGAGGGACGAGCCCCGCGAAACTCAAGCGCATCGGCAACACATTCCCGAGAGCCTGTCGCCGCGTCTGGTCGTGCTCACCCCGTGGCGGTGGCTCCCATCACCGCGCTCGGACCCTGGCCGATGGCCGTGCGGCCTCGGGCGCCGGGCCCGGGCGGGTCCTCGGGAGCTGTGCGGGTGTGGATGCTCAGGGGGATGCGCTCGTCGTCGAACACCGCGGCTACCTCGAGGCGGCCGCCCATGCCCTCGACCGCTGTCCGCAGAGTCGACACCAGGTTGTCGGCAGCGGTCTCCATCGCCGACACCGACGCCTGAGCGCGGTCGAGGCGCTCGGCCAACTCTGCCTGAGTGAGGTTGCGGTGCCGACGCAACTCCTTGAGGGTGTAGGTCACGATCTCGGCGCGTGCCTCGTCCTTGAGGGCCTCGACACGGGCCCGCTGCTCGGAGGTCGAACCGCCGACGAGATCATCGAAGTCGTAGTAGGTCATGTGATCTGCCTTCCTGGGGTCTTGGCGCTCCGTGGGGTGCGGAGCTACGGGTCCGGGCGCTCGCCTCGGGGCCGGATCTGTGCCAGATAATGCTCATAGAGGCGCTCCGCTTCAGGGATCGCGGCACGGTACCAGTCGTCCCATTGTCCGGCCTTGCTGCCCCCAAACAGCAAGATCGCCCGCCGGAGGGGGTCGAACATGAACAGGATGCGCAGATCCCGGCCCGGGCCACGGGGTCGGAGTTCCTTCATGTTCTGATGCCGGGAGCCGTGGATCCGTTCGACGATGGGGCGCCCCAGCATCGGACCACCCTCGCGAAGCACACCTACGGCAGCCTGCACCGAGAACTGTTGCTCGTGGTCGAGCGAGGCCAGCCAGGCCCCGAACTCCGCTGTCGCTCTGATCTCCCACGCCACGGTGAGAATATAGGGTTGGACCGATATTCCTGCAACCGGGTCATGGCACCGGTGTGCTGAGGTCGTCGTCCATGACGAACAAGAACCTGCCCACGATCCCGGTGAGCCGCTGTGCGTGCTGCTGAGACGGGCCGAGGGTCCACATCCGGGCGATGGCCCGCGCTGCCCGCTGGAGCGTCTCGGTCTGCTTCGCAGCCAAGGCCGGGTACCACTGACAACGGCGCCGCAGTTGCTGACGACGGCACTAAGCATGAGTACGAACGGATGGGAAGCCCGCAGGCAGTGGGCGGTGTAGAGTGGGCTTCGTGGCGGCCGGCGATGGCTCCGATTGCCCGTTCGGCGTCGGCGGCGGATTCGACGGTCACCCGCCCGGCGACTCGTGCAGCGAGGACGAGATGACCACCTCGGAGGCCTGCCCCTCGATGGTGGCCGTGGGGAGCACGCCCCGCAGCGGCACCAGCGCGCCGTCGCTCTCGCAGGTGAACCGCACGACCAGCACGCCCATGCCGTCGGCTTCGGCGCCGGCGCGCTCGAAGTCCAGCCAGCGCTCCTGCACGAACTCCGGGGGCCCCGACCCCGTGTCGGGGTCGGCGCCGGGGCGGACCCCGCCGACGCAGAGGAACTCCAGCGAGGGCCGGGCCGCCAGCAGATCCTCCACCAGGACCTCGCGGGCCGCCGCGCCGCCGGCGCCGTCCTCGCAGCACAGCGCCGCCGCGGTGGCCGCCTCCCCCGCGGCCAGGTCGGCCACCAGCCGGACCCGCCCGACGCGCCCGGCCCAGAGCACGAACACCGCCAGCAGCACGAGCACCGGCACCACCATCACCATCTCCAGCGACGCGGTGCCGGACTGGCCGCGCCGCCGCGCGGCGGTGAGCCGGCGGCTCCGGCGCCGGTGCGGGCTGGCAGTTCCGGGCTGCCCGCGCCGCCGGGCCGCGGCCGGCCGGCCGACGGGCGGGGAGTGCTCGGTGCGTGCGGCCACGGCTCGTCCGCTCAGCCCGCCAGCGGGAAGCGCTGCACCCGCTGCACCAGCTGTCTCGACGAGTCGCCGAACTCGCTACTCGTGGGCCAGGCAGGCAGCCCCCGGCTGTCGTGGATAGCGAACCTCTTGTCGCCGCAGACGTCCGGATCCCCGGCTTCCGCGGCGTCCTCGAAGCGGCTGAACCGGCCGATCGACTCGGCGGCCATCGTGATCCCGTCGGGCCACAGCTGCGAGGCGGCCCAGTTCGGCGCCTGCCACTCCGCGATCAGGGTCATGTGGGCGGCGTCGCGCACCACCAGCACCTCGGAGCGTCCCGCTGCCGCCGCCGACACCCGGCAGGGCGGGCCCGGTGCGGTAGCGCGCAAATCGGCCTTGTTCAGGGAGTCGCTGTAGAAGCCCGACAGGGCCCCGATGTCGATGCCCTGGTAGCCGAGGTCGCGCGCCAGCGCCTCGCCCAGCAGGACGCAGGCCTGCTCCCAGGCGTGCAGACGGTCGAACCTCTCCGTCAAGTCGGCCTTGTTCTCGATCGGCACTGGGTCCCAGGGCGGCAGCATCTCCGGGAACACTTCCCGCAGCTCCTCCCACCACTCCTTGACGAACCTCCTCCGTCGCTTGAAGTTGTTCTCATCGGAAGGCTTGTCGGGAGGAGGATTGTTGGGCCCACTGGTGTCCGACAGGCTGTCGATGCGGCGCTCAAGAACGTCGAGGTTGAGCCTCCTGTAACGCCCCGGCTCGGCGCGCTGCTCGAGGAAGCAGTCGGGCGGGAACGCCGGAAAGGCGCCGTCGGCGCCGGTGCCGTCGCGCCAGGCCACCGCGAACACGGCGAGGTCGTCGGCGGCGTCCTGGAGGGTGGACTCCGCGCCCAGGCGCTGGGGCACGGCATTGGCCACCACCGCTGCGAAGGCCGACACCGGGCACAGGAGCACCACCCACAGGCTCACCGCGCCGCCGCGCTGGTCGCGCCGCCGCGCCCGCCTTCCGGACCGTGTCCGGCGCCGGCCGGTCACTGACGTTGTCCGGGCCGTGTCGGGCGGCTGCCGGTGGGGGAGGGCGCAACGTGGCGGTGTCGGGTCATGCTCGTCGTCCGGGCCGTGTCCGGCGATGGCAGCCCGGCGGATGCCGCCGAGCCGTCGCTCCCGCCTCCCGGGCGGCGCCCGGCGGCTCGGGCGGGCGCCGCGGTAGGCTCGCGGGGGTGCGCCGGCGCCGACACGACGAGAGCGGCGAGTCGCTCGTGTTGGTGCTGCTGTGGCCACCGCTGCTCACCGCCAGCCTGGTGCTGCTGGTGCACGCCTTCATCGTCACCAACGCCCGGGCCGAGGCCGAGGTGGCGGCGTCGGAGGGTCTGCGCTCGGCCTGGCGCGCCGCCGCCGCCTCGGACTTCCTGGCCGACCCGGCGGATCCCGACGCGCTCTACACCGGCGCCAGTCCCCATCCCGGCGTTCTGGCCATGGCCGGCGCCGCCCGGGACGCCGTCGCCCAGCAGGCGAGCGCCGCCGGCGGCGAGGGTTGGCGCTGGTGGAGTCCGGGCGGGGCGGAGGTGCACAGCGACTGGTGCGCGCCGTCGGCACCGCCGAGGCCCGGCGAAGGCGAGACCGGATGGGTGCGGGTGGTGGTGACGGGCGAGGTCTTCGGGCCCCTGGCCGCGCTGTGGCCCGACCGCTGGGACCGGGTCTACGCCGCCGCCCAGGGGCCCGCGGTGCTGGCCTCGCCCGACCCGGCGCAGCGCAGCCGGGAGATCCCCGCCCAGCTGCCCGTCTGCTGACGCCGCTTGCGCCGGTCGCCCGTCTGCTGACGCCGCTTGCGCCGGTCGCCCGTCTGCTGACGCCGCGCCTGAGGTTCTCCGGTCTGCCGGCGATGCCATCCTCATCCTCCGAGGAGGAGCGGGCCGGGCAGGAAAAAGCATATCGCTGGTGCCGGCGACTTATCTTCCTCGAAATGGTTGGGACGCGGTGATGTCCAAGCCCCTTGGCTCGCGATGCCGGTGTCGAACTCCGTCAGGATGAACGTCTCGCAGCGATCCCGCATCGTCTTGTCGAGATCTTGCGTGTAGTTTTGCGGGTCGCTGTCGTAGATTGCCTGGGCCTCGGCGGCGAGCTCGGCCCCCCGGATCTCGGCCAGCGTGATCTGCAGCAGCAGATCGGCGGGCACCTCGGAGCGCTCCTCCAGCACCCTCTCCACCACCAGCGCCGCCGACCCGGCGAAGGCCGCGACGACGGACACCACGATCAGCCATTCCAGGGTCGCGAGGCCGCGGTCGCCGCGCCGCGCCCGCGTGCGGTTCTCGGTTCTCGGGCCGGGCAGGTCGGCGGGTGGCGGTGCCGCGGCCGCCGCGCCGCGTCGTGCGGCTCTCGGCTCTCGGGCCGGGGAGTGCAGGGTGGCGGGGCCGCGGCCGCCGCGCCGCGGGGAGGTCCGCACCGGGCCGCCTGTCAGGGGACCCCGCCGACGCCGGGCCCTCCGGTGAGCGACGTGAACGGGGGGTAAACCAGGATCCCGGCCAGGGCCAGGGCCACGCCGGTGGCGGGCAGCACGATGATCTGGGCCCGGCTGGCGGCCTTCTCGCGCTCGCGTGCGATGGTCTCGCGCCACAGGTTCTCGGCGGCCACCAGCACCGCCTCGGAGATGCGGGTGCCGCGGTCGGCGGCCAGTCCCAGCGCCGACACCACCGGCGCCAGGCTGTGGATGCCGTAGCGGTCCACCAGGTCGGCGAGCCCCTCCCAGGCGGGGCGCCCGTTCTGCTGGGCGGCCAGCAGGAACCGGTGCAGCAGATCCCAGTTCTTGCGCTTGCCGGCCCGGGCCGATTCAAGCATGGCGACGGAGGGGTCGACGCCGGCGGTCACCTGCTGGGCCACGAGGGCGATCCAGACCCGGATTATCTGGTCGATCTCCAGGCGGGCCTTCTTGGCGGTGTCGCGCACGCCCATCATCGGGAGGAACCATCCGGCGGCGCCCGCGACGGCCACCAGCAGGATCGTTCCGACGAGGCCCCGCTGCATGAGCACCGCGCCGAGCGCCCCGACGACGAGGCCGGCCACGAGCCCGCCGGAGCGCTGCACCGCGTAGGACTCCACGGTTATGCCGGCGAGGCGCAGGTTCTGCTCGTCGCCCTCCTTGACGGTGGGCAGCAGGTCCTGCATCGTCGCTCCGAGGGTCTGCTGGGAGCGGGCCCGCTGCGGCGGGCCGACGAGGCCGACCACCAGCAGCACCAGCCCCGCGAAGAAGGCGACCCCGACAGCCGCGAGCAGGGGGCTCACAGCGGGTCCTTGGCCCGGTTGCGGCGGCGGGGGGGCACCAGCACCGAGTACTCGTCGCGGACCACCGAGTTGTACACCAGGAAGCCGGTCACCATCAGCAGCAGGCCCGAGAACCCCGTCAGCACCAACTGCCCGGTGCCCTCCCGGTAGGGCTCGAAGTAGTCGGGGTTGGTGCGGTACATCATCACCACCACCCCGCCGGACAGCGACAGCAGGGCGATCGTCTGGGTCCACAGCGCCACCACCGCCTCGGTCTTGGCCCGGTGCAGCTCGACCACGTCGGCGATGCGTCCGCACAGGTCCAGCAGCGGCCCGGCGATCCCGCCCCCGGAGGTGGTGGCCATGCGCAGCCCGGCGGCCACCTCGGGCTCCCACACGCTGCCCTGGGCCGCGAGGTCGTCGAGGGCCCGCTCGAGGCCGTGCATCTCCGCGGTGTTGGCGATGCGGGCGATGGTCGGCGCGATCACCTCGGGGGCGTGGGCCACGCTGCCCCGCAGCGAGTCGGCCAGGCCCGACCCCGACCGGGCCTGCTCGGCGAGCTGGCGGCTCCACAGCGACCAGGCCAGCGCATGCTGGGTCTGGCGGCGCCGCCGGCGCGGGGCGGCCATGAACGGCGGCAGCAGGGCGCCCATCCCCGCCAGCAGCACCACCATTCCGACGAGGCCGGTCGCCGCCCAGCCCACGAGCCCGCCGCCGGCCGCGGCGCCCAGCTGCACCAGGGCCAGCGGCTTGGTGGAGCGCTGCATGCGGGCCGCGGCGGCCGATCCCCGCTCCTCGGGGCCGCCCCGCTGCCCTGGGACGCGCCGCCGCCGGCCCGGCATCCGCACCAGCACGCCCGAGAAGAGCACCAGGGCGACGCCCGCCGCGGCGAGCGCGCCGAACACCAGTGCGGTCAGCATCGGGGCGGGCACTACTCTCCCTCGGGCCAGTCGCTGATGTCGAGGCCGCCCTCCTCGAGCCGCTCGATCAGCTCGGGGTTGCGGGGGCGCCCGAACAGCTCCATCGGCCCGCCGCGCTGGCGGCGCCCGAAGATGTGGTGCATCTGGAACTGGTCGCCGTCGAAGCCGACCACCTCGGCGATGGTGTTCACCCCCCGGAACCCGATGCGGGGGTCGCCGCGCAAATGCGCCACCAGGTGGATCACCTCGGCGGCCTCCTGCACCAGCGCCGCCTGCGACGCGGCGGTGCTGGCGGCCAGGCAGTAGCGCACCAGCCGCGACAGCGCCTGCCGGGGCGACGACGCGTGGATGGTGGCCATCGACCCGTCGGAGCCGGTGCCGCAGGCCGACAGGAAGGTGGCCGCCTCCGAGCCGCGCAGCTCGCCGACGATCACCCGGTCGGCGCCGGAGCGCAGCGACCGCTTCGACAGCTCGTCCATGCCTATCTCGCCGGAGCCGTCGCTGTTGGCCTCGCGGGTCTCCACCGCGAACGTCAGCGGATGGGTCTCCTCCAGGAACAGCTCGAAGGTCTGCTCGAGGGTGCACACGATCTCGGAGGGGCCCACCTCGGCCAGCAGGGCCCTCATCAGCGTGGTCTTGCCCGCGCCCAGCGCGCCGCACACCAGCACGTTGGCAGGCGCGGGCGGGCTCACCGCCGCCTGCATGAACTCGCCGGCCAGCTCCGACAGCGAGCCGCTGCGGACCAGGTCCTCGATGCGGATCGCCTTCTGGCGGTGGCAGCGGATGGTGAGGAACGGGGTGCCGCACACCGCCATCGCCGCGAAGATCCTCTCGCCGGAGCGCAGCCGCAGGTCGAGCATGGGCGCCGACTGGTCGAAGCGCCGGCCGGTCTGGCCGTGGGTGGTGGCCAGATGGGAGATGTAGCGGATCATGTCGGCCTCGTCGGCGAACACCGGCTCGTGCACGTGCTCCTGGCGGCCGCCGGTGAGGCCGAGCACGGCCCGGTGGGGGCCGAAGAGGTAGATGTTCTCCACCTCGGGGTTGCGCAGGTAGCGCTCCATCGGCCCGGCGCCCAGCAGGGCGTCGAGCTGCTCGCGCATCCAGGCGAGGTCGTCGTCGTCGAGCATGAGGCCCTCGGCGTCGAGCGCGGCCGCCTCGCGGGCGCGGATCGCCTCGGCCGCCTTCTGGTGGCAGGCGTCGGCGCCGTCGGCCTCCTCGGACGAGTTGAGCCGGAACTCCTGGATCTGGGGCAGCACGTCCTCCCAGATGTCCTCTCGCAGTGTCACGGCCGGTCCTTCCTGTGTGTGTGGGCGGTGGGGGCGAAGCGGCCGGTGCCGGGCGTCACGGCCGGTGCTCCCCTGTGTGTGCGGGCGGTGGGGGCG
>VYBO01000079.1:12980-16819 GCA_009844405.1 Acidimicrobiaceae bacterium
GCCGGTGCCGGGCGTCACGGCCGGTGCTCCCCTGTGTGTGCGGGCGGTGGGGGCGGCGGCGGTCTGGCGCAGCGTCATGGCCGGTCCTGCCTGTGTGTGTGTGCGGGGCGGTCCACCGCTAGGAGGCCGCCGCGCCGCGTATCAGCGCGTGGGCGCCGTCGACGGTCGGCGCCTCCGGGCGGGCTGCCGAGGGAGCGCCCGCGGCCGGCGGCGCCTCGACACGCGCGACGATCTCGTCGAGCGCCGTGAAGAAGCGGCGCTCGCGGCGGCCGGGACGGCCGCGCAGCACCTGCTCGTCGTCGAGCACCTGGAGGCGGGCCGCCACCTCCAACCCGGTGGCAGCGCGGATCTCGTCGTCGTCGAGCGGCGACGGCCCGGCCACGGCGAGCAGCCGGCGCCGGCGCGACGGCCCGGTCAGGCCCGCGGCGCGGCACCGGGCCCCGACCGTCTCGGCCTCCTCGCGGGAGCCGGCCCCGGCGAGTACCAGAGCCGCGGCGGACGCCTCCAGCAGGGGGCCGAGACGGTCGGGGCCGGCGGCCAGCGACGACGCCAGCACCACCCGGCGCTCCCGGTGCACCGCCGCGAGGTCGCCGGCCTTCTCGGCCAGCCACAGCGCGGTGCGCCCCGCCCCGGCCGTCCTGGCGGGAGCGAACAGCGCCCACAGCGACCCGGCGCCGTTGTCGAGGCTGTAGCAGTGCTCGGCCAGCAGTCGCAGGGTGAGCGGCTCGCGGGCGACGATCAGCGAAGGAAGGCCGCGCGTCGCGGGCGAGAACGCCGCCCTCGCCGTCTCGCCGTAGCGTTCGGCCAGGCGGGCGCCGGCGGGGTCGGCGTCCACGAACAGGACCATTCCGCCGGCGTCGCTCCAGCGCCGCGCCAGGGCCAGGCCCACCGATCCGGCGTCGAGGCCGGAGCCGCCGGCGTCTAGGACCGCCAGCACCGGGCCCGCCCCCGGAACGCGCCCGGTGCCCCGCGGCGGGCGCCGGTCAGCGCCGGTAACCTGCGGACGGGCCGCGGCGAGGGGCGCCTCACGACGCGGTCGCCGTCTGGGCCTCCTGCCAGGCGGAGCGCCACAGGGCGTTGAGGCGGGCGACGGTGTCGTTGACGTCGGTTCCCTCGGTGACTGGCAGCACCTGAGGCGCGGCGCCGAGGACGTCGGGCAGCGACTGCCAGTAGAGCCATTCCTCGGGGGGGGCGAACATCCGCATCTGGCCGTTGCTGTAGTTCTCGAGCCTCAGCGTGCCGATCACCGTCCGGGGCCGGCCCGGGTCGCCGGCGAGAGGCTCCGCGCCGGGGTCGATCAGCAGCACCGTGTCGCCCTCGACCACCCCCGAGGGCGACAGGCTGGTGTCGAGCGGCACGACCACCTCCAGGTCGCCGGGCGCGGCGGCGGCCGTGCCGGCGGCCTCGACCGCGGCCCGGTCGGCCTCCTCCACCGCCTCCGACCACTGCCCCAGCCACACCGAGTCGAGGCGGCGGGCCGTCTCGCCGGCGTCGGCCCCGATCCCGAGGTCCATGGCCATCAGGGTGCCGCCCACCTCGGCGAGCAGCGACTCCCATTGCGCCCACTCCTCGGGCGACACGAACAGTTGCATCTGCGTGCCGTCGAAGTTGGTGAGCTCCGTCTCGCGGACCACGCGGCGGGGCCGGCCCGGGTCGCCTTCGACGGGCTCCGCGCCGGGGTCGATCAGCAGCACCGTGTCGCCCTCGAACAGCGTGCCGGTGGCCAGGCTCAGATCCAGCGGGACGACCGTCTCCAGCTCGACGCCGACGGGCACGGTCTCAGCGGCGACGAACATGTCGTCGCGCACCAGCGTGCCCGCCGGTATGGTGACCAGCGCCACCATGCCCTCGAACCGGTAGGGCGCGTCGGCCGTCCACGGAAGGTGCGGGATCGACCCGACGACCGCCTCGTCGTAGCCGAAGTCGGTGAAGCTGAGGGTCTCGCCCGCGGCGATCGGCCGGCTCGCGACCATCACCCGGGCGCGCTCGTCGAAGACGTCGGACGTGAAGTAGAAGCCGGCCACGCTGACGGCGAGCACCAGCACGCCCAGCAGCACGAACAGCATCCGCTTCGTGCCCCGCCGCATCTGGCGCTGCCTGTCCGGGGCCGCCGCCGCAGGCGCGGAAGAAGGCTTGTCGAACTTCACCTCACGCACAACCGACTCCGTCACAACATCACACCCCGCGCCCTACGTGACGCAGCCGTGCCCGGGCGAGCCATACCGGCCACCGTATGCGCCGGCCGCCGGTGACGGCACCGGGGGTACCCACGGCCGAACTTGCCGATCCGCGCCGCTCGTCGCGGCAGGCATCGCCGCCGCGACGGGACCACCCTCCGAGAAACGGATACCTGAGTACCCCCGGAGACAGCGGTTCCTCCGTCGCGGACAGCGCTGCTTGCCGAACTAGCACGAGACGGATGCCACAGCCAGAGCTTGGCGTTAGCCGCTGTTAGGCTATTGCGTGCTTACCTCGCACTGCACCTGCGAGTTCGTGCTGCTAGGACTGCCATCGTTGTAGGTGATGGTGGCGGCATCGAAAACCAACGGCGTTGCGCCGGTGTTTTTATTGAACTCGTTTAAATCAATGCCAATATTGGCATCGGCGTAGGTGATGCTTATGCGACTACACTTCTGCGTGTAGTAGCGCTCCCATTCGCTCCAATCGGCAGCGGTCCCGCTCCCGAAGCGCTCGATCGACTCGGTTGGGTCGCTGGCTTCTGCGACGATAGCGGCGGCGGCAACCTGGGCGGCCGTCTCTCGGGCGCTGGAGCCTTCTATCTGCTCGCTGGTGTCGCTGACCACGTTCTGGACCAGCACGACCGCGAGGGCGGCCAGACCGGCGACGGCTGCCACGATCAGCAGCCACTCGAGAGTGGTCAGGCCGCTGTCGTCGCGCCTACGGGGGGGGGGGTCTGCTTTCACGCCCCGCTGGCGGAATCGTGAGATTAGGTTCTTGAACACTGGTTCTCTCCTTGTGTCCGTTGTGGGTAGATCGGTCGGAAAGGGCCGGGCCGGGTCAGGAGGCTTCGACGAGGCAGGCGGCCGTCGGCACCGAGCCGCCGCCGTCGCGCGACGCCGAGGCGACCTCCGCCGCGCTCATGGCGTCGGTCGATCCCGCGAAATTCGGCGTGGCGGTGACGCCGGCGTCGCTGTAGATGATCGCGATCCTCTCGCAGGCCTGCGTGAAATGGCGGCCCCATGCGTCCCAGTCCGCGAAGTGCGCGTCGTCCACCGCCGTCCTGGAGGACTCCTCCACCGACAGCGCGGCCACCGCCGCGGCCGTGCGCCGCGCGTCGGAGCCTGAGACGTCCTCGGCGACGTCGGACGCCACGCTCGAAGCCACCACGATGGCGACCGCGGCCATCACCATCACCGCCCCAGCCTTGAGGATCCAGCCGATGTTGGAGTCAGACAACGGTCTCCGCCCTCCCCGGGACGGCCGCGGGCAGCGGTCGGCAGGCGCCGCGCCCGATTCCGGCCGCGGCCTCGCCGCTCAGCCGGACCGGCGCCGGCACCGAAGCGACTCCCATAGGCATCCGAGCAGAATAGGCCGCCGTCCCGCGGAATGCAAACACCCGCCGCCGGCCGCCCCCGGCAAGGGGGTCCGCCGGTCGCCGGGCGCGGCGCCGGGCAGCGCCGCGGCCTGCGGTCACGGCACGGCCGGGCCGATGGCGCCGGACGCCTCGAGGCGGGCGACCAGCGAAGCCAGCACCACCGCGATCTCGTCGACCTTCCCATCGAGCCGCTCGATCCTGGCGTCCTGTTCCGCGAAGCGGGCGTCGATCTTGTCCTCGAGCCGCTCGATCCTGGCGTCCTGCTGCTCGAAGCGGGCGTCGA
>VYBO01000082.1 GCA_009844405.1 Acidimicrobiaceae bacterium
GGCCCCGCCCCGTATGGGCCGGGTCGCCCGCCTATCCGCGGGGCCTCTTAGGCGCCCTGGAGACGAGGCCCTGCCCGCTCGAGCCGGGCAGGTTCAGCTGCCGGCTGAGTCGATGGCCTCCCATACGCGGTCGGGCAGGACCGGCATGTCGATGTTGCGGACCCCGAGGTGGGCCACCGCGTCGATCACCGCGTTCACGAAGGCGGCGGGAGAGCCGACGGTGGCCGACTCGCCGATGCCCTTGGCCCCGATCGGGTGGTGCGGCGACGGCGTGACCGTCTCCAGCAGCTCGAAGCGGGGCGTCTCCCAGGCGGTGGGGATCAGGTAGTCCATGAAGTTGGACCCGATGCAGTTGCCGTCGTCGTCGAAGGTGATCCACTGCATCGACGACATGGCGAACCCCTCGGTGAGGCCGCCGTGGATCTGGCCCTCCACGATCATGGGGTTGATGCGCACCCCGCAGTCGTCGAGGGCGACCATGCGGCGCACCTTCCACACCCCGGTGTCGGGGTCCACGTCCACCACCACCACGTAGGACCCGTACGGGAACGTGAGGTTGGGCGGGTTGTAGTAGGTGACGTCCTCGAGGCCGTACTCCATTTGATCGGGCAGGTTGGTGTAGGCCGCGAAGGCGCAGTCCTGGATGGACACCGCCTGGTCGGGCGAGCCGGCCACATGGAACTTGTCGGCGGAGCGCTCGATGTCCTCGGGCGCCGCCTCCAGCAGGTGGGCGGCGATGTGGCGGGCCTTGTCGGCGATCTTGCGGGCCACCATCGCGGTGGCCGCCCCGCCCACCGGGGTGGACCGCGACGCGTAGGTGCCCAGCCCGTAGGGGGTGTCGTCGGTGTCGCCGTGGATCACCTTGATGTCGGTGGCGGGGATGCCGGTCTCGGAGGCCACGATCTGGGCGAAGGTCGTCTCGTGGCCCTGGCCCTGGGTCTTCACCCCGAGCTTGAGGATGGCCTTGCCGGTGGGATGGACCCGCAGCTCGGCCGAGTCGATCATCTTCAGCCCGGCGATGTCGTAGGTGTGGGCCGGCCCGGCCCCCACCGCCTCGGTGAAGTGGGCGATGCCGATCCCCATCAGTCTGCCCTGCTCGCGTGCGGCGGCCTGCTCGGCCCGCAGCTCGTCGTAGCCGGCCGCGTCCAGCGCCTTGCGCAGCGCGGTCGGGTAGTCGCCGGAGTCGTACACGAACCCGGTGGCCGTCTCGTAGGGGAACTGCTCGGGCTGGATGAAGTTGCGCAGCCGCAGCTCGGCCGGGTCGATGCCCAGCTCGTCGGCCGCGGTCTGCATCAGCCGCTCGATCAGGTACGACGCCTCGGTGATGCGGAACGAGCAGCGGTAGGCCACCCCGCCCGGCGCCTTGTTGGTGAAGGCGCCCCGGCACTTGATGTGCGCGGCGCCGAAGTCGTAGCTGCCGGTGCAGACGTGGAACAGCCCGGCCTTGTAGCGGGTGGGCTGGGCGTCGGAGTAGAAGGCGCCCTGGTCCGACAGCATGTCCACCCGCATGGCCTGGATGCGGCCCTCGTCGCTGAGGGCCAGCTCGCCGGTCATGTAGTAGTCCCGCCCGAACCCGGTCGAGATCAGGTTGCCGGTGCGGGTCTCCACCCACTTGACCGGCTGGCCGATCAGCAGGCTGGCCGCGGTGGCCACCACGTACCCGGGGTAGATGGGCACCTTGTTGCCGAAGCCGCCGCCGATGTCGGGGCTGACGATGCGGATGTTCTGCTCGGGCAGCCCGGCCACCAAGGCGAACAGCGTCCTGTGGGCGTGGGGCGCCTGCGACGTCATGTAGATGGTGGCCTGGCCGGTCACCGAGTCGACGTCGGCCACGATCCCGCACGTCTCCAGCGGAGCCGGGTGCGAGCGCGGGTAGTGGGTGGCGAGCGACACCACCCGGTCGGCGCTGGCGAAGGCGGCCTCGGTGGCGGCCTCGTCGCCGGTCTCCCAGGTGTAGGCCAGGTTGTCGGTCTGGCCCTCCTTCTCGTCGCGGATCAGCTCCGCGCCCTCCGCGAGGGACTGCTGGGGCGTGGTGATGGCGTCGAGCATCTCGTAGTCGACCTCGACCAGCTCGGCCCCGTCGGCGGCCGCGTAGGGGTCGGTGGCGACGACTGCGGCCACCTCCTGGCCCTGGTAGCGGACCTTGTCGGTGGCCAGCACGGCCTGGGTGTCGCCCGACAGCGTCGGCATCCAGGCCAGCCCGTGCTGGTCCATCAACTCGCCGGTCACCACCGCCAGCACGCCGTCCACCGCGGTGGCGGCAGCAGTGTCGATGCCGTTGATGCGGGCGTGGGCCACCGGCGAGCGCACCAGGGCCATGTGCAGCATGCCGGGCAGAACGATGTCGTCGAGGAAGTTGCCCTGGCCCTCGATGAGCCGGGCGTCCTCCACCCGCTTGACGCTGTGGCCGATGCCGCCGATCTCGGGAGGCGTCGTCGTCGTGTCAGTCATTGCGTTCTCCCTCTGGTGTGCCGAACCGGCAGCCGGGGACGCCCATTCCGGCGCCCTCCGCTGCCGGGTCGCGGTTGTGCGTCGAGTTCATGGCGTCCCTCCTAGCTGTCGCCGTCGGAGCCGTTTGACGCGGCTGCCGCCGCGGCTGCGGCCTGGACGGCCTTGACGATGTTCATGTAGCCGGTGCAGCGGCACAGGTTCCCCGAGATGGCCCAGCGGACCTCGTCGTCGGACGGGTCCGGGTTGTCCGCGATCAGGGCCGCGCCCACCAGCATCATGGCTGGAGTGCAGAACCCGCACTGCAGGCCGTGCTCGTCGCTGAACGCCTGCTGGACCGGGTGCAGCCCGTCGGCGGTCTTGAGGCCCTCGACGGTGGTCACCGACCGGCCGTCGGCCTGCACCGCCAGCATCGTGCACGACTTCACCGGGGCGCCGTCCACCAGCACGGTGCAGACCCCGCAGCTGGTGGTGTCGCAACCGATGTGGGTGCCGGTCAGCCCGGCTCCGGTGCGGATGTGGTCGACCAGCAGCCGGCGAGGCTCGACGTCGGCGGTGTGGTCGGAGCCGTTGATGTTGATCGTGATCTCCATGTCTCGTCCACTCTCTCTCAGGACCGGGCCTGCTCGGCTGCGGCCGCGAGGGCCCTCTGGGTGAAGGCGGCCACGACCTGGCGCTTCCATCGGGCCGAGCCCCGCACGTCGTCGCGAGGATCGGCGGCCGACGAGGCGGCCGCGCCCGCCTCGGCGAACAGCTCGGCGCTCGGTGCGTTGCCCACCAGCACCGCCTCGGCCTCGGTGGCCTTGCGGTTGATGGGCGCCACCGACGTCATGGCCACGCCGGCCGCCGAGATCGTGCCGTCGGCGGCCAGTTCGAGGTGGGCGGCCACCCCGACGGTGGCGTAGTCGCCGACCTTGCGCTCCAGCTTCTGGTAGGCGCCGCCGGAGCGGCCCGACGGGACCGGGATGTGCAGGGCGACCACCATCTCGTCGTCGTTGAGGGAGTTGGTGAAGAAGTCCTGCACGAAGTCGCCGATGGCGATGGTCCGCGAGCCCGACGGCCCCTGGGCGACCACCTCGGCGCCGGTGGCCAGCAGCACCGTGTTCCAGTCGCCCTCGGGGTCGCAATGGGCCACCGACCCGCACATGGTGCCCAGGTTGCGCACCAGCGGGTCGGCGATCCAAGGGGCGGCCGACGCGACGGCGCCGGACACTTCGCCGGAAGCGGCGATGTCGGCGTGGCGGACCAGCGCTCCCACGTGCAGATGGCCGTTGCGGTGCTCGATGGCGTCGAGGCCGGCGATCCGGTTGACGTCCACCAGCTTCGACGGCGTCGCGAACCGCAGCTTCATCATCGGCAGCAGGCTCTGCCCGCCGGCAAGGAAGCGGGTCTCGTCACCCCCCTCGGCCTTGGCGGCGATCGCCTCCTCCACTGACGAGGCGGCGATGTAGTCGAACTGGGCGGGCAGCATCCTGGACTCCCATCCGTCGCGGTCCGCGCACCTGCGCGCGGGTCGCGGACACTACACCACCAACCGTGGTCCCGCTCATGCGGGAGGACCTCGGAGCGGCGACACGGCCAAAGGTACGCTGGCTGATGCGCTCCGCCGGATCCCCGAAGCCCCCGGGGCGGTTCGCGGCTCTCGGCAACCGCCGCCTCCGGCTGCTCTTCATGGGCGGGTTCTTCACGTTCCTCACCATGCAGGCGGCCGGCGTCGCCCGGGCCTGGCCCTCCTTCATCTCCGAGACCGTCGGGCGGGAGGCCGTCACCAACGCGGTGTTCCTGTCGCTGCCCACCGTGCAGCTGGCCCGGGTCGCCGGACCGGCCGCGGCGGGCGCCTTGATCGGGGTGGCGTTCCCCGGCCTGGCCGGCGTGATGAGCGGCGGCCCGACCATCGGGCGCATCGACGATCCCGCCGTGCCGTGGCAGCAAGTCAAGGGGTGAGCACCACTGAGCTGACCGCGGTCGGCGTGAACGCGTTCACGGCTTGCTCCCTTCGGAGCGACGGCAGATGAGCACCACTGAGTTGATCGTGGTCGGCGTGGCCTCCGGGCTGGCCATGCTGGCCAAGAGCGCCACCGGGCTCGGCTACCCGCTGATCGCCATCCCGATCGTGGCCGCCGTGGTCGGGGTGGAGACCGCGGTCGTGGTCGTGACCCTGCCCAATGCCGTGGCCAACCTCCTCGTCGGCTGGCGCACCCGCCATGCCCGTTCCGAATCCCGGGACGTGCTCGTCCTGTCGGTGACGTCGGCCGTCGGTGCGGTGTTCGGCGCGTTCATCCTGGTGTCCGCTCCGGAGAGGCCCCTCCTTGGTGTGCTGGCGGCCACGGTGCTGCTGTTCGTGGTCAGGTCCCTGTGGTTCGGGGAGGCGACCGTGTCGCCGTCGGTGGGACGGCGGGCCTCGCCCTTCGTGGGCGCGGTCACGGGGGTGATGCAGGGCGCCGTCGGTGTGTCCGGTCCCGTCATCGGGTCGTGGCTGCACGCCTACCGGCTGCCGCGCGACGCCTACATCTTCTCGCTGGCGGTGCTGTTCCTGCTGGCCGGTACGGCCCAGACAACCACACTGGCGTCGATCGGCGCCTACAGCGGTGACCGGCTGGTCGCCTCCGCGGTGGGGCTCGGACCGGTGCTGGCCGTCCTGCCCCTCGGTGAGCACCTCCGAACCCGGCTGTCCGGCCCTCAGTTCGACCGGGCCGTGCTGGCCCTGCTGGCGGCCTCAGGTGTGACCCTCGTGGTCCGGGCCTTCACCGGCTAGCGCCGAGACGCGCCGGGCTGGTCCGGCTACTGGTCGTCGGTAGGCTCCGCCTCGGAGCGGCGGCGGCCTCCGCGACGCCAGGCGAGTGAGCGGCGGCCCCGCTCGGCCTGCATCACATCCAAGCCGGGATAGGGGGTGCGAACCTCGGACGCCTCTCCTCCGTACAGCCGGTCAGGGCGCTGCTCGCCGCTCCACACCGTCACCTGCGGGAAGGCGATGGTGATGGAGGTGGCTGCGAACGCCTGATGAATGGCCAGCACCAGGTCGTGACGGGTGGCCAGCTCGGAGGGAACGTCGCTGGCATGCCAGTAGAGCACGTTGAATCCGATGCTGGAATCGCCGAAACCGTCGAGGTTCACCGCCGGCTCCGGCTCCGACAGCACCCTGGGCACCCGGTCGAGGGCCTCGTAGATGGCGTCGGTCGCCTGCTGCAGGTCGGTGTCGTAGGCCACCCCCACGGCCAGCGAGCTGCGCCTCACCGTCTCTCGGGTCAGGTTGACGATGGTGGCCGCGGCCACATTGGCGTTGGGGATGCGGATGTGCGTGCCGTCGAGGCCGCGGATCTGGGTGGTTCGGGAGTCGATGTCCTCCACGACGCCCAAGCGCCCGTCGAGCTCGACGGTGTCGCCCACCGTGTAGGGCCGGCGGGCCTGCAGGATCAGCGACGACACGAAGTTGCCGACGACGCCCTGGAGGGCCAGCGCGAGCACCAGGCCGCCGAGCCCCAGCGCGCCGAGCAGCGGGCCCACCCGCACTCCCAGCACGGTCAGCGCGTACGACAGCCCGACAATGAACACCGCGTAGCCCAAGAAACGGGAGATGAGGATGGCGGCGAAGCCGTGACCGATGCCTCGGGACACGGTCCGGCGGAGGATCTTGGACAGCGATATCGCCAGCACGACGGTGGCGACCAGCACGATCCCGGCCTTGATCCAATCGCCGCTCGTCAACTCGTCGTGAAGCAGCGCCTCGCCGTCGGCTTGGGCCAGCACCCCGACGAATAGCGTCATCAACGGGAGAGTCTGTCACGCAACGTCCGGCGCCGCATCGAACTGTCGGCTCTGTTCTCGGCGCCTGGCCGACCCGCGCCGTCGGTCACTGCGCCGACATCAAGGAACCGGCCCAAGCCACCGGCCGACCACCCCACCGATGGACAACCGAGGCCCTCCGGCAGGCGTCCCCACAAGTTGCAGAACAACATGACATGTCGCGCTCGATGACGATCACCGCGGCTTCCATCTCGGCCTGCACCGGCTTGTCGACGAGTACCGTCCCGGCCGCGCCCCGCCGCAGCAGGGACAACGTCCTGGGTTGTCACAGCAGCGGCGGCCGCTAGCGGGAGGACGATCAAGGCCTAGCTCACGGGACGATGTCGATCAGCTCGGTCAGCGGCACGTTCTCGCCGTTCCCGACGTCGGGATCGAAGGTCGTGAGCCGGTACAGGTCGCGGGCGCCGAACTTGGTTGGCGACAGCGAGTTCGCGGGAGCGCCCGGCAGAACGAAGTCGGTCAGCGTGTAGGCCGCCTGCTCGAACGTCTCCGGCGTGAGGTCCGGGCCCGCCGCGGCCGCGATCTGCGCGAACAGCGACAGATGGCCGCAGTAGCGGCGGGTCGGGTTGAACCAGTTCTCGTCGTCGTCGTCGGTCAGTTCTGCTGTGGGCCGCAAGTCGGCCCCGATGCCGGCGGCGTCGACCGCCCGCACGCAGTCCTGGAACACATCGTCGTTCCAGATGTCGAGTTCGGAGGGGCCGTCGGAGGCGACGGCGCCCCGAGCCCACTGGCGGTCGACGGTCTCCGCGAGATTGTTGAGCCCGGCCGCGTCGTTGCTCCAGATGGCCACCGAACCGAGCAGCCCGTTCAAGCCAAGGCCCCGGATGGCGGCGGTCGGGTTTCCGTTGATCATCACGGTGTCGGCCCCATCGGCCCTGATCCGTTCGGAGATGACCTGCATCAGCTGGTCCTGAGCAGCGGTGTCGTCGTCGTTGGCGTCGAGGACGGCGGCGCCCGCCACCTCGATCCCGCGGGCGCCGAGTCCCTCGAGCACCAACGGCTCGTCGCCCGTCGAGGCCTGGTGCGACACCACGAACACCTTGGCCCCGTCGGATCTGCCGGTCTGGACCAGCAGGTCGAGGAGGTTGGACGTCTGGTCCTCGGTGCTGGGCTCCACGTTGAACCAGGGAGCGGTGGCCTGGGCCATCTCGTCGGGGGTCTGCTCGCCGCCCACGAGCGGGGTGTTGTTGGTCCCGACGAAGCAGGGGTCGGCGGTGCCGGCCGCCGGTCCGACGAAGCCGAGCACGGCCGCGAACACCTCGTGGTCCTGGGTTAGAACGGTGCACGCCCGTTCCGCGTCGACGGCGTCGATGGGGCTGTAGTAGTCGTAGACGGCAACGACGTTGCGGCCCAGGATCCCGCCGTTGGCGTTCAGGTCGTCGACCAGGGCCTGGAAGACGCCCTGCTGGTCGCCCCAGCCTGCTGGCAAGAGGTTCAGCTCCTGCAAGAGGTCGAAGTTGAGCATCGAGACGCCGATTGTGATCGTGTCGGGAGTCACGCCCCTCCACGACGCAGTGAGCTCCGACGGGTCGGCGGGATCAATGCTCCCGGCCAGGCCGGCCCACACGGGGGCGGCGGCTTCCTCGGAGGGTTCATCGACGGTGGGCCCTTCGCCGGACTCGGCGGTCTGCTGCTCGGCCGGGCCGTCGGTGCCGGCGCTGTCGCTGCTCGCGCCGCTGTCGGTGCCGGAGCTGTCGCTGCTCGCGCCGCTGTCGGTGCCGGAGCTGTCGCTGCTCGCGCCGCTGTCAGTGCCGGAGCTGTCGCTGCTGGAACTGTCGGCCTCGGCACCGCCGGCATCCGGCGCCGACGCCCCGTCGTCTGCCTCGTCACCACCGCCGCAGGCCGCGGCCACCAGAGCCAGCGCGGCGACGACGAGCACCGCTCGCGCCGGCAGTCCGCCCTGTGTCCGCCCGTGAATCATTGAGACCGTGCTCCTTCGGCGGTTTCTGTGGTCCAGCGGCGCCGATTCGCCGACACAAACTTCCTCCACGGCCGGCGCAGTATACCGACGGCCGAAGAGCCTCCGCGGCTAGTGGCCTGAGTCGCAAGTTCAGGCCGCTTGTTCGGGCCGCCATGAAATCTCGGGTTGGTTTTGTGCACTCAGTCCACACAAACACACCAAGAGCGAGCGCGGATTGCTCGGCGGCCAATCGCGTCGCAGGGTGGTCATTTCCGCTCTTGTTCGCTTCGCTCACGGGCCGCTCGGGCCACGGCCCCGCCCCGTATGGGCCGGGTCGCCCGCCTATCCGCGGGGCCTCCAAGAAAATCTGGCGGCGGACGTCTGCAACGAATTCCCGACTCAGGACGCTAGCCCGCGGCCTCGCTGGCGGCGCCGAGATAGCTGGCGACGACCAGCGGGTCGCTCCTGACCTCGTCGGGAGTGCCCGACGAGATGACCGACCCGGACTCCAGGCAGTACACGCGGTCGCTGACGCCCATGATCACCGTCATGTCGTGCTCGATCAGCAGGATCCCGGCGCCCAGCTCGCTGCGGATCCTGCGGATGAGGGGGGCGAACGCCTCGGTCTCGCGCTGGGCGACGCCGGCGGTGGGCTCGTCCAGGCACAGCACCCGGGCCTCGAGCGCCAGCAGG
Organism: Acidimicrobiaceae bacterium; assembly: GCA_009844405.1. Lineage (GTDB taxonomy): Bacteria > Actinomycetota > Acidimicrobiia > Acidimicrobiales > Aldehydirespiratoraceae > Aldehydirespirator. The sequence goes on from VYBO01000082.1 coordinate 8,846, forward strand.
CCGGCCAGCTCGACGATGCGCCGGGAGCCGGTGGAGAGGTCCGACACGCAGTGGTCGGCATAGGCGCCCAGGCCGAACCAGTCGATCAGCTCGTCGGCCTCGGCGCGGCGGCGCCTCTCGTCGACCAGAGTGTGGGGCAGGTGCAGCGCGGTCGAGATGAACGGCGTGCGGCCCCTGGCCTCCAGCGCCACCATCACCGTCTCACGAACGGTCAGCTCCGGGAACAGCGTGGCGCCCTGGAACGTCCGGCCCAGGCCGGCGCTGGCTCGGCGCGCGGCCGACACGCCGGTCAGGTCCCGCCCCAATATCTCCACGCGGCCCTCGCACCTGACCATCCCGCCGACCGCGTCCATAAGGGTGGTCTTTCCGGCGCCGTTCGTGCCGATCAGGCCGACGACCTCGTCGCGGCGCACCTCGAGGCTGACCCGCGACACGGCTTGATTGCCTCCGAAGCGCACCGACACATTCTCGGCCCGCATCACAACCTCGCCGGCACCGGCGGCCTCGCCGCCGGCCGCGTCCCGGCGGCTCAAGCCGGCGGGCGACGCCCGGGCGGCACTGGGAGCATCCTCGGCGGGCAGCCGGGATTCGAGCCAGCTCAGCAGGCCGTCGCGGGCTGAGTAGACCACCTGGATGAAGCCGCCGGGCATGTACATGATGATGACCAGCAGCCCGATGCTCGACGTGAACAGCGGCACCAGGTCGTTGTCGCCGAAGAAGGCCGGCATTCCCTCGACCCACACCGCGCCCAGCACCGCGCCGGTTACCGAGCCCAGCCCGCCGATCACGGCCATGCCGACGACCCGCAGCGAGTCCTCGACCTGGAACAGCACCTGCGAGAAGCGGATGTTCTGCACCAAGCCGCCCAGCAGCGCGCCCCCGAGGCCGGCGAGCCCCCCGGCCAGGGCGAACGCGGTGAGCTTCGCCCTGGTGGGGCTCACGGTGTAGGCGGAGGCGCCGGCCGCGTTGTCACGCACTGCGATGGTGGAGCGGCCGATGCCGCTGCGCCGCAGCCTCGACACCACGGCATAGGCGATCACGAAGCCGCCCAGCGTGAAGTAGTAGTACGACCGCTGGGACGAGAGATCGAGGCCGAACAGCGTGCCCCTGTTGTAGGGAACGCTCGAACTGCTCCCGCCGGTGAAGAACGGTCGGCGGAACAGGTACTGGGTCGATGCGATCGAGAACGCGAACGTGCTCACCGCCAGCATCAGGCCGCTCACCCGCAGCGCTCCAGCTCCGATGATCGAGGCCACCAGGGCGGTGAACAGGGTCGCCAGCAGGATCGACGCCACGAAGGGCGCCCCGGCCGCCTCCACATCGATGAGGCGGACGCTGCGCCAGCCGATATCGAGTTCGAAGCCCCGGCTGAAGGCGGCCCCCGAGAGCGCTCCGATGCCCGCGAAGGCCATCTGCGACAGCGACAGCTGGCCCGACCAGCCCGTGATCACCGTTACCGACATGGCGCAGATGGCGAAGCCCAGAACCGTCGCGTACAGCAGATGCCTGGACGGCAGCGTCACGATCAGTGGCAGCACGATGGCGAAGGCCAGGGCCGCGGCCAGCGTGATCCGGGGCAGCGCCCGGACCCATCGCAGCCGTTCGAGCCGTGCGGGCACCGGCCGGATGCGCGGGACGAAAGCCAGGACCGTCTCCTCGGGGCTGCCACGGCTCTGCACGTAGACCGCCGCCAGCACCGCGCAGAACAGCAGGAAGTCGATCAGGCCCGCCTCGGACAGGTAGTTGAACCTCACCACCGACTCGGTCACCCCGATGGCGAGCCCCGCCATGACTGCTCTGGGAAACGACCTCATCCCTGCTATGGCGGCCGCGGCCAGCGCTCGGGCCAGGGTGAGCGGTCCCAGGTTCGCCAGGCCGGTCACCGCCCCCGACTGGCCGCTCAGCAAGATGATCGACAGGGACGACAGCAGGCCGGCTGCCGTCCACACGAAGGTGGACACCACCTTCGGGTTGACGCCCGACAAGCGGGCCAGGTCGGGGTTGCCGGCCGACGCGGCGACTGCGCGCCCGAAGGTCGTGCGGTTCAGCATCCAGCCCAGAGCGACGGCGACAACGGGAACCACCACGACGATCGCCACCTGGGGAGCGGCGATGCGCAGGCCGAACGGTGCGTTCTCCCAGATGGTGCGGGCCGCCACCGGATAGCGCTGCGTGGTGTCGTCGATCTGGGGGAGTGCGGCGATCACCGCCCGCATCAGCTGGGCCACCCCGACGGTGGCCACCAGCAGTATCACCCGGGGACGGCTGAACAGGCGGCGCACCACAGTCAGCTCCACCAGCGCGCCGGCCAGCGTGCCTGTCAGCAAGGCGGCAACCAGGCCGAGCCAGAAGGGGAAACCCCAGTCGATCTGCATCAGGGCGAACAAGCCGGCCGCGGGCAGCCCCAGGTTCCCCACCGCGAAGTTGATCACCCCGGTGGAGCGGTAGATGAGCACGATGCCCATGGCGAGCATGCCGATGACCAGGCCCGTGACCGCTCCGTTGAACACGAGCTGCCGTGTGATCCAGGCTGCCAGGACCACCGCCGCTCAGCCTCCGTCGCCCGAGTCGGAGGGCGATCCGGTGCTACCGGCGCCGGCGCCCTCGGCAGGGCCTGTGCTCTCGGCCCCGGCGTCGCCGGCGACGCCCGGCGCCGGGTCGGCGCCGGTGCCGAACAGCACCGCGTGCATCAGTTCGGGCCGCTCGAGGACGTCGCGGGCCGGCCCGGAGCAACGCACCTCGCCCTTTTCGAGGAACACCATGTCGTCGGCCAGCGACAGCGCAAGGTTGAGCGACTGCTCGACGACGATCATCGTCTGCCCAGCCTCTCGCAGCCGCTGGAGTCCGGCCACAAGGTCACCGACGATGGCGGGGGCCAGTCCGAGGCTCAGCTCGTCGATGATGAGGATCTCGGGGTCGTGCATCATCACCCGTGCCAGCGCCAGCATCCGCTGCTGCCCGCCGGAGAGGTCGCCGGCTCGCTCACCGAGACGGCCCTCGAGCTGTTCGAACATCTCGACCACCCGATCGATGCGCCGTTGCACGTCGGCGGAGTCCCGCCGGAACTTGTAGGCGCCGATGCGGAGGTTGTCCTCGATGCTCAGATCACGGAACACCCCCCGCCCGCCGGGCAGCATCTGCACACCCATGGCGGAGCGCCGCTCCGGCGTCGTGTACGTGATCGAGCGCCCGTGCATGCGGATCTCGCCCCGCTCGGGCGTCAACAGTCCGGTGACCACGCTCAGCGCGGTCGACTTGCCTGCGCCGTTGGCGCCGAGCAGGGCCAGCGTCCTGCCCTGACCCACCTCGAAGGAGACGTCGAAGAGCACCTGCACCGCGCCGTAGCTGAAGTCGATGCTCCTGGCTTGCAGCGCCGGAGTGGACTCCGGGTCGAGGCGCCTGCGGTCGTGCTCGGCCAGCTCCTCGGCGAGCTCGCCGACCACCATCGACAGGTCGTGCCTGATCGACCGCGAGCCCCGGATCAACGAGATCGAGCCGATGGACACCGCCGGCAGGGCCAGCACGGTCACCGCGGTCTGCACCCCGTAGGAGTCGACGAGGAACGCCGCGACCAGTGATCCGCCAACTGCGCCGAACAGGAAGATGAACAGGGTGACCAACGCTGAGCCCAGGCCTCGCAGCCGGTAGGGCACTATCGACCACACCACCGGAGCGACCATGGCGAAGGCGGCTGCCGACAGCACGGTGCGGGGCACGTCCACCGCCACGAACAGGTGCTCGTTGGGCATGGCGAACTGCAGCGGCACCAGGACCGAGGTCGGCAGCAGCAGTCCCCCGATCAGCCGCAGAGCCAGAGACGGGTCGCGGCGGTACAGCCGATCGAACCGCAGCCCCACCATCGGCAGCACCGCGGCCGCGGCGAAGCCGGCGACCGAGGTGGCCACCCCCCGCCCGAACGTGCCGAGACCGAACTCGTCCTCCAGGAACAGGTTGGACTGCACGGGGACCGTGAACAGCACGAAGCCCAGGGCGACGAACGCGAACAGCACCGCTCTGACCGTCCGGATCCTCAGCAGCCGGGCGAAGGCGGCCTCCGCCGAGATGGGAGCGGGGTCGGGGTCGGCGATCACCTGGCCGAGGACGCTCGTCTTCTCCCACTGGCCCCGGGTCGGTTCGGGGATCCGGAAGGCGGCCACGGCCAGCACCGCCACCGGCAGGCCCAGCAGGAAGAACGCCCAACGCCAGCCCTCGTCACCGCCGGCGACCCACGCCACGGCGCCCACCGCGAACGGGCTGACGGCGGCCACGGCCCGGCCGGTGGACTGGGTGAGCCCGCCGATGCGGCCCCGCACCCCGATGGGGTAGGCGTCGGCCAGCAGCGAGCTGTGCACCGGGATCGTGTTCGACTTGGCGACGCCGGCGCCGAAGCGGGTGCAGAACAGCGTGAACGCGTTCACCGCGAAGCCCGAGAGGAACACCATCGCAGAGAACACCGCGCCGGCAACCCCGACGATCGGTGCTCGTCTGATGCGGTCGGCCAGCCAGCCCATCGGGAAGGCGCCCAGCACCACGAAGGCAGCCGAGGCAGAACTTATGAAGGTGATCGTGCCGTCGGAGACGCCGAGAGTGTCACGGATGTCGGGGGCCAGCACGGCCATGGCGGCCTGCTCGAGCTCGTCGAGGCTGTTGAGCACGAGCAGCACGATGAAGGTGAAGGCGCCACCCATCTTGAGGCCCTCGCGCAGCGGCGTCTCCTCGTCGCCGACCCCCGGCAGGAGGTCGTCGGCGAAGAGCACCTGCTCACCGGCGCGGGCCTGAGCGTCGTGGCGAGCCGATTCCTCCGACAGCAGCGCGGCGGTGAGAACAGCAGTGTCGTCTGCGGCGGTCCCGGCAGGCTCGGCCGCTCCGGGGCCTTGCTCGGGGGGGCGTTCAGTCAACAGCGGCCCAAGCTAGTCCAACACCGGCCCGAGCTAGTCTGCGAGCAACCTAGTGTCCTGAGAGCGAGCGCGGATTGATCGGCGGCCAATCGCGTCGCAGGGTGGTCATTTCCGCTCTTGTTCGCTTCGCTCACGGGCCGCTCGGGCCACGGCCCCGCCCCGAATGGGCCGGGTCGCCCGCCTATCCGCGGGGCCTCTGAGTCGGGAATTCGTTGCAGACGTCCGCCGCCAGATTTTCTTGGTGTGTTTGTGTGGACTGAGTGCACAAAACCAACCCGAGATTTCATGGCGGCCCGAACAAGCGGCCTGAACTTGCGACTCAGGACACTAGGCCCTGGGGTGCGACGACCGATGCACCTCGCGCAGGCGCTCACGGCTGACGTGGGTGTAGATCTGGGTGCTGGCGACGTCGGCGTGGCCCAGCAGCTCCTGCACGTCCCGCAGGTCGGCGCCGCCGTCGAGGAGGTGGGTGGCGAACGTGTGGCGCAGGGCGTGCGGACGGGTCGGCACCACGCTGCGGCGGTCGATCACCCGGCGCGCGTCGCGGGGCGTCATGGCCCGGCCCCGCTGGTTGAGGAAGACGGGGGCGTCCGGGGTGCCGGCGGCGACGAACGAGGCGCGATGATCCTGCAGCCAGGCGCGCAGCGCGGCCACGGACGGATCGCTGAGCGGAACCAGGCGCTGCTTGGAGCCCTTGCCCCACACTCGAACCTGGGCCTGGGCGAGATCCAGGTCCTCGCGGCGCAGGCCGCACAGCTCGCTCACCCGCAGGCCGCTTCCGTACAGCAGTTCGACGATGGCCAGATCGCGGGCGTCGCGGGCGCCGTCGTCCCCGGCTCGGGCCGGCTTGGAGATGAGGGTGCGTATCTCGTCGTCCTTGAGCACCTGCGGCAGCTTCGAGGGACCCTTGGGCGGGGCCAGCCCGAGCGTGGGGTCCGTGCCCACACGGCCGGTGCGGCGGGCCCAGTCGAAGTAGCGTCGCAGCACCGAGACCTTGCGGCTCATGGTGCGGGCCGCGTAGCCGTTGGCGCCCAGATCGGCCAGGTAACGGCGCAGAGTCCGCCGGTCCACCGCCGAAGGACCGGCGGCACCCGACTCCTCCAGCCATTTCGCAGCCGCAATGGCGTCCCGTGCGTACACCGCCCGGGTGGAGTCGGCCACGCCGCCGAGCGAGCCCAGCCACGCGCTCAAGCCCCAGTTGTCCACAGCCTGAGTGTAGTTGTCCACACGGTCCTTGCCGTGACCTCCGCGGCCAGGCTCAGCCCCATGCGCGCAACACGCGGGCCCCGTCGCGGGCCAGCAGCCCTAGGCGCTCGAGGCCTTCGGCGGCGACCAACACTTCCGGCACGGGCGCGGCGGCCCGCAGAACCAGCACGTCGAGACTCGCCGGGCCGTCGTCGAGGAGTTCCAGCAGCCGCTGCTGGAGCGGGTCGAGACCGACCCCGCCGGCGGGGCGCGCCGGTTCGGCGGGGCCGTCCGCGGCGCCCGCGGTGGCCAAGCCCAACGCGACCAGCACATCATCGTTGCAGCATGCCGGAGCACAGCCCTCGCTCAGCAGCAGGTTGGTTCCCGCCGCGGCCGGGTTCCGCACCGATCCGGGCACCGCCATCACCGTGACGGCGCGCCGGACGGCCTCCTCGACGGTGTGCATGGAGCCTCCGGCCCGTTTGGACTCGACCACGACCACGACATCGGCCAGAGCGGCCAGGAGTCGGTTGCGAGCCGGGAAACGCCAACCCTCCGGCTCGGCACCCAGGGGGGCCTCGGTCAGAAGCGTCCCGGAAGCGCCTACAGCGTCCCAGAGATCGCGGTTGCCTCGCGGGTACACGACGTCCAGGCCGCTGCCCACCACGCCCACGACGGGCGCTCCCTCAGCGGCCAAGGCGCCCCGGTGGGCAGCCCCGTCGATCCCGAGAGCCAGGCCCGAGACCACCGTCACACCGGCCGCGGCCAGCCCCGAACCCAATTCCATGGCCACCGAGCGTCCCGTGGGCGTGCAGCGCCGGGTGCCGACGATGGCCACGGCGGGCGCAGCCGGGTCGGGGACCCGCCCCCGGCGGAACAGCACGGGCGCCGGGTCGATGTCACACGCGACGGCGGTCGGATGCTGCACGCTCGCCGGAGTGGTCACCCAGGCGTCGAGCGACTCGAGTTTCTCGGCCACGGCGGCGAGGTCGACTCCTCGGCTGTGAGCGCTCCAGTGGGCCCGAACCTCACCATCGGCCACCGAGGCCGCCACGCCGCCCCTCATGACCTCCGCCCAGACTTCGGCGGGATCCCTGCCGGACAGCAGCCGGTCCAGCCGCCGCGGACTCGACCGGGGCAACGACGCGAGGGCTGCGGCATGGACCCCCCGCAGAGCCGCCGCCGCGTAGCCTCCCGTGTCGCTCCCTCCCCCCGCCGCGGCCGAGTCCTCGACGGCAGCGGTCGATTCGCCGGTGACGGGACCCGGGACCCGGGATGCTGACAGCCGCTCATCCATGGACCAGGCCCCCCGCTCCGTCGAGTCGCATCCTCAATGACAGGGCGGCCAGTACATCGACGGCCCGCAGTTCGTGGCCGCCGTCCTCGAGGTCGCGGATCGTGCGGGCCACGGTGCGCACACGGCGCAGGCCCCGGGCGCTGAGACGGCCTTCGGACAGCGCGGCCCTCAGCACCTCGGTGGCGGCCCGGTCGAGCGGAGCTTGCCGTTCCAGGTCCGGCCCGGACAGCTCGCCGTTGCTGGCGACGCCCCGCCGGCGGGCTCGGGCCCGCACCGCCGCCACCCGTTCGGCGACCTCGGCGCTGGGGGTGCTCGGCCCGGTGTCGAGCAGGTCGGCCGGATCGGGTCGGTCCACGCGGACCACCAGATCGAGGCGGTCGACGAAGGGGCCCGACAGCCTGCGCTGGTAGCGGGCCAGCGCCCCCGGAGCGCACCGGCAGCCGACCGTGCCGCCGGCCCCGCACGGGCAGGGGTTCATGGCCGCCACCAGCAGGAAACGGGCCGGGTGCTCGACCATGCCCTGGGAGCGGGCCACCCGGATCATGCCCTCCTCCAGCGGCTGGCGCAG
>VYBO01000100.1:0-7515 GCA_009844405.1 Acidimicrobiaceae bacterium
GGCCCCGCCCCGTATGGGCCGGGTCGCCCGCCTATCCGCGGGGCCTCCAAGTGCCCCGAGGCACGTACACCTCGTAGAGGATGAGCCGCTCCGCCGGCAGCGGATGAGACAGCGAATGGACCACCTGGCGGTAGGCCTGCCCGCCGCCACGGATCTCGATGCGCATCTCCGACGGCTCGAAGACCCGCACGGGGTAGCGGCCCTCCGCCGGAGCCGAACCCACCGACGCCTGCAACCCGGCGTCGGACTCGATCCGGTACGGCGTCCCCGGAGGCAGGTAGACGATGCTGGCCATCTGCGTGAACACCGAGTCGCGGCTCAGCTCGACCTCCATGTCACCGTCGCCGGCCACCACCCGACCCTCGCCGGCCAGTGGCACGATGGCGGTCTCCCGGCCGGCCGACGCGCCCGACCACGGAGCGCCCGGGTTCACCTCAACCACCCCGAACTCCACATGGTCCCAGCCCGCGGACTCCGGCGTCACATGAAGGACCCGTCCCGGCCCGTCGGTCGGATGGATCAGCGACGAACTGGTCATGTTCCTGCCTCCGTTATCGGCGGGCGAAAATCTCGGGTCGAAAATAGGTGGCATACACCCAAAACCACCCCGAGAATCAGTAGGCGAGGGCGCCGGTGGAGCGCTCGCGGCGGAACCGGGTCAGCAGCTCGCGGATGCCGGGCGGCTCGTACCCGAGGACGTCCCTCGTGCGCCGCACCGTGAGGCTGGTGTCGTACGGGATCGGGAACTCGCCCACCGCTCCCACCGCGCCGGTGTCGGGCGGCGTGGAGCTGAGCGGCGCCGGGTCCAAGTCGAAGACATCGCACGCCATGCGGGCCAACTCCATGCGGCCCGCGGACTCACCGCCACAGCAGTGGAACACGCCGGCGGCCTCGGTGTCGGCCGCGATGCGCCACATCACCTCGGCGCACTCGCTGGCCAGCGACGGTGAGGCCACCATGTTGATGTTGTCGGCCTCCCACACCGCGAACGGGCGCCCCTCCTCCAGCGCGCCGACGATCGAAGTGACGAAGTAGCCGAAGCCGCCGTCCTGAACCCGGGGCGTGTGGTCGCGCATCCAGTGCATGCCGCTCACCGCCGACACCCGGGCCACCGCGGCCCGGGCCGCACCCAGCATGGCAGCCTGCTCGCTGGCCATCTTGAGCACGCCGTAGAAGTTGACCGGGTTGGGCGGCGTGTCCTCGTCGGCGCACGACTGGGTGCCGTCGAACACCCAGTCGGTGGACACCAGGATCAGCTTGGCCCCCACCTCGTCGGCCGCCCGGGCCAAAGTCGCGGTGGTGCCGACGAAGCTGCGCCAGGCCAGGTCCCGGTCGGCGTACATGGCCGCGAAGTCGTTGAGGATTATCGAGTGGACGATCACGTCGGGTTCGAACGCACCCACGCTGGCCCGCACCGCCTCGTCGTCGAGCAGGTCGAGGCGCTCGGTGGTGAAACCGCCGGTATCGGTGGACACGAACCTGTGCACCGGGCAATGCACCTCGGCGCCGTGGCGCTCGGCGAACACCTTGACGATGTTCGACCCGACAAACCCGGTGCCCCCAGTCACATAGGCCCGCATCATCGGTGCCTCCCGCAGATGGATCGCCGAACTGGCAGCACTATGCACGCATACCGTGCAAAACCCTGCCAATTCCGGGCGGGAATGCGGGCGGATCGCATGGTCGGGTCAGCCGATCTCGTCGATGGCCACCGGGCGGCCCTCGCGGACCGACTTCCAGGCGGCCAAGCCCATCACCAGCGGGGCCCGGCCGTCGGCCAGGTTCACCGGCGACGGCGCGCCGCCCACCATTGCCACGAACGCCTCCCACTCGGCCAGGTACGACGGGGATGTAGCGATCCAGGAAGAAGTAGGGCAGCGGCCGGCCGTGCGAACCGTCCCCATCCCAGTACTGCGCCGTAGCCGAGGGCGGATTGTCCGAGCAGGCCATCCCCTTCGACCCGAACGCCTCCAACCGCTGGTCGTAGCCGTAGACGGCCCGGCGGCTGTTGTCGATGGTGGTGATGGCACCATTGGCGTGGGTCACCACCACCACCGCGGTGTCAAGGTCACCGGCCTCGCCGATAGCCGGGTCCACACGCACCGCGCCGGTGGCGTACACCTCGACCGCGTCGCTGCCGGTCACGAAACGGGCCATGTCGAAGTCGTGGATGGTCATGTCGCAGAAGATCCCGCCCGACGCCTCGATGTAGGGGATCGGCGGCGGGTCGGGGTCCCGGCTGGAGATGCGGACCAGATGCACGTCCCCGACATCGCCGGCGGCGACCCGGTCGCGCACATGGCGGTGGGCCTCGTCGAAGCGCCGGTTGAAACCGACCTGCACCGCGATGCCGGCCTCGGTGGCCGCCGCGATTTCAACACTGCCGACGGTACGGCCCCGTAAGCGCACCTGCACCGCGATACCGGCCTCGGTGGCCGCCGCGATGCCCCGGTTCACCTCGGCCAGGTCCAACGACAGCGGCTTCTCGACGATACCGGCCTCGGTGGCCGCCGCGATGCCCCGGTTCACCTCGGCCAGGTCCAACGACAGCGGCTTCTCGACGAAGGCCGGCTTGCCCGCCGCGGCCACCCCCACCAGCAAGTCGATGTAGGTGTCGGTCGAGCTGCATATCGCCACCGCGTCCACGTCGGAGGACTCGATGAGTTCAGCCGCGCTCGACGTGTGGCGGGCGCCGAACGCCTCAGCTACACCGGCCGCCGCATCATCGAACACGTCGTAGACGGCCACCAGGTCCGTGCCCGCCACCCGCCGGGACACCAGCTCGGCGTGCATCGAGCCGATGCGCCCGCAGCCGAGCAGCCCGACGCGAACAGGGTCACCCACTCGCCGGCTCCCCGCGGCTCAGGCTCGACACCGGCCAACCGTCACGGACCACGCCGCTCGCCGCGCGCCACCCGCCGACACAAACGGGTTCCGGCCGCGACACCGGCCAACCGTTACGGACCGCATCACCCACTAGGTGGTGCCCGCCGGTGCGAGCGGCTCCAGCCGCGAGACCACCCGGCCGTTGCGGAGCGCCACGTCGTAGAGTGTGATGGGCTCGCTGGCCGGGTATCGCAGCGCCTCGCCGGTGCGCAGGTCGAAGCAGCCGTTGTGCTTGGGGCACTCGACCATGCAGTCGAGCACCGCGCCCTCGGCCAGATGGGCCTGGCCGTGGGTGCACAGCCCGTCGCTCAGCACGAACTCGCCGTCGGGGTCGCCGGGTTCGATGTCGTCGGGGTCGAGGCGGTACAGCGCGTAGGTGGCTTCGCCCCGGTCGATCCGGCGAGCCGACCCGGCGCTCAGGCCCTCGGCCGGGCCGAGATCCACCAGGCCGTCGTGCACGTCGCCGGCCCAGGCGGTGAGGCCGGTGTCCACGAAGGTCCTCTCCGGGGCGGCCACGTCGGGCACGTCGGGGCGGGGATCGTCGTAGGACGGGTCGCGCCACTGGCGGCGCAGCGTGGAGAAGATCCGCCGGTAGGCGCTGATGGTGGACGGGTCCGGCGGGGCCAGGTAGTCCTTGATCTCCGCGTGGAGAGCCGGCAGCGCGTAGTACGGCACCGTGGGGAAGATGTGGTGCTCGACGTGGTAGTTCATATTGGAGTACAGGAACCTCAGGACGGGGTTCATGTACACCGTCCGGGAGTTGTAGCGGTGGTCGAGCACGTCCTCTCGCAGCCCGGCGTGCTGCGTCGCCCCGAAGAACACCATGAGCCAGGCCCCGTAGAAGGTCGGCAACCCGATGTACAGCGCCGGCACGATCGAGCCGATGGCGACGCACCACACCGCGGTGCCGCCCAACACGGCGATGTAGGCCCTTGACTCCCACTTGAGCTTGGGCAGCTCGTCGGTGGGGATGAAGTCCCGGGCGTCGTCGTCGAACCGGCCCGCAGCGTGCTTGAGGGTGCGCCACACCGCCCTGGGGAGGATCAACACCGGCATGTAGACCCCGAGCACCCTGCGCAAGGACGACGGGCGGGGGAACATGATCTCGGGGTCGCGCCCCACCACGATCGTGTCGGTGTGGTGGCGCACATGGGACCAGCGCCACAGGGTGGGCTGGCGAAGCAGCATGAACGACGCGATGTAGTAGACGACGTCGTTCAGCCACTTGGTGCGGAACGCGGTGCCGTGCCCGCACTCGTGCCAGCGGGAGTCGCCAGCACCGCCGTAGAGCGCGCCGTAAACCATGAAAGCCGGCACGGCCCACCACGAGCCCAGCGCCCGGAACGCCAGATACCCGAAGACGGCCAGCAGGCCCAGCCACAGGATGGTGTCGCGGGCGGCCCGGGCGTTGGTGCGAACCTGGAGGGCCCGCAGCCGCTCCGGATCGATGGGCGGGCGGAACCACTCCGCCTCCACCAGGCCTCTCTCGATGGCCAGCCTGGAGTCGTTCCCGGTGAGGCCGTAGTCCCGCACGGCTGCGGTCACCGCGGCACCCCCGCTGCCGTGGCCGGCGACCCCAACTCCGGTCCGGGGAACACCGAGTCGCCCGCACCCAGCACGGTCTGGTCCCAGTCCACCACCGCGCCGGTCATCATCCCCGACTCGGAGGTGGCCAGGTGCACGATGGTGCGGGCGATCTCGTCGGGCTTGATGAGCCGGCCGAACGGCATCCCGGCCTCGGCCCGCTCCAGCCAGCCGTCGGTGGCGCCGTCGAACGTGCGCTGCACGACATCCTCGTTGGGGGTGTCCATCCATCCCGGGCAAAGCAGGTTCACGCGGATGCGGTGGCGCATCAGAGAGGAGGCCAGATTGCGCGTCATGGCCACCAGCGCCCCCTTGGAGGTGGCGTACGGCAGCAGCTTGGGCGGCCCGCCCCGTCCCGCGATGGACCCTATGAGCACGATCGTGCCCTCGATCGACTCGCGGGCCATAATCCTCGCCACTCCCTGGCTCAGCAGCCCCGGCACCCTCACGTTGACCGCCAGCATGGCGTCCCACAGTTCCGGGGTGGTGTCCCAAACCGTGCCGCGGTCGGTGATGGTCGCGCAGTTGACGAAGCTGTGGCAGGCGCCGAAGCTGCCGTCGAGCACGGCGAGGACGTGCTCGCACGCGCCGGCGTGGCCGAGGTCGGCGGCCAGGAACTCCGCCCGGCACTCCTTGGTTCGCAGCGACGCCGCAGCCGCCTCGCCCTTGGCGCCGTCGCGGCCTACCAGCAGCAGGCCCGACGCTCCCTCGGAGACCAGCCGCTGCGCCACCGCGTAGCCGAGGCCCTGCGAGCCTCGCGTGATCAGCGCTACGCCGCCGCGGAAGGAGCCCGGCTCAGTCACCAGCCCACCACCCGACGAAGGGCTCCTCGTCGCTCACCAGCCCACCCGCTGGGAGGAGCGGGCCTCGTCGAAGCCGGCACGGGCCTCGAGCACCGCGGGGAGGACGCTCACCTCGGGCACGCTGACCTCCCAGAAAGCACCGCCCTCGGTCCAGGAGCTCGCATGCGTCTTCAGCGCGATGACGTAGGTGCGATCAGCCTCCCTGGCCCGCTCGATGGCGGCCTCGAGCTCGGCCACCGTGCGAACCGTCTCGGCGCCGCAGCCCATCGAGGCCGCGTGGGCCGCGAAGTCCACTTCGACGACGTCGGCGCCGTCGTCGCGGTCGGTGCGGTCGGTGCGGCAGTCCGACATGAAGTTGTTGAACGACACGCCGCCCGCGGAGACCTGCAGCCGGTCGATGATGGCGAAGCCGCCGTTGTCGCAGACGATGACGATGAGCTTGTGCCCCGACAGCACCGTGCTGTAGAGGTCGCTGTTCATCATCAGGTACGAGCCGTCGCCGACCAGGGCGATCACCTCGCGGTCGGGCATGGCCATCTTCGCTCCCCAGGCCCCCGAGATCTCGTACCCCATGCACGAGTAGCCGTACTCGCAGTCGAACGAATGGACGCCCTGCGAGCGCCACCCGCTGATCAGCTCGCCGGGGAAGCCCCCCGCGGCGGTGACCACGTAGGTGGACGCGCCGGCGGCCCGGTCGACCGCTCCGACGACCTGCGCGTAGGTGGGCAGGTTTTCGGCGTCGGCTCCGTCGGAGCCGGATGTCCCCAGCGTCACCGGAGCGGCGATCTTGTCGATGTACGCGTGGTACTGGGCCGTCTCCGAGGCGGCCCTCACCGACCAGGACTGCGGGGCCCGGTAGTCGCCGACGGCCGCGCCCAGTTCGGCCAGACCTTCCCTGGCGTCGGCCACCAGCGGAACCGACCGGTGCTTGACCGCGTCGAAGCGGGCCGCGTTCAGCCCGATGATGCGGGCGGCCTCGTCGGAGAAAACGGTCCATGAGCCGGTGACGAAGTCCCCGAGACGGGTGCCCACCGCCAGCACGACGTCGGCCTCCGCCGCCATGGCATTGCCCGAGACGCAGCCGGTCACGCCGATCGGTCCGCAGTTCAGCGGATGGTGGGCGGGCAGCGAGGTGCGGCCCGCGGTGGTCTCGACCACCGGGATCCCGTGAGCCTCGGCCAAGGCGGCCAGTTGCTCCTCGGCCAGCGACCAGCGCACGCCGCCGCCGGCGATGATCAGCGGACGCTGCGCGCCGGCCAGCACCTCCGCGGCCCTGCGCAACTCACCCCGGTCGGGCCTGGGCCGGCGGATCTCGTGCACAGTGTCGGTGAAGAAACGAGCCGGATAGTCGTAGGCGTCGCCCTGCACGTCCTGGGGCAGCCCGATGAAGGCCGGGCCGCAGTCGCCCGGATCGAGCATGGTGTGGACGGCGTGGGGCAGCGAGTGCACGACCTGCTCGGGCGCGGTGATCCGGTCCCAGAAGCGCACCACGGCCCGGAAGGCGTCGTTGACGGTCGCGGTGGGGGAACCGAAGTGCTCGACCTGCTGCAGCACCGGATCGACGATGCGGTGGTCGAAGGTGTCGCCCGAGATCAGCAGCAGCGGCAGCCGGTCGGACAGCGCCAGCGCGGCCGCGGTCACCATGTTGGTGGCACCCGGGCCGATCGAGCTGGTGGCCACCATGATCCGGCGCCGCTTGTGGGCCCGGGTGAAGCCGCAGGCAGCCAGGGCCATGCCCTGCTCGTTCTGGCCGCGCCGGGTGGGCAGCCTGTCGCCGGCCCGCTCCAGCTCATGGCCCAGGCAGGTGACGTTGCCGTGGCCGAAGATGGCGAACACGCCCGCGAACAGCGGCACGGTCTCGCCGTCGACCTCTATGTACTGGGCTGCGAGGTAGCGGACCACCGCCCCCGAAGTCGTGAGCCTTACCGTCTCCATGGCCTACCTCTCCCCGGCCTCGCGGCCACTTGAACCGCGCCGAAATCGAGCGTGCTGCATCCCTTTGGTAGCAGTTTCCGTGTGCCGCCGCACCCTGTCTCCCGCTCCTGTTCGCTGGCGCTCACGGGCCGCTCGGGCCACGGCCTCGCTCAGCGTCTCGCTGACCTCCGTCATTGCTTCCGCCAATCCGCTCGGCCTCTGTCAGTCGGTCCTTACCGAGACGACATCGGTCCAGGCGCCGGTCTCCCAGCTGCGCAGCAGCGCGGCCTGCACGCTCACATACTCCAGCGCCTGCTCCATCCCCGCC
>VYBO01000100.1:7615-16709 GCA_009844405.1 Acidimicrobiaceae bacterium
ACGCTCACATACTCCAGCGCCTGCTCCATCCCCGCCGGATGGGGCCGGCCCTCGGCCACTGCGGCCAGGAACTCGTGGTCCTGGATGGTCACCACGTCCTCGAACCCGATGGAGTTGGCCTCGCCGGGGACGAAGCCCGCGTGATACGGGTGGCGTTCGCCGGCGTAGACGGTGGTGTAGCCCCGGTCGCCCTCGATGATGTTGAACAGCCGCATCTGGTTCATGGTCTCGAAGTTCCAGCTGAGCGCGCCGTCGGTGCCGTGGATGTCGAAGGCCATCTGGCTCTGCGGCCCCACCATCGTCCGGCTCACCTCGAAGGTGCCGCGGCTGCCGTTGGCGAACACGGCCATGGCCCCGAAGTAGTCCTCGTTGGTGACCGCCCCGACCGGGTCGCCCGGCTCGCCTCGGTCGTAGTGGGTGCCCGACGCGGACGGGAGGGGCCGCTCCTTGATGAACGTCTCGCCGGTTCCCACCACCCGCCGGATCGGGCCGTTGAGCATCATGGCCAGGTCTATGGCGTGGCTGAGGATGTCGGTGGATACGCCGTGCCCGGCCTGATCGATCAGGAAGCGCCAGCTGAGCAGGCCGAGCGGGTCGGCGCCGTACATGGAGAAGAAGCGGCCCCGGTAGTTGGTGATCTGGCCCAGCTCGCCCGCCTCTATCAGGTTGCGGGCGTGCTGCACGAGCGGCACGAACCGGTAGTTGTAGCCGACTCCGGTGATGACCCCCGCGTCGCGGCAGGCCTTCTCGGCCCGGGCCGTCTGGGTGGGGGTGCCCCCGACGGGCTTCTCGCAGAACACGTGCCTGCCCGACGCGGCGGCCGCTTCGACCAGCTCGCAGTGCACCATGTTGGGGGCGCAGATCACGACCACGTCCACGTCGGGGTGGTCGACCGCCGCCCGCCAGTCTTCGGTGGCCTCGCGAAAGCCGAAGTCGCTCAGGGCGACGGCCCGCCGCGCTGCCAGCGTGTCGGCGCACACCGTCAGCTCGGCGCGGTATTCGAGGCTGTCGAAGATCAACGGCAGGCGTGCGTAGGACCGGGCGTGGGCCTGACCCGTCCAGCCGAAGCCGATCACGGCGATCCCGATGCGGCGCTGGGTGCTCATGAGGCCCTCCGGCGGTCGACGGCGGGATCGGCCGCGGCCGGATCGAGCAGGTGCTCGGGGCTGCCTCCCCTCAGCCACTGGGCCGCCTGGCCGAGCGCCTGGTCGAGAAGCCTGACCATTCCAGCTGTGGTCGACGACGCGACGTGCGGGGTGACGATCACATCGTCGCGCCCGAGCAGCGGATGGCCCACCGGCAGCGGCTCCGGCTCGGTCACGTCCAGCCCGGCCCCGGAGATACGGCCCGACTCCAGTCCGGCGAGCAGCGCGTCGTGGTCGATCAGCGCGCCCCGGGCGCAGTTGATGATGATGACCCCCGGCTTCATGGACGCTACGGCGCGGGCGTCGACGATGTGGCGGGTGGCCGCGGTCGCGGGCGCGTGCAGCGAAACCGCGTCGCTGTCGCGCCACAGGCCGTCGAGGTCCACCGGCTCGCCGGTCTCGGCCACGCGGGCGGCGTCCAGATAGGGATCGTGAACTAGAACCCTCATGCCGAGCGCGGCCCCGTAACGACCCACACGGCTGCCGATGCGCCCGCAGCCGAGCAGTCCCAGAGTCCGGCCTTGAAGCTCCAGGGAGCGATGGTTGACCCGGTAGTCGCCCAAACCGGCCGCCAGCCCGCGCTCGGCCGGCTTGACGCGTTTGGACACGGCCAGCAGCAGCGCGAGGGCGTGCTCGGCGGTCGACACGGTGGGAGCGTCAGGGGCGTTGCACGCAGCCACGCCGGCCGCGGCGCACTCGGCGACCGCCACGTTGTCGTAGCCGATGCCGGCGCGGGCCACCACCTTCAGACGAGGCAGGCGGCGGCAAGCGTCGAAGTCCCAAGACTTCTCCGCTCCGACCACGGCGCCGTCGGCCGCGGCGAGGTCGTCGATCAGCTCGACGTCGTCGGGGACGGAGACCTCGGGGGGCGGCCGGCGGTCGATCCAGATGCGCCACCGCGCCGGTCCGCTCATGCCGCCTCGGCCTCGGAAGGATCCCCGCCGGCGAGCACGGCATCGATCTCGGCCGTGGTGGGCATGGCGTCGGCGCATGTCAACCGGCCGGCCACGATCGCGCCGGCCGCATTGGCCCTGGTGACCATCTCGACGGGGTCGAGGCCGGCCAACAGCCCGTCGGCCAGCTCACCGCCGAAGGCGTCGCCCGCGCCGAGCCCGCAAACCACCTCAACCGGCGCCGGCTGAACGCTGGACCGGCCCTCCGGTGTGGCCACCAGCACGCCGTCGGCCCCCATCTTCACCACCGCCAGTGACACGCCCCGATCGAGCAGCCGGTCGGCGGCCTGGTCGGGGTCGGCGGCGCCGACCGCGATCTCGCACTCGGTCCGGTTGCCCACCGCCACCGTGGCGTGGTCGACGGCGGCTCCGACGTGCTCGGCCGCCTCGGCCGGCGACGACCAGAAGCTGGGCCGGTAGTCCGGGTCGAGCACGGTGTGCTCGACCCGGTTGCGCCGCTCGAGCATGGTCCGGATGGCGGAGCGCGACGGCTCCTGCGCGAAGCGCGGGCCGGTCACCCACAGCACGGGCACCGCGTAGGCCTCCGCGGGGATGTCACCGATGGTGAGGTTCACGTCCGGGCCGCGCGGTTCCCGGTAGAACAGCAGGGGCGGGTCGGTCGGCGGGTCCAGCGCGCAGAAGGCCAGCGCGGTGCGCAGATGCGGGTCCACCGCCACGTAGTCGTTGACCACCCCGAACCGCTCGGCCAGGGCCGTGCGGATGTACTCGCCGAAGCCGTCGTCACCGACCCGGGTGACCACCGCCGCCCGCCGGCCCAGCCGGGCCGCGGCCACGGCCACGTTGGTGGGCGATCCGCCGATCGACTTGGCGAACGACGACACCCCGCTCAGGGGCACGCCACTCTGCTGCGGGTACAGGTCGACGCTGACGCGGCCGACGGTCAGCAGCTCGAGTCCGGTCATACGGGGCGGGGGGAGGGGTTGGAGGTCGCCGTCGAGCCGACGACGGCCGACGGACCGCGACCGATCACCCTCCGTTCGAGTCGGCCCCGGCCAACTCGTGCTGGAGTTCCTCCAACTCGGCGCCGCCGGCCATCAGCTGGGTCAACTCGCCCTGCGACAGCTCATCCTTGGCCCAGTTGCCCAGGGACTGGCCCCGCTGAAGGATCACGAACCGGTCACCGACCGGATCGGCGTGGTTGGGATTGTGGGTGATGAAGATCACGGCCAGCCCCTGATCCCGGGCCTCCACGATGCGGCGCAGCGCGGGCGGGCACCAGACCTCGCAGGAAGTCGAGGCTCAGATCGGCGTTGCGTCTGAGCCAAGGCACCGCGGAGAGATCTCCCTCAGCGATGGCGGCATCCTGCTCCAGGACGTACCAGAGGTCGCGTCCTGACTCTTCGAGACGGGTGACGATCTCGGTGATCGGCACCTCTCCTCGACCAAGGGGCGGGAACAAGCCGCGCTGCACGGCCTGCATGAGCGTCAACTCCCCCGCGGTCAAACGCGTTCCGAGGGCGGGATCCACATCCTTGAGGTGGACGAGTCCCACGCGGCGCGCGTAACGATCCAGCAGTTCCAATACGTCGGTCCCGCCCAGGGTGAGGTGGGCGGTGTCCAGAACGAGCGAGACCTCGGATCCCTCCAGGACCCGGGCGAGTTCGGCGTCGGTCTCGACCACCGAGCCGAAGTGCGAGTGGTAGGCCTGCTTCAGACCGTGCGAGCCGGCCAATGCGTCGACCTCGGCCAGAGAATCGCACAACACGGCCCACTCGTGATCGGTGAGCGGCTGCCGGCGCCAGTGGTCCGGGTGGCTCACGGCGCAGGTCACGAAGAACTTGCCTCCGGCGCCGCCGATGAGCTCGGCCCAGCGGTGAGCCGCGGCGCGTGTCTCGTCGGCGCGGTCCCGATCGTGCAGGCCCAGGGGCACGAACCCGCCCAGCAGGCCAAGGCCGTGGCGGTCGAGCGTCGAGCGCAACTCGGCCGGTTCGGTTGGGAGATAGCCGAAGGAGCCGAGTTCGGTGTGAGTGAAGCCCGCGGCCGCCATCTCGGCCAGTACCCGGTCGACGGGAAGCTGGTATCCCCAGCCCGGCACCTCGCACACGCCCCAGCTGATCGGGGCGGTCGCCACACGGTCCAGCAGCGCGGTGCC
This sequence comes from Acidimicrobiaceae bacterium, assembly GCA_009844405.1. Classification (GTDB taxonomy): domain Bacteria; phylum Actinomycetota; class Acidimicrobiia; order Acidimicrobiales; family Aldehydirespiratoraceae; genus Aldehydirespirator. Next base: position 11,827 of record VYBO01000100.1, read on the forward strand.
TACAGCGGCCGTCATGGGATGCCCGCGGCCGGTCCGCTTGCTGTCTTGGACTCGGCGTCTCCCGTCGGCATGTCCGTTCTAACCCCCGCCACGCCTCGATTGGAGCGCTCTATTTTGAATTGGAGCACCTTGAATTAGAGCGCTCCAATGGTCTATCGTGCCGCGCGTGACATGTCAAGCCGCACGCTGGAATTGATATGGACCGCCCGACCATGGCGGACGTCGCCGAGCGGGCCAAGGTGTCGCGCGCCCTGGTGTCGCTGGTCATGAACAACTCGCCGCAGGTCTCCGACGAGAAGCGGCGCGCCGTGCTGCGAGCTGCTCGGGAGCTGGGCTACCGGCCCAATCTCGTGGCCCGCAACCTGGCCCAGCAGCGCACCCACACCATCGGGGTGCTCGTCGACGACTTCCGCAACCCGTTCTTCGGCGACGTCGTGGACGGGATCGAGGCGGAGGCCTCCGAACACGGCCTCAGAGTGCTGATCCTCAACGGCCATCGCGATGCCTGGCGCGAGCTCGACGCGATCGAGACCTTCCTTCAACTGCGGGTGGAGGGAATGGCCCTGGTGGGCGCACGCCTCGGCGACGACGACTTGGCTCGGATAGGCACCGCGACGCCGTGCGTGATCGTGGCCGGCGGCACCGTCCATCCCGGGACCGACACCGTGGGCACGGACGACCGACGGGGGGCGGAGTTGGCCGTGGAGCACTTGGCCGCGCTGGGCCACACCCGCATCGTCCATATGGACGGCGGGAGCAACGCCTCCGCCGCGGAGCGCAGAGCGGGCTACGAGTCGGGCATGCGGGCCGCAGGCATCGGCGAGCTCATCGACGTCCGGACCGCGGGCGACGACGAGGCCGACGCGCTGGCCGTGATCGACGCGCTGCTGGCCGAGGAGGACACGCCCACCGCCATCTTCGCCTTCAACGACCTGCTCGCGGCCGGGGCGCTCAACCGTCTGGCAGGCGCCGGCATGGCAGTGCCCGGTGACGTGTCGCTCGTCGGCTTCGACGACACCTTCATCTCCGCCCTGCGCCACCTGTCGCTCACAACCGTCAACCAGCCGAAGCTGGCCATGGGCCGCCTCGCGGTCGGCACGCTGCTCCAGCGCCTCGCCGACGGCTCCGGCGAGCCGATCCGCCACATGCTGAAGCCCGAACTGGTAGTACGGGGCACCACCGGACCGCCCTCGAGCGCGCCGCCCCATCCCGGCGGACCCTCCGGCCCGCAACGGACCTGACCATGCTCGACCATGTCTTCACCGACGCCATCGGCGCTCTGCGAGACGCCTTCGAGGACGCGCTGCTGGAGCGGCAGGCGGGGGAGGAGCGGTTCCAGACCGACGTGCTGGCGGGCGACGTCTCCTGGGAGAACTCCTATGCCCTGCCCGGGGAGGGGCAACCGCCGAGAGTGTGCGCCGACGTGAGCTGCGTGTGGCCCACGTGGTCCCAGGCCGCCTACTTGCGCTGGTACGCGGGCGAGAGCTCGGCCGAGCCGCCCCGCATCGAGATCAAGATCCTGCTGCGAGCCCAGTGCCTGGCCGAGTCACCCGATCCCGCCATGGTCCTCGACGTCCTGCCCCCGACCAGCCCCGACATCGGCAGGGAGTCGCTGGCGCGAGGCGGACCCAGGGTGGAGTCGCTGTACGCCGACGATCTCGACGACGCCGACTTCACCGAGCACGCCATCGACATCGGCTACGAGGGCGCCTACGAACTCGACGAGGCGGGCCTGTCCGACGGTGCGGAGCTCGACCAGCACTTCACCGCGCTGGGCGGCTGGATCGCCTCGATGCTCGTGCGCCTGGGTGACCTCGAGCTGCGCTACAAGCCGGCTCAGGCGGGCTGACCGGCCAGCCTGCTCGGCCGTGCGCTCCGGCGGCCGGTCCGGCAGCGTCACCGCGGCTCAGGCGGGCTGACCGGCCAGCCTGCTCGGCCGGGAGGCGCCAGAGTGACGCACGACCCGCACCCGAGACCGGAACGCTCAGCGGGAGACGGGCCTCAGGGCGGACACCAGCCGTGACACCAGCGCATCCCACTCCCCGGCCTGGACGCGTCCGCTGGCGAGCTCGCCCGAGACGGCCAGGTGCCTTCCGAGGCCCAGGCACTGGCAGAGCGCCACGATGGCGGGGGTGCTGAGAGAAGAGTCGATCGACCCCTCGGCCTTGCCGCGTGCGACAATCGAGCTCAAGTTGGCCCTCTCCTCGCTCATCGCGTCGGAGACCGCGGCGCCGAAGCTGTCGTCTCGCCGGGCGCTGACCATGGCCTCGAGCACCACCTGCCGGCTGCGGGAATCCCGGGCCGACGCAGGGTCCGCGGCGAAGCCGGCGAGCACTTCCCGCAAATCCTGCGAATTCTGCGTATCTCGTGCGGGCGTCGCCACGACCGGCGGCGACGCCCTCGCATACTCCCCGACGACGTGGCGGACGGCCTCGACGATCAGGTCGCGCTTGCCCCGCCACCGAGCGTAGATCGCGCCGGTGGTTAAGCCGGCGCGGCGGGCGATCTCCGCCACCCGGGCCGCCTCGAACCCCCGCTCTGCGAACACGTCGACGGCGGCGTCCAGCAGTCGCTCGGTCACCTCCGGCGACCCGCTCACGCCCTCACCGGCGTCGGCCGGTCCCGCGGGCGGGTCGTCGGCCGCGCCCGGGCTCTCGCCGGTGTCAGGTGCGGCGACCTCCGCCATGGTCGATAATAACCGTTATTGGGTGAGATATCCTCGCATTGGACGGAAGTGTATTAGTTGCACTTAGCGAAGGCGCTGATAGGGACGCGGACTGCGCTCGAACGCTCTCTGTCAGAAGCGGGCGGCGAACGTGCGCAGGTTCCGCTTCCAGACGGCCCGGAGCACCGGCCGGGCCGCAAGGGCGCCGATCGGGCCGCCCATCCACCACGGGAACCGGAGCGACTCGCTCCACTCGAATCGCGTGTGGACCTCGCCGCCGTCGACCGGGCGAGGCGCCAGCAGGAACTCCCCCGCACCCGTCACCACGCCACGGTGGCGGATCGCCATCGTCTGGGCCTCGCGCCAATCGGCGACCTCGATCCTATCGGTCAGCCGGATGGGACCGAGCCGGGTGACGCACTCGAACAGCACGCCCGCGCCCTCGGTGGCGTCGGTCAGGAAGCGGATCGAGCCGGCGTCGCTCATCCACTCGACGTGGCGGTCCAGATGGCGCAGGTCCTCCCACACCGCCGCCGGCGGGGCGGGCAAAACCGTCGAGACCCGGATGGTCACCACGAGCCGAGCCTATGGCCTGGCTGAAGACCCCCCTATTGACAGCAAGGCATCATCTGGTGCTATGCTGTCAATATGCGTACTACGGTGACGCTTGACTCCGACACGGAACAGATGGTCCGGCAGCGCATGGCCGAACGCCGGGTCTCGTTCAAGCAGGCCCTGAACGACCTGGTCCGCGAGGGCCGGCGCTCCGCCGACGGGCTCCGCCGGTTCTCAACGGCGACCCGGTCGATGGGGCGCGCCAAGGTCAACCTCGACAAGGCGCTGCGCCTCGCTGGCGAACTCGAGGACGGCGATCTCGCCAGCGGGCTGGAGGCCGGCCCTTGAAGCTCGTGGACGCCAACGTCCTGCTGTACGCGGTCAACCGGGACGCCCCGCAGCACGCCTCGGCCCGGGACTGGCTCGACGAGGCGCTCAACGGCGGTGCCCGGGTGGCGTTCTGCTGGGTGGTGCTGCTGGCTTTCCTGCGGCTGTCCACCAACGGACGGATCTTCGATGAGCCGCTGTCTGCGAGCGACGCGATCTCACAAGCAGAGGACTGGCTGGCCCAGCCCTCGGCCGTCGTCGTGGAGCCGACGGCACGCCACCTCGGCATCGTCCAGCATCTCCTGGCGCCACTGGGGACGGGCGGCAACGTCGTCAACGACGCCCACCTCGCCGCCCTCGCCGTCGAGCACCGCTGCACGGTCGTGTCCTACGACACGGACTTCCTGCGCTTCCACGACGTGAAGCTTGAGACCCCGGCTGCCTGAGAAACAGATTCCTTGCACACCTGGGTAGTGATGCCTTGGCCGGCGCCGGTTTCGCGTCGGGGAGGTTGGCCTGAGAAACAGATTCCTTGCACACCTGGGTAGTGATGGCAGGCTGGCGCTAGGCGGGCGTGATCGGGGACTGCATCTCGCGACTTGCCGACCGCACCCTCGCAGCGGACCTCGCCGGATGGCCCGCAGCCCTACTGCGGAGCACCGGTGGCGGCGGCGGATCATGCCCGGCCGGGCTCGATGTCAGGGCGACTCCGGCGGGGAGGCGCGGTGCAGGAAGCTGGCCATCTCCTGGCGGCTGGTGGACTCCCCCGGACAGAAGCGCTGCGGGCGGCAGCCGTTGGTGATCTGTGCCGCGGCAAGGGCGTCGATGTCGGCTTCGTGCGCACCCCCGACGGCATCGACGAAGCCGGCCGACGGCGCTTCCGCAAGATCGAAGGCCCGGGTCAGGAAGCTGGCCGTCTGGCCCCGCGTCACCGGGTCGAACGGGCAGTATCGCGCCGGCTCGACACGGCAGCCGAGCGTCACCCCCAGTTCTGCGAGACGCTCCACGAAGGGCGCCCACCACAGCGACGGGCCGACGTCGTCGAAGCGCGATCCTGCGGCGGCGTCGCTCGGGTCGTCGCCGTCGAGGATGCGCACCATCAGCACGGCCATCTCCCAGCGCAGTATCGGCTCGCCGGGACACAGACGGCCCTCGCCGCAGCCGGCGCCGTCGAAGACCCCGGCTGAGATCAGCGAAGCAAGCGCGTCGGCGTGGACGGCGGCCGCCTCGGCGAGGTCGGAGAGCCCCTCGGCGATACCGGCCTCCTCGTCCGGCGGCGGCGCGGACGGAGACGACGTGGGAGGGGGCGGCGGCGTGGAGGACGACGATGAGGGCG
>VYBO01000070.1 GCA_009844405.1 Acidimicrobiaceae bacterium
GGTGGCATAGGCCGTCCCCTTGTGGGTCCAGCCCTGCCGCTGGTAGTTCCAGTTGTCGGGGGCCAGGTCCTGCGCCGCGGCGAAGTGCTTCAAGGCCCGCTCGCTGTCGCCGACCGCCTCGAAGTGCAGCGCCAGCTTGAACGTCGCCTCGGCCAGCAGCCTGTCGTCGTCGACGGGCTTGAGCCGCTCGGCCAGCTCCCGGCTCGACCAGACGTGCTCGCTGTCGGCGCCCCGCTCGATCCAGTCCCGGGTGGCCTCCGCGAACGAGTCGTCGCCCAGGCGGACCTTGCCCAGGCCGAACCCGACGGTGGTCTCAGCCGGGTACACGCCTTCGTTGCTGCGGACGATCTTCCCGTTCTCGTCGATCCAGGCGGCCGACGGCACGTTCACCCAACCGAACATCGAGCTGATCTCGTGGGTCGGGTCGATGACGCACCGGTAGGTCGGCGAGGCCCGGTCGAACCACTTGTTGACCACGGGGGGACCCGCCGAGTCCTGGGCCACGCTGATCAGCTCGAACCGGTCCGGACCGATCGACTGGTAGAGCTCCTGCCAGACCGGCAGGCTGAAGCGGCAGCCTCACCAGGAGGCCCAGGTGAACAGCACCACCTTTCGGCCCCTCAGGTCCGAGAGCCTCAGCGTGTCGCCGTCGCACTGGGTCACCTCGAAGTCGGGGGCGATGGCCGATTCGAGCCCCATCTGACGGACGGCGGGCACCGAGCCGAGGCTCCAAACGTCGCCGTCGCGCACGTACTTCTGGCCGAGCATGTCGGCGAAGTCCGAGTAGTTGAACCACACCCAGTCGTCGGCGTCGGCGATCCACTCCTCGCGCTTGTGCTCGGGCAGCGGCACGCAGATCTCGCCCAGGCACGCGCCCTCAGGCTTCATCTGCCAGCCGGTGGCGTCGGGCAGCTCGTTGAGCCGCACCCACAAGACCCCGTCGGCGTCGGTCCGCTGGGCGACGTCGTTCGTCTTGCCGTCTGCGAGGATGATCACGAATACTCCGCGAGGGCCGATCTTGCCCGTCTAGGCGGGCGCTTCGCCGGGAAACAGTAGTCGCTGGTACATAGAGCGAGCGCGGATTGATCGGCGGCCAATCGCGTCGCAGGGTGGTCATACCCGCTCCTGTTCGCTTCGCTCACGGGCCGCTCGGGCCACGGCCCCGACCCGTATGGGCCGGGTCGCCCGCCTATCCGCGGGGCCTCATAGTTCTACCGGCGTCACCAGTCGGCCATGGCCGCGAGAGCGGCGCAGATCTCGGAGCGGCGGTGCGCGATGGAAGCGACACGCTCGGTGAGGTGGGCCTTGGCCACCACTCGCAGGTTGTCGAAGGATGCCGCGCTGCGGTGGGGCAGGCCGTCGTCAGCGTCGAGGGGCACCTCGGTCGGTATGTCCCGGACGGTTCGGGTGATGGGAGCGACGACAACCTTGTTGAGCACGGCGATCGCCTCGTTGCGGGTCACCACCAGCACGGGCCGGCGGCCCAGCTCGCTCTCGGCCCACCAGATGTCGCCTTGAGCCACCGCCGCCATCACTACCAGGGCTCCTCCGCGACCAGGGCGCGAGCGTTCTCGGTGGCCCAGCGCAGCTCCTCCTCGGTCTCGGGCACCCGGCGGTAGCCGTCGGCGATCGCCTCGCCGACGAGCCGCCGCCGGCGTTGGTCGATCATCGCCTCCAACGCTCGCCGTACGGCATCGGAGCGCGATTCGACCTCGCCGCTTGCCACGATCTCGTCGAGCTGCGCCATCAACTGATCGTCCACCCGCGTAATGATCTGCGCCATACAAATAGCATAGCAGATTGCAATACGAACGATGTCTGGCAGTTCGCCCGTCAGAGGATCGCGAGGGGATTGACTGGTGACCCGGTGCCTCCCGGTATCGCTTCGAGCTCCGCTCCGTGCACGGGCTCCTCGAAGGTGACGAACGGCTGCCCTCGATACCTGGGGACATCGAGAAGTACCCCTCTGGTAACGATGCCGTCCCTCCAGGCCTCGATGCCGCCGAAAGCTGCTCCGTCGAAGGAGATCTCCTCATCGGGATCACGGCCGTTCCACATGCCGGATTCTGACCACACATGACAAAGAGCGTCCACGTGCGTCAGTGCCAGCCCGTGGCAGTTGACGCCTATGAAGTCGACCGCCACCCCGCCCCCCGGATCTCGAGGGAAGCGCTGCATGAAGTGGCGGGCCGGGTGCGGATTGTCCGGTCCCGGCCCTGTGGGGAGGGGGCGGCTCAGCGACACTGTCCGGCCCGTGCGCACCGCGGCCGCCGAACTCCGCCTCTTCTCGGCCGTGATCAAGTTGAGCGCCCCCAACTGGTCGTCGTGCCCCCATCGTCCCCAGTTGCGATGCTTGGCCAGGTAGGCGTTGATGTCCTCGGCCTTCAATCGATCGTCGGCGGTGGTATCTGACATCGCAACTCCTAGACGCTCACTTGCCGGCTGCTCAACAGGCTGATCCTATGGGCGCGTGACGCAACCGCCGGGGCTGGTTGATGGCACGCCTGAGAGGCTGCGGGTTCCTCCGGCGACGGAGAGCATGGACCCGCCTTCGACGTGTCCGCGGTGAGGGTCAGAGTTCGTGTGCGTTGGGTTCGGGCTGTGGTGGGCGTGGCCGCTGCCCGGACTGCAGCGCCCAGTCGAGGACGGCGCGCCGGCGTGCGGCGAGGTGGCTGGCAGCCTCGGCGAGGTAGCGGTCGAAGGCGGGGTCGGGGTCTGTGGGCGGCGCGCTGGTGGCGAGTCGGGCGATGCGCAGGGTCTCTTCGTAGGTGACGGTGGGGGCGCAGCGCTGTTTGTGGTAGCGCAGGCCGTCTTCGATGGTGCAGGCGCCGGGCGCGGTCTAGGGCGGCGATGTCGATGTAGTCGCGGCCCTGTTGGCGGTGCTGGATCACGTCGAGTTTGGCGGCCATGAGGTCCGGGACCGACCCGACGGCGATGCCGTCGACGATACTGGGGACGGCGAGCTGGGTGGCGTAGCCGGTGACGAAGCCTCGGAGGTCTCTCATGACGGTGACGGGTACGCCGTCGAAGGCGACTTAGAGCGAGCGCGGATTGATCGGCGGCCGATCGCGGCGCGGGGTGGTCATTTC
>VYBO01000035.1 GCA_009844405.1 Acidimicrobiaceae bacterium
CTTCGACGGCGACGACCGGCCCCTCACCGAGGGCAACCTTCCCGGCTGGATGCGTGCCGGCGCGCCGCTCGCCTTCGTGGTGGGCATCTTTGCGGTGATCTTCGGCGTGCTGGCCGGAGGGTTCGTGCTGGTCCGGTTCGGCATCCTGCTGCTGGGGCTGTCGGCGCTGCTGTTCCTGCTGTCGCCCTTCGTCGTGCTGATCCGCAGCCGGGGCGGACCGATGCGATGACGTCCGGCACCTACCTTGATCGGATCGTGGCCCTGCACCGGGATGCGGCCCGAGCCGACCGGCGCGACGCGGACGACCTGATGGAGCAGGCCCGCTCCTGCCCGCCGACCAGGGGGCTTCCGCGCCCGGCTGTCTTCGGTGGGCAGCCCGGCCGTAATCGCCGAGGTGAAGCGGCGCTCCCCGTCGAAGGGCGACCTGCGAGGCGAGCTGGACCCCGCTGAGCTCGCCCGCCAGTACGAGTCGGGCGGGGCGGCGTGCCTGTCGGTGCCCACCGACTCCGAGTGGTTCGGCGGATCGGCCACGGACCTGCAGGCGGCCGGAGCGCGACGAGCCTGCCCGCGCTGCGCAAGGACTTCACCGTCGATGACCGCGACGTGCTCGACCCCCGCATCATGGGAGCCGACTGTGTGCTGCCGATGGTGGGCGCGCGCAATGACGACGAGCTGACCCGGTTCGGTGCCCTCGCGCGCGACGTCGGCCTTGACGCTCTAGTTGAGGTTCATGACGAGGCCGAGCTCGAGCGGGCGCTGCCGGCGGGCGCCGACCTCGTCGGCGTGAACCAGCGCGACCTGGTGACCTTCGAGGTGGACCGGGCCCGGGCTGGCCGCCTGGCTCCCGTGATCCCCGCCGGTGTCGTGTCGGTGGCCGAGGCCGGCATCGAGGGTCCGGCCGAAGCGACGTGCCTCGCCGAAGCCGGCTGCGGCGCGGTGCCGGTGGGGGAGTCGCTGGTGCTCTCCGCCGATGCGGCTGCGGCCGTGCAGGCCCTCGCCGCCGACCACCTAGCACCGCCACCGGCGCCGGATTGCCAGGTCGTCACGCATCCGCGCCCTGCCGACCCACTAGCGTCGGAGCGTGTTCGTGAAGATCTGCGGGACCACCAACGAGGACGACGCGCTGCTGGCCGTGGCCATGGGCGCCGACGCGGTGGGGTTCATATTCGCCCCGTCGCCCCGCCAGGTGTCCATGGACCGGGTCCGGGACGTCGTGCGCCGGATGCCCAGCGACGTGCTAAGCGTGGGGGTGTTCCGCAACGAGCTGCCGGCCCGGGTGGTGGAGATCACCTCCAGGGCCCGCTTGGGCGCGGCCCAGCTCAGCGGCCATGAGTCGCCCGACGACACCGCTTGGGTGGCCGAACGGGTGCCCGTCACAATCAAGGCATTCCCGGCCGGCCATGGGGGACTGGAACGTTTGGCCGACTACGGAGCCGATGTGGTGATGCTCGACAACGAGCAGCCCGGCTCCGGCGAGGTGTTCGACTGGTCCCTGGCGGAGGGCGCGCCGCTGGCCGGCCACCGGCTGCTGCTGGCGGGCGGCCTCGACGCCGGCAACGTGGCCGCGGCCATCCGGCGGGTCCGGCCTTGGGGGGTGGACGTCGCCACCGGCGTGGAGAGCGAGCCGGGCCGCAAGGACCCGGCCCGGTTGAGGGCCTTCCTGAACGCGGCCAAGGAGGCCGGGGCCGCGACGGCCAGAGAGCGGGTCGCCTCGGCGGACGAGGTGCGCGGCCACCCGGCCGGACCCGGTCCCTACGACTGGGCGCAGGACCCGTGACCGAGACTGCGGGCTCAGCAGCAGGCGAGCTCGTGGGCGAGCCCAGCGTGACGGCCACCGGGGGCTTCATGGCCGAGCCCGAGATGGCACCGCCCGGGCAGTTCATGGGCGAGCCCAGCGCCGATGGGCGGTTCGGCGAGTTCGGGGGCATGTTCGTGCCCGAGACCCTCGTGCCGGCCTGCCAGGAGCTCGACCGGGCCTTCCGCTCCGCATGGGGCGACCCCGGCTTCAGAGGAGAACTCGACCGGCTGCTGCGCGACTACGCGGGACGGCCCTCACCGATGACGGAATGCCCCAACCTCTCCGAGGAGCTGGGGGTACGCATCCTGCTGAAGCGCGAGGACCTCAACCACACGGGCAGCCACAAGATCAACAACGTTCTCGGCCAGGCCCTGCTGGCCCAGCGCATGGGCAAGACCAGCCTGGTGGCCGAGACGGGTGCGGGCCAGCACGGCGTGGCCACGGCCACCGCAGCCGCCCTGTTCGGCATGGACTGTGTGGTGCACATGGGCACCGTGGACATCGCCCGCCAGGAGCTGAACGTGTTCCGCATGCGCCTGCTGGGCGCCGAGGTCCGGGCGGCCGAGACCGGATCGCGCACCCTGAAGGACGCGGTCAACGAGGCCCTGCGCCACTGGGTGGCGGCGGCCGACACCACCCACTACTGCCTCGGCTCTGTGATGGGCCCGCACCCCTACCCGTGGATGGTCCGCGAGTTCCAGCGAGTGGTGGGGGAGGAGGCCCGCCGCCAGTGTGCTGAAGTCCTCGGCGGCGGGGTGCCCGAGGTGGTCACCGCCGCGGTGGGCGGAGGCTCCAACGCGGCCGGCATCTTCGCCGGCTTCGCCAATACGTCGGCCGAACTAGTCGGGGTGGAGCCGGCCGGGGGCGCGGCCATCGGCCGGGCCGTGCCCGGCATCGTCCACGGGTCCCGGTCGTACCTGATGCAGGACGAGTGGGGCCAGGTGCTTGAGGCCGAATCGATCTCGGCCGGGCTCGACTATCCCGGCGTGGGGCCGGAGCACTCCCACCTGGCCGCCACCGGGCGGGCGACCTATGAGCAGGTCACCGACGCCGAGGTGATCGAGGCGTTCAGCCTGCTGTCGCGCACCGAGGGCATCATCTGTGCCCTGGAGTGCGCCCACGCCCTGGCCTGGGTGTCGCGGGCCCGCGCCGACCTGGCCGGCCGCACCGTGCTGCTGAACCTCAGCGGCCGGGGCGACAAGGACGTCGACCAGATGATGGGCATCCTCGGGTGACCGGCGGCACCGGGCCCGGCGGGGCTGACGGTTGGGGAAGGCTTGAGGCCGCGCTCCGGGGCCGTCGCCGCGCCGGCGGCAAGTGCCTCGTGCCCTATCTCACCGGAGGTCTGGGCGACGACTGGCTGGAGACGATCTGCGCGGTTGCCGCGGCCGGAGCCGACGCCATCGAGATCGGCGTGCCGTTCTCTGATCCGGTGATGGACGGCACGACCATCCAGGAGGCCAACGACCGGGCCTTGTCCGAGGGCGCCACCCCGCAGTCGATCCTGGCCGCGGTGAGCGGGGCGGCGGCCGACATCGGCGTGCCCACCGCGGTGATGACCTACGTGAACATCGCCCACCACATGGGCTACGAGCGCTTCGCATCCTCGCTGGCCGCCGTCGGCGTCAGCGGTTGCGTCCTTCCCGACCTGCCCCTGGAAGAGTTGGGGGAGTGGGCCGGATGCGCCGATGCGGCCGGGGTGGAGACGGTGCTGCTGGCCGCGCCCACCGCGCCCGACGAGCGCCTGCCCAGGATCTGCGCCCGCTCCCGCGGCTTCGTGTACGGCGTGGGCCTGATGGGAATCACCGGGGTCCGCGAGGAGTTGGCCGCCGGCGCCACTCGCACCGCGGCCCGCCTCAAGGCTGTCACCGACCGTCCCGTGCTGGTGGGGGTGGGTGTGAGCACACCAGCCCAGGCCGCCGAGGTGTGCGAGGTGGCCGACGGGGCGGTGGTCGGCTCGGCCATCGTCACCCGGATGCTGGAAGGTGCCGGCCCCGAGGGCGTGGCCGCCCTGGTAGCCGAGTTCCGGGCCGCCCTCGACGCGGCCCACAGCTGAACCCGATCCCATACCCTCCTGCAAGTGAAGCGGGCCCGGATGATGGACCACGACCTCATCGTGGTGGGCGGCGGTGCCGCCGGACTGGGCGCAGTGCGGGCCGCACTCTGGGCCGCCGCCGACGTGGCCCTGATCACCGATGAGGCACCGGGGGGCGATTGCACCTTCACCGGCTGCGTGCCCTCCAAGACTCTGCTGGCCGCGGCTCGCGACGGGCTGGGCTTCGCCGAGGCGATGGCCCGGGTGCGCTCAACTGTCGAGCACATCGCGGCCACCGAGTCGGCCGAAGTGCTGGAGAACGAGGGAGTCACGGTCATCGAGGGCCGGGCCCGCCTCGTCACCCACGACACGGTGGCGGTGGAGGAGCGGCGCATCACCGCACCCCGCATCGTGGTGGCCACCGGCTCGCAGCCTTCGCTGCCCGACTGCATAGCCGGCTTGGCCGAGGCCGAGCCGCTCTCGAGCGAGACCGTGTTCGACCTCACCGGGGCCCCCGAGTCTCTCGGCATCATCGGCGGCGGGTCCACCGGCTGCGAACTGGCCCAGGCCTTCGCCGCTTTCGGCACTGAGGTCACACTGTTCGAGCAGGGGCCGCAGCTCCTGCCCTCGGAGGTCTCCGAGGCGGCCGCCCTGGTCTGCGAGGCTCTCGGGCAGATCGGAGTGACCGTACGGCTCGACACCCGGGTGGAGGCCGTCGAGCCGGCTCCGGGCGGGGTGGTCGCGGTACGCACATCCTGCCGGGACGGTGCCGCTGACGGCGCTCCTGTCGTCTGCGAGCGATTGCTGGCCGCCACCGGGCGGGTGCCCGCGACCGACGACCTGGGGCTGGACGGGATGAGAGTGAAGTTCGACCCGCACGGCCACGTGATCACCAACGACCGGATGATGACCTCGCTCAGGGGCGTGTACGCCGCGGGTGACGTGACCGGACGGGCCTTCCTGTCGCACGCGGCCGACGAGATGGGCCGGATCGCGGCCGGCAACGCTCTGGGCAAGGGTCTGCGAGGCCGGTTCCGGGAGGCGACAATTCCCAGAGTGGTGTTCACCGACCCGGAGGTGGCCTCGGTGGGCGTGATCCCATGGCACGCGCCGCCGGGCAGCCGGGTGGCCTACCTGCCGCTGACCGAGGTGGACCGGGCCGTCACCGACGGCCGCACCGACGGCTTCATCGCCATCGTGGCCGGCCCCCGACGCTTGCTGCGCAACACGGGCGGGGGCCGCATCCTGGGAGCCACCATCGTCGCGCCCCGAGCGGGCGAGATGATCCAGGAGATCGTGCTGGCCATGCGCACCGGCGCGTTCGCCGGCCGTTTGGCCCAGGCCTCACACGCCTACCCGACCTGGTCGAACGGCGTGCAGAAGGCCGCAGCCCAGTTCTTCGGCGAGGTCGAGGGCCGCCGGGCCCGCCGGGTCGGCTGAAGGTTGCCGGACCGCGAAGGTCGAGTGCCCGTCCCCGAAATTGGCGCAACAAAGCCGCCTCAGGCGGCATATCTGCTCGCAGAACAGGTGGCCGCTGCGGCGTCGGTGCCCGAACGGGAGATCCTCACAGGAGGCGAGTCTAGCGAACATCTGTTCGCTAGACTCAGTTGTCGGCCGGATTGCGCGGGTAGAGGCGGAGCTGCCTCAGTTCTCCCTGCTGCCGAGCGAACACCTGCCACCACAGCTCCTGGGGGTCCTCCGAGAACGGGTCGGATCCGTCGAACTCGAGCACGAACCAGGCGTCCTCGGCCAACTCGGCCTCGAGCTGTCCAGGCGCCCACGCCGCGTATCCGGCGAATATGCGAACTTCATCCAGCCCGCCGATATCGCCGGGGTCGCGCTCCAGGTCGACGGTGCCGATCCGTCCCTTGACCTGGGACCAGTTCTCGTCGGCATCGTCGAGCGCCACTGACGCCAGCGCGATCACGGAGGACTGGCTCACCGGACCGCCGACGAACACCACGCGTGGCTTGCTCACCGCCGTCGCCCAGTCTCCAATGGTGCTGCTGACGGTCAATTCGCTGGGCCGGTTCAGGACGACGCCCAGCGCACCCTCACCGCTGTGCTCGAGCATCATCAGCACGGTCTGGCGAAAGTTGGGATCGGACAGACTCGGCGCAGCCACGAGAAGTTTCCCGCGGGTCGATTCCATTCGTGGGTCTTCCAGGTAGCGGACGGATTGGGGAGCGGCACGGTGGCAATCCGGCGACCCCAAGCGATGGCGGCGGTGGCTATGTGGCACGATCTAGGGTCGTGGTGTCGACCATGCCGCCGGTGCTGCTCACGATAGCCGCTTCGGACCCTCTGGGGGGCGCGGGCGTGCAAGCCGACCTGGCCACGTTTGCCGCCCTCGGGGTGCACGGAGCCAGCGCGCTGACGGCAGTCACCGCGCAGTCATTGACCGCGGTCACCGCAACCGAGCCGGTCGAAGCCGGCCTGGTGGCCCGCCAGATCGACTCGGTGGCGTCCGAGTTGGGGGTCGCCGGAGCCAAGACCGGGCTGCTGCGCCGGCGCGAGGTGGTCGAGCTGGTGGCGGACAGGGTCGAGGGCGGCGTCCTGCCCGCGCCGGTGGTCGACCCGGTGATGGTGGACGGCAAGGGAGTGCCGTTGGTGGCCGGCGAGGTGGAGGAGGCCTATCGCCGGCGGCTGTTCCGGCTGGCCCGGGTGATCACGCCGAACCGGCGCGAGGCCGAGTTGCTGGCCGGCACATCGCTGCCCGGCCCTGAGGTCGTACTGGAGTGCGCCGCGGCGTTCCGAGACCTCGGATCTGACGCCGTGGTGGTGACCGGCGGCGGCTTCGACGGCCAGCCCGACGACGTGGTGATCACCGCAGCCGGTGACGCTTGGGTCGAGCCTGGTCAACGAGTCCACACCGGCAACGTCCGAGGCAGCGGCTGCACCTTCTCGGCGGCGCTGGCGGCCAGCCTCGCCCTCGGCCAGGGCCTGGAAGACGCCGTGGCCGCCGCAGGCCGCTTCGTGCGCTCAGCCATCGAAGCCTCTTCAGCATGGTCGCTCGACGGCCCCGGTCCGGTCTCCCACGCCCTCGGACGGTAGGCCTTTCCGGCAGTCCCGGTCTCACTTCCCGACAATCCCGGTTACTTTACATAAGGTGGATTTCCGGCGGTTCGGGCGGGGGATGATTGTTCCTCCCTTGTTCGCTGCTCGTCGGAGACGTGTAGCTTTGTGGGCCGTGTCCCGGCGAATAGAGATCGAGCTGACCAGCCTGCGCCCCGACGGCAGTTGGACCTGGCGGGCCGCCGGCGCCCGCAAACCCAAGGGCGAGGTGAGCGGTGACCTCGTACCGGACACGGCCTCGATCGGCACCGTGCTCAAGGCGGAGGCCGACGGCGGACTCGACGGCCTCGAGATCATCGCGGTCTCCGCGCCGCGGGTTCGGGCCACGCCCTCTGATCGTCTCGAGTTGATTGGCGGCAGCGATGGCCCTCCGGTGACAACCAGGCTGGTCCGGAAGTCCCGGCGCAACGACCGCGACCGCGATCGTGGCCGCGACCGTAGGGACGGCCGCGACGACTCGGACCGTCGCAGTCGCGGCCGTCGAGACGAGCGAGCAGACGGCGACGGCCGCGACCGCAAGAAACGCAAGCCTCGCCGGGCCGAGAGGTCCACGGGGGATCCCCGGTCGCACGATTCCGCCTCCGACGGCGCCAAGGGCCGCAGGACGCAGCGTTCCGACCGTCGCGACCGGCGGTCCTCCGACAGGCGCTCGACGGAGGCCCGGAGGTCTGAGAGTCCTCCCCGGCCCAGAACCCCCGGCCTCAAGGCGAAGCGGGTCCATCGCCAGGCCGCATTGGCAGCCCTGCCCGATGACCAGCAGCCGCTGGCTCGCGAGGTGCTGAAGGCCGGTGTGCCAGGGGTGCGCAAGTCCATCGAGCGAATGAACGCCAAGGCAGCCGCCGAGAAACTTCCGCAGATCAAGTCGGAGCCGATCCTGGCACTGGCCGAGCTGCTCGCTCCGATGTTGAAGGCAGCCGAGTGGCACGACCGGGCCGACGCGGCCCTGGCCGGAATCGCCAAGATCGACCTGCGGGACATCCGCTCCGTCATTGCCGCCGCCGACCGGGCGGCTCGAACCGACGAGACCAGGGCCCTCGCCGAGAGCCTGCGAGCCGGTCTGGCTCACCGTCTGGAAGTGGATCATCGCCGATGGTTGGACGAGTTGGCCGGCACCATCGGCGAGGGCCGCACCATCAGGGCACTGCGCCTGAGCTCCCGCCCGCCCAAGGCGGGGGCGCCGCTGCCCGTCGACATGGCCGAGCGACTCGCCAACATGGCGGCCGAGGACCTGAGCCCCACCACCAACCAGCAGCGATGGTCGACGGTGGTGGACTCGGTGGCCTTCTCCCCCGTCCGCACTCAGGTGGTCCCCCTCGGCGCTCCGGAGAAGCCGTCCGAGGATCTGCTGGCCACCGTCCGGAGGCTGGCCGACCGGGTCCCGCAGATCGCGGCTCTGTTCGGCGCCGAGCCGCCGGCGCCGAGCCCGCGAGGGCGCCCACCGCCGCCGACCGCGCCCGAGGTAAGCAAGGCGACGGAGCAGCCCACCGACACGCCGGCCCCGGACCCCGAAGCAACCACCGGCACCGAGGCCGCCGACACCGAGGCCGCCGACACCGCAGAGCAACCAACCGACACCGGAGCGCCCGCCGACACGCCAGAGACTTCATGATCGAATTCGAGGCGGATGGCAACGTCGCCAGTTCCCCCCGGCTCGACCCGGCCTCCGGGGACGGACTACTCCCCCACCGCGGGCGGGCGTCCCCGGCGCACCAGCAGCAGTTCGTCGGAGCGGCGGACGATGGCGCCCACCGCGGCCTCGGCCCGCCCGATCATTCCCGTTCAGACGGCCCGGCGGCCTCCGGCAGCGTCCGATGCACGGTTATCGCCCGCGCTACCAGGCCGTGCGTCTCGAAGAAGTTCTTGGTGTTGCGATCCCCGGGCAGCGCCAGGCTGTCCACGCCGATGCAGCCGCGGCGGCCGGCCCAAGCCATCAGCAACTCCATCATGGACTCGCCGACTCCCACGCCACGGGCGTCGGGAAGCACGTAGATGTCGCCGACGCGTCCCAGCGTCGAGCCGTCGTGCAATTCCACGAGACGGATCGCGCCGTAGCCGACGATCGTCTCGTCGATGGTGCCCACCACCACCAGCGCATCGTCGGCCCGCAGATCGCGGACCAGGCTCTCCAGCTGCGGCTCGGGCCGGGCCTCCAGCCGGGACCACACGGCGCCGCCGCGCAGCTGCGACATCTCGGCCGCCGCCTGGGCCGCCAGTCCGGCCACGCTGGCGACGTCGGCTTCGACGGCCCGTCTAGCCCCCTCGTCGATAGGGGTCATCGGCAGGGGTGGGTGACGAGCATCGAACTACTCCCGGCCTCTCAGCCCCCGAGAACCCTCTCGATCGACTCGCAGGGCTCCTCGCCTGATGGGCACACGGGGTTGGAGCGCGAGCCGAACTGGGTGACGCTCACGATGAGGAAGCACTGGTTGCAAGTCCACTCGTCCGAGCGGGGGGGCGCGACCACCGTGGTGGCCTTCGTCTCGCCCGCGTCCTCCTCCTCGTCCTCCTCGTCGTCGTCACTGGCGGCGATGCGATCCCTGAGGATCTCCTCCAGATCGGCCTCGACGTCGCTGGGGTGGACTTCGTCCTCATCGTCGTCGTCGGCCGGCATGGGCACATCGTCGTCATCGTCGGCCGAGTCGTCGCCATCGTCGTCTTCGATCTCCGCGGCGTCGCCGTCGAAGTCGTCGTCATCACCAAAGTCGTCGTCGCCGTCGAAGTCGTCGTCGTCGCCCTCGAACTCGTCGTCGTCCAAGTCGCCTTCGAACGCATCCGAGTCACCGAAGTCGTCGTCGACCTCGTCGTCGCCGTCGCCGTCAAGGGGGTGTTTCTGGTTCATCACTCCAACTGAAGGGTCGGTTGGCACCGGATTTGGGGCGGATCATAGACACTGATCGGCTAGGCGCAACTGCATTCCGATCAACCTCGGGCCAGACCTCCGCCGTCTTCGCCGTCGCGGCCTGCGGACAGGTCCGATGAAGGATGAGACTGCGCGATCCGCAGCCTCTCCACCCGGTTCTCGGCGTCGAGGCGACCCAGCCCCGGATCCTCCGAGTGGTTCACGAAGGACATCAGTTCAGCGACGGCGGCATGGCCCGCTTCCTCCGCGATGAGGGTGTGCATCCGCTGGCACACACGGCGATAGGCGGGATGGCCCTGGGGAGTGGTCCGCAGCTCCACCATGTGCATCGCCTCGCGGGCGTTCATCTGCATCGAGTACCGGATCCGGTAGGCCAGCGCGACGGCGTAGGAGGCCTGGTCGCTGAACTCGGCGGTGAGGGCCTCGTAGAGGCGGGCCGAGCGGGCCATGACCGCATCGAACCTCTCGTCCTCGCCGGCTGCGTCCACCGCGGAGGGCCGGACGTAGCCGTGGCGGGGGGACAGCGGCTGCCATTCGACGGTCAGCATCCGATGGCGCTGGAGGTCCCGGAACGCCCCGTAGTCGGACAGCACGTCGAAGCGGTAGTAGACGCGCTCGAGCGCCCGGCCGGGGCGGTGGCGACGGTTCTGGCGGTCTCCGCAGTAGGCCCGGGCCACGGCGACACGCTCGGCCGCCGGCATAGCTCTCACCCTGGACTCGACGGTGCGGTCCGCCAGCGACGTGTGGGGGTAGAGCATCGCCGCGATCATCTTGGTCTCGCCGTCCGGGTCGAAGTCCACCAGGTCGACCGAGTCGTCGGCGACCGGCCCTCCCACCGCGTCGCCGAAGACACGGCCGGCCAGATCCTCCATGGCGCCCCGGTTGTCGGCCAGGTAGCGCGAGGTGAGCCCGCCGCGGTCGGGCAGGTCCACCCGCTTGAGGAACGAGGGGATCACCTTGCGCAGTTCGGTGAGCATCATGTCGGCGTAGAAGCGGGACTCGGGAAGCGGATGGGCCCGCATCCGCAGCAGCAGCGCCTCATAGGCCTGGCCGGTGCCGTAGACGCCGAC
The DNA here is from genome assembly GCA_009844405.1 of Acidimicrobiaceae bacterium. Taxonomy (GTDB): domain Bacteria; phylum Actinomycetota; class Acidimicrobiia; order Acidimicrobiales; family Aldehydirespiratoraceae; genus Aldehydirespirator. Next base: position 10,839 of record VYBO01000035.1, read on the forward strand.
GTTGCTCAGCGACGCAGCCGGCAGCAGCCCGCGGATCGAGTCCAGGGCCCTGGCCTTGATCGCCTGCCGGTAGGCGAAGTCGGAGTCGCCGGACTCCTTGGGCACGTTGGCCCGGAAGAAGTCCTGCATGACCGGCACGAGTTCCGAGTAGGTCGAGAACATGCGGTCGATGTCGCCCACGTAGCGCGTGCCCAGCGACGAGTTCAGCACCTGCGAGTCGCGGTAGTAGCGGTAGCGGCCTCCCAGACGCTGGTCGTAGGCGATGTAGCGGGTGCTCTGCTCCAGGTAGGCCATCAGCCGGCCCCACTCCAGAACCTTGGTCAGCAGGTTGGAGGCCTGCTCGCAGGCCAGGTGGACGCCGCCGAGCTGGGCCACGGAGTCGTCCCCGTACTCGAAGAAGACCCTGTCGTACAGAGCCTCGGCCCGGCGCAGGCCGACGGTGGCGTCGATGGTGACGTCGCCGGTGACGTCGAGATCGTCGACGAACTCGTCGAGGAACAGCCGGCGGAGGCTCGACATCGACCGGGAGTAGCGGGCGAACAGGGCGCCCTTGACGACCTCGGGCAGGTTCACAAGCGCGAACACCGGCTCATCGAGGTTGGTGAAGTACCGGCGCAGGATGTCGGCTTCCTCGGGCGAGAAGGACTCCGCCGTGTACAGGTTCACGGGGCGCGACATTAGAGGCGCAGCCGGCGGTGGGCGTGGATGACGCGAGTTGTCAGCTTGCGGCGAACTCCGCCTGCACTGCGGACATCACGGCGTCGTCCAGCCAGCAGTCCAGCGCGGTCATGGCCAGCGCCTTGGCGCCGTCGATCACGGCCGAGTCGCCCTCGGGGCCCCGGGCGTGCTCGGCGAAGCGCGGGGTGTGGATGGGCACGTCTTCGGGCGCGACCTTGATCATGGGATGTATGGAGGGAACGGTGTAGCTCACGTTGCCCATGTCGGTGCTGCCCACCACCCGCGTCAGGGGGTCCGTCGCCACGGTTCGGCCCAGGGCGTCGAGGTTGGACAGATAGCGGTCCAGCAGCGTCGGGTTGTCGTTCATGTCGGCATAGGAGGGGTCGACCCATTCGAGGTCGACCTCGCAGCCGGCCGCGTCGGCGCCCGCCCTCAGGCAGGCGGCCACCCGCTCCTTTAGCGGCTCCAGTGATGTGAGGTCGGTGGAGCGCACGTACCACTCGACCGCGGCGGTGGCCGGAACGATGTTGGCCTTGGCGCCCCCGTCGGTGAATATGCCGTGGATCCGCTCGTCGTCGCGAATGTGCTGGCGCAGGGCGGCGACGGCGTTGTAGCCGAGCACGGCCGCGTCGAGCGCGTTGCGGCCCTTCTCGGGCGCGGCCGCGGCGTGGGCGGCGGCGCCGGTGTAGCGGGCGTTGAGCCGCTGGACCGCCACCGCAAAGAACACGCTCAACTCGTGGTTGGCGGGGTGCACCATCATGGCCGCGTCGGCGTCGGAGAACGCGCCCGCCCGGAGCATGATCTCCTTGCCGCCCCCGCCCTCCTCTGCCGGGGTTCCCATCACGGCCACCCGCCCGCCAGCCTCGCCGGCCATCGACGCCAGGGCCAGGCCCGCCCCCAGTCCGGAGGCGGCGATGATGTTGTGGCCGCAGGCGTGGCCGATCCCGGGGAGGGCGTCGTACTCGCACACGACGGCCACCAGCGGCCCGGCGCCGTCGCCGGCCCGGGCCTCGAAGGCGGTGTCGATGCCGTAGGCGCCGCGCTGAACGTCGAGGCCGTGGTCGTCCAGCACTGCGGTGAGCAGGTCGTGGGCGTGGTGCTCCTCGAAGCCCAGTTCGGGCCGGGAGTGGATGCGGTGCGACACGTCGAGCAGTTCCGGGGTCAGCCGGTCGATCTCTTCGCAGACCCGTCGCTTGGCGTCAGCTATGTCCATGGCAGTTGATCCTAGGCCCCCCCAGGGATCCAGACCTCCAGTGCGCCGGGCTCGACCCGCAGGCTGAGGGTTCGGGCCCGGCCCAGGCGCACGCCGTCCAGGAAGGCGTCCAGGACGGGATCCAGGTCGTACTGGGCCGCGGCGATCCGGCGCTGGGTGATCCGCGGATGGGGGACGTGGGTTCCCGACGGCAGGCGGCGGCGGGCCGCCAGCCGCACGGCCAGCGGCGGATCAGCATCGAACATGTCGAGGCGGCCGTCGCCGGGATGGGACCGGGGCGCCGCGTTCCAGCGGCCGATGAACGACGCGTTGGCCGCCACCAGCACCCGGCCCCGCCACCAGGACCTGCGGGCCACGAGATGGGCCACGAACCAGTGCAGCCGGCCGTCCACCAGGGCCGCGCCGACGTCGACCTCGAAGCGGGCGCCGGTCGCAGCGAGCGACGGCGACGAAGCTGTCCGGGCCGGGGCCAGGCCCAGAGTGCGGGCCAGGTCGCCGCCGGTCAGCACCACCGGAGGGATCGCCCGGTTGGCTCTGCGGGCCTCGGCCACGATCCTGCCCGCGGCCGCGTCGCTGCCCGCGGCGAGAGCGTCGGGCGGGATCTCGCCCGGCGCTCCGAAGTCGATGCCCCAGCCAGGACCCCGCTCACCGATCACGCCGATGCCTGCGACGCGGCCGGTTGTTCACGGTCGGCAGATGTTGGCAGTCGTCTTGGGGGACACGCACGCCACCGCCGCGATGTCCCGGAGCGAGGCGCCGTTGGCATGCGCGAGTCGGATGGCGGTCTCCCAGAGGTTCCGCGCCTCGTCCATGTCTCGCGTCGTGCGTTCAACAACCCGCAGCGCCGCTCCCCTAGAGCTGTTGGACACCTCGATGTCTTCAAGATCCCAGCGCGACGCAGTCCTGCTCATTCTGCCTCCCCGATCGTCCGCAAGATTTTGGAGACAACGTCCCGGATGATGACGGCGGCTACGAGCTCGTCGCTGCGACGTTCAAGGACCTCGGCCACCCGCCGAGCGCTTCGAGAGTATGGGCGAGTTCTGCCTCGTCGAGTTCGAGCGTGGTCCGCACACTGCCATTCTATCGATTGGACGCAACGTCTGTTTGATGGACACAGGGGCGGCGTGCCAACATCTACGCGGCACTGGAATCGGCCGGCTCGATGGTGCCTGACAGTGCCACCACTCCTCTGTTGAGTGCGGTGACCGTCCGGTGGGCGGTCGCTGAGGTGGCCGGGCCTGGTGCTACGGCGGCGATCCTGCGGGCGAGGTCGATCACCTGTTTGACGTTTCGCACGAAGTCACCGGCCGAGAACCCCGCATCCTGGAGGGCCTCGAACGACTCCCCGGCCGCCCAGCGATGGGCCGCGGGCCCGAAGCCGGTCTCCAGCGGCCGGGTGCGCTCGACGCCGAAGTCCCGCTCGGTGCGGTGCAGGCTGTCGAGGACGGCGCCGATGCGGAGCAGGCGGCGGTAGGCGGCGCCGGAGGGTATCCACACCTCGGGCCTGGGGCCGGGCGAGCGGTGCTCGTAGGTGAAGGCCGAGAGCACGGAGGCCAGCTCGGGCGGCGACAGGCCGTCGAGCAGCCCGCCCGACAATGCCTCGGCCACGGCCAGGTCGGCCTCGTGGAAGATCCGCGACACCAGCGACCCCGAGTCGGTGAGGGTCCAGCCGTCCAGGTGTCCCCGCTCACGCAGCACTCCGGCCACGGCGTCGAAGCGGCGGGCCAGATCGACAGGCAACGAAGCCGTCTCCGCCTGGTACTGGGCGAAGGAGCGGCCCATCAGGTCGCGGGCCGCTTCGGCGGACATGCGGCCCAGCAGTCCGGCCACCATGTTGTAGGTGGGCCGGAAGGCCGAGCGCAGCTCGAAGGACCGGCTCGAGGCCAGCCGGGCCGCCTGCTCGAAGGTGCTGTCCGGCGACCACAGCGCCACCGCCCATCCCTCCCGGTCGATGCCGCGGCGTCCGGCCCGGCCGGTGAACTGCGTGTACTGGGCCGCGCTGAGTGGGGCGGTGCGCCGGCCGTCGTACTTGACGGGCTTGTCGATCACCACGCTCCGGGCGGGCATGTTCACGCCCAGCGCCAGGGTCTCGGTGGCGAACACCACCTTCACCAGGCCCTCGGCGAAGCACTGCTCCACGGCCTCCTTGAACACCGGCACCAGGCCGGCGTGGTGCGACGCGATGCCCAGGCGGAGCCGGTCAAGGAAGCGCTCAGCGCCCAGCGCGGCGAGATCGGCAGGATCGAGCAGGCCGAGGCGCGCCTCGACCATTTCGTCGATGCGGGCGGCCTCGGCGTCTTCGGTGAGGCGAGCCCCGTCGCGGACGAGCCGGGCGGCGGCCTGGTCGCACCCCTTGCGGCTGAACACGAACCAGATCACCGGCAGCAGGCCGCGCTCCTCCAGCTCCGCCAGCAGGTCGACGCGGCGGGGCGGCCGCCATATCACAGGCGGACGCTGCCCCCGATGCTCCGAACCACCGGAACCACGAGGCCCGCCGTGCCGAGACCGGCCGGAACCACGAGGCCCGCCGTGCCGAGACCGGCCAGAACCGCGGCGCTCCCGAGAGCGCGCCGGTGCGTCGAACCGGCCTCCCTCGGAGTTGGGCCTGCCGTCGACGAGGGTGGGCACGATCTGCACGGCGTCGGAGCGGCGACGACCCACGGCGTAGAGGTTGGTCAGCGGAACCGGCCGCCGCGTCTCGACCACCACCGCGGTCGGGCCGCGCACCTGCTTCAGCCAGCCGCCCAGCTGCTCGTGGTTGGAGACCGTGGCCGACAGGCACACCAGCACGACACTGGAGGGCAGGTGCAGGATCACCTCCTCCCAGACCGGACCCCGGTAGGGGTCCTCCAGATAGTGCACCTCGTCCAGCACGACGGCGCCGAGCCGCTCGGAGACCGCTCCTGCGTAGAGCATGTTGCGCAGCACCTCGGTGGTCATCACCACCACGTCGGCGTCGCCGGCGATGACGTTGTCGCCGGTCAGCAGGCCCACGCGGTGCGGGCCCAGCCTCTGCCGCAGATCCCGGTACTTCTGGTTGGACAGGGCCTTGATGGGCGTGGTGTAGAAGGCCCTCTGTCCCGCGGCGAGAGCCCGGTCGACGGCGTGGTCGGCCACCACCGTCTTGCCGGAGCCGGTGGGCGCGCTCACCAGCACCGAGCGTCCGGCGTCAAGCTGCTCGATGGCGCGGCGCTGGAAGTTGTCGAGGACGAAGCCCGGCCCCGCCGCCGCGGTCACCGTCAGAACCCGCGCGGGCAGGCGCAACCCGTCGCGCCGAGGCGGGATGTCTCCCGCTCTTGTTCGCTTCGCTCACGGGCCGCTCGGGCCACGGCCTCGCCCGTAT
>VYBO01000055.1 GCA_009844405.1 Acidimicrobiaceae bacterium
CCCGCCGGCATCGACGCCATCCTGCTGCAGTTCCCGACCTACACCGACGGCCCCGCAGCCACCGCGGTGCTCCAGGAGGAGATCGAAGCGCTGTGGTCCGGCGACGACGAGGCCATCACCGTGACCTCGACGAGCGTCCTGTCGGTCACGGTCACCGACCAGATCACATCGCGCCAGACGGAGGCGATCAGCTCGACGGTGGCGGTCGCCCTCGGCATCCTCGTCCTCTTCTTCTGGGTCACACTGCGCCGGCCCACGCTGGGGGTCATCGCGGTCGGGCCCATCGTGCTCGTCCTCATCTGGATCCTGGGCACGATGGCGCTGCTGGACGTCCCCTACGGGCTGATCACCTCGATCATCACCGCCCTCTCCATCGGGATCGGCGTGGACTACACCATCCATGTGATCCATCGCTACCGGGAGGAGTTCTCCCGGGTGCGCAACCCGGAGGAAGCGGCGGTGCGAACACTGGCGACCACCGGGTCGGCGCTGCTGGGCTCGGCGCTGACGACCGCGCTCGGGTTCGGCGTGCTCATGTTCTCGCCGCTGGCCGGAATCCAGCAGTTCGGCGTCACCGCCGCCATCTCCATCGCCTACTCGCTGCTCGTCGCCATCCTGGTGGTGCCGCCGGCGATGACGGTATGGGGCGCCTACGAGAACATGCGCCTGCGCTCGACGGTGCAGCGCATGTGGGACGACCTGGACGTCGCGGTCGAGGAGATACACCAGCGCCACGCCACGTAAGGGAGCGCGTCAGGCGGGTAGCTCGTGGCGCTGCTCGGCGATGCGGAACTTCAGCTTCTTGCTGGGCGACATCGACGGGAACGGGCTGATCTTCAGCTTGTAGTTCTTGGGGGCGATCTCGAGTTCGAAGTGGTGCGCCACCAACAGCAGGTTGGTTGCCAGGTACAGCTCGGTCAGCCGGGCGCCGAGGCAGTTGTGGGTGCCCAGACCGTAGGGGGCGTACGCGGTGCCGACGTGCTCCTTGCGGGGCGCCTCGTAGCGGTCGATATCGAACTTGGAGGGGTCGGCGAAGAGGCTGTCCATGTAGTGGGTGGCGGTCTGGACGATGAAGACCCGCCTGCCCTCGGGCAGTTCGTAGCCCTCGACCTCGCAGGCGTTCATCACGTTGCGGACCGACAGCGGGACGATCGGGTAGAGGCGCATGCACTCCATGATGAACCGGCGGGTGACGTCGGTCGCCGGGCCGGTGAGCGTCTCGCGGTCCGGGTCGCCGCCGGCGAACACCGCGTCGGCCTCGGCGCGGATCCTGTCGTGGAACTCCGGCTGCGACACCATGGCGTACACGATGAAGCTGAGCTGGTCCCCGACGTACATGCTGGCGATCAGCGGCGCCGAGAGCACGAACGGCAGATTCGACTCGGGCAGGAACTGCCGGTCGTTGGTGTGCATGGTCAGCAGGTCGTCGGCCAGGTCCCGGGGGCACCCGATCCGCTGGGCGGGAGTGTGGCCGCTGAGCACCCGGTCCACCACCGCGCCGACCAGTTTCGCCCGGCGCCGCATGGGCGGGGTCTTCAGCATGAACTTGGGCAGGGTCCTGCCGATGTGGGTCTTGAGGGCGCGGTCCTTGAACTTGTGCATGTCGTCGACGACGTCCTGCGAGTCGATGCCAACGGTCAGCGGCGACATCGCCGAATTGACAAGCTTGCGGCACATCCCGACCGCAGGGCGCGTCCCGCCGACGTTCCAGTCTGACATCTCGGTGCGGGCGTAGGAGAGCAATTCGTCCAGCCGCTCCTCGAGCCTGGCGCGCGAGTACGCAGGCTGAATGGACTTCCGGTACCGGAAGTGGTCGGCGCCGTCGAGGGCGGGCAGCAGCCCCACGCCGCCGTAGACCTTCTCGAAGTCCTCCAGGTAGTCCCTGGCTCTCAGGTGCATGCGGCCGTGGCGGTGCACCCAGTGGTTCGCCTCCGGGCCCACGAGACAGATCATGTCCTGCGCGAGGGGCGGCCGGATCTCGAACACCGGGCCGAACTCGCCGTGGAGATCCGCGAAGAGCGCGGGCAGGTTGCCCGTGCGGACGTGCCGGCTCCGCAGCACCCTCCTCAGCGGGACGACCGGAATCTTCTTGGCCAGAGCGGACCGCCGGAACTGCGCCCCAGCGATGTTCTGGCCGACCGCGTCGGCTATGGCCCGTCCGATGAGGTCCATCCTGCTGATGTCCTGCACCCGCTGCTCGGCCTCCTCGTCGAGCTCGAAGATGAAGCGCAGCACGTCGCAGGTGTCGATGAGGCAGACGATGATGACGTCTCGCGGATCGGGGATCTCGTTGTCGAAGATGGCGCGGCTGATGCGGGTCTTGACGTGTTCGACGGCCGTGCCCACCTCGGACCCGGCGTGGACCCCCATCCTCCATGCGGACCCGGCCAGCGACCAGAAGTCGCCGTCGTGATGCTGCAGGATCCGCAGGCGGCACAGCCGGTCGAGGGTCATGTCGATTATCGACTCCGCCTGGGGGGCGAGCCGCTCGACCCAGTACTGGGCGTTGCGCTGATCCGCCTCGGACGCGATCCGCGAGAGGACCGGGTCGAGCGCGGGATCGCCGGTCGCGGACGCGTCCAGGAGGATCAGGGACTCCATGTCGGTGTCGATGCGAGCCATGAGCGACAGCTCGGCCAGGGCCGCGCCGACGACGGCGCAGTTCAGGTTCCAGCCCGGAACCTGGCGGAAGTAGCCGCTCTCCTCGTTGAGGAGCGTCAGGACGAGTTCGTCGATCAGGCTCAGCGGCTGGGTCATCACGCCGCTTGCGGAGCTCATCGAGGGCTCCTCCTCATGCCGGCGCCGCCGATGGCAGTCGTTCTCATCCCTGGCAGCACGAGGTGAGTCTACTTCGGCGGGGTGGGGAGACGGTGCGGTGCGGCCGGTAGCCTGAGCGTGCCGGCGCCAGCCGGCGGGCCCCCATCGTCCAGCGGCCTAGGACGCCGGCCTTTCACGCCGGTAA
>VYBO01000085.1 GCA_009844405.1 Acidimicrobiaceae bacterium
TGCTCATGCCGCCACACTACCAACCCCGCAATCAAACCCACGACACACCACTAGGTCCGGTCGGGGCGGGCTTCTACTATCTGGCTGTCGTCGTCGTAGACCTGCCACTGGCCGCTTCCGGCGTGCCAGAACAGGCGGCCGGTGAGCCGTTCGAGGGCGAGGCCGTAGCAGTGGAAGTTGGTGGCCGCGCTCCCGATGTGGATCGAGTGCACGTCGTCGTGGAGCATCGCCACACCGGTGCCCCGCTCGACCATCACCTCGCGCTGCACCTCAGGCTCGTCTCCGCCTGCGCACGGGCCGTACAGGCGGTTCAGCTCGTGCCCACGCATCCCTACGATCACCGCCCAGGTCCTGTGCTCATGCGGCGGTGCCGACGTTCCGTCGCCCACGCACTGCACGTACAGCGCCAGCTCGTCGTCGTCGTTCTGCGCGATCCGGTAGCTCACCGAGGCGCCCGGAGCCTCCGGGGGCGGGAAGTCGTCGTCGCCGAACAGGTCGTCGCGCTCGGCCAGTTGCAGCAGCCGCTCCTTGATGCGCTCCACCCCGGACCGGTCGATGCCGCCGTGCTCGCGGCCGTGGGCGTCGATCTTGGCGATGTCGTCCATGGCGTCGGCCACGGCTGCGGCCCGCTCGGCTGCCCGGTCCATCTCGCTGACGCCTCCTTCGGGCCAAGACCCGATGCGACCTATTGTCGGGACCATTATGGCAAGCAAGCGAAGCGCCGGCCTGATACTTCACCGACGGAACGCCGACGGCGTGGTCGAGGTGCTGCTGGTGCATCCCGGCGGGCCGTTCTGGGCCGGCAAGGACGCCCACGCCTGGTCGATCCCCAAGGGCGAGTACGACGAGGGCGAGGACGCCGGGACCGTGGCCCTGCGGGAGTTCGAGGAGGAGTTGGGATCGCCGCCGCCGGAAGGCTCGAGGCGCTTCCTCGGCGAGTTCGGTCCGCCCGGCCGCAAACGCATCAGCGCATGGGTGATCGAGGCGGACTTCGACGCCACCCACACCGTCAGCAACACCTTCGAACTCGAATGGCCTCCCGGCTCGGGTCAGGTCCGCGAGTACCCGGAGGTGGACAAGGCGGCCTGGTGGACGATCTATGAGGCTCGGACGAGGCTGCACAAGGGCCAGTCGCCGATGCTCGACGCCTTGGCCGAGGTTCTCGAAGACGGCGGCGCTGGGGCGGGTAGCACTACCCGTTCGGGCTCGGCGCGGCGGGCACGGCTGGCGATCCGGTCCGGGGAGCACGCCGGACCCACCGCTCATCTGGCCCCGGGATGCGTGCAGGCCAACCTCGTGGTGCTGCCCCGGGCGGTGGCCTCCGACTTCGTGACGTTCGCGGCCCGCAATCCGAAGCCTTGTCCCATCGTGGAGGTGGTGGAGCAGGGGACGGAAGCGGTGCGCTCTGCGCCGGGCAGCGACCTGCGCACCGACGTTCCCCGGTACCGGCGGTTCCTCGGCGGCACTCACACCGACTCAGCCACCGACGCCACCTCGTGGTGGCGAGAAGATCTGGTGTCGGTGCTGCTGGGATGCAGCTTCAGCTTCGAGGCGGCCCTGATGCGGGCCGGCCTGTCCGTGCGCCACGTCGAGCAGGGCTGCAACGTCCCCATGTACATCACGGACCGCGGGTGCGAGCCGGCCGGGGACTTCGCCGGGCCGCTGGTGGTGTCGATGCGGCCCATGCCCGCCGCCATGGTCAAACAGGCTCGGCAGATCACCGGGGCGTACCCGCAGGCCCATGGAGGACCAATGCACGTCGGCGACCCCGCGGAGTTGGGCATCGAGGATCTGCACGCTCCCGACTTCGGCGACGCCGTGGACGTCCACCAAGGCGAGGTGCCGATGTTCTGGGCCTGCGGCGTCACCCCGCAGCTGGCCATCGCCAACGCGGCGCCCGAGGTCGCCATCACCCACGAGCCCGGCCACATGTTCATCACCGACCTGCCCGCCGATCCAGAATCCCGGTAGTTGTGGAATAGTGACGAACGGTCGCCGGGAATGAACAGTCGCCGGGGATTCGGATAAACGGAGGGCGGCCATGCACAAGATGACCACTGAGGAGGCGTTGGCATTCCTCGCCACCGGTACTCGCACCGGCAAAGTCGCCTGGGTCGCGTCCGACGGGCGGCCCCATGTGGCACCGATCTGGTTCATCGTCGAGGACGGCGAGATCCTGTTCAACACCGGCGCCGGAGCGGGCAAGGCACGGGCCATGCAGCGCGATCCCCGCATCTCGCTCCTGGTCGACCTCGAGGAACCGCCCTACGCGTTCGTGAAGGTCGACGGCACCGTCGAGATCACCGAGGATCCCGGCGAGGTGCTGCGGGTCGCGACCCTTTGCGGCGGGCGCTACATGGGCGCCGATCAGGCCGCGGCCTTCGGGGCACGCAACAGCGCACCCGGCGAGTGCCTGGTACGGCTCCGGCCCACGAGCATCGCCGGCTTCGACGGCATCTCGGACTGGGACTGAACGTCCGGCTGCGCCCAGCCGTCCGCCATCCAGCCGCCGGCACCGGCCCACCTACACTTCGGGGATGGCCACGACTTTCGATCTCGTCACCCTCGACTCGCCCAACACCGACGATCTTGCAGAGTTCTGGAGCGCGGCTCTGGGGCTGGTCGAAGTTCAGCGCGAGGACGGCGACCGCTGGATCGTGCTGGCCAGCCCCGACGGGACGCGCCGGATCGGGCTCCAGCGGGGTGCCCACATCGCCGGAAGCGTGCACCTGGACCTCGCCTGCCGACCCGACGAGTTCGACGCCGAAGTGGCCCGGCTCCTCGCCCTCGGGGCGTCCGAGTACCGGCCGCCCCGCACCGAGCCTTAGAGGCCCCGCGGATAGGCGGGCGACCCGGCCCATACGGGGCGGGGCCGT
>VYBO01000046.1 GCA_009844405.1 Acidimicrobiaceae bacterium
GGTACGCCCGCCCCCTGAAACCGGCCCCCGCCGCCTACGCCTTGTAGCCAGAGGCCTTCATCCTCGGGCATGCGGCAGTCGAGAAAAGCTACCTGCCTGTCGTAGGGGCTAGCTATTGTTGCCTTACGGCAGACTCGAAAGCTGATTGTAGGGAGGAGCGGTGGAAGATATGGATGACAGACCGTTACGCGTCGTGGATCTTTTTGCTGGCTGCGGTGGGTTTTCTACCGGATTCGTGATGGCTGGCGGGTTCGATATCGTTGCGGGCAACGATATCGATGATGACTGCCTTGCAGCCTTTAGCTTTAATCATCCGGGAGCACTCTGTTGGTCTGGCTCAATATCTGATCTAGACGCAGATCGACTGTTGGACAACTTATCGCTCGCGCGAGGTGAACTTGAAGTGCTCATAGGTGGGCCGCCATGTCAAGGTTTCAGCCGGAACAGGGCGCGTCGCCATCAGAACGGCCGATTTGTCGACGATCCTAGAAACTACTTGTTCGTCGAGTTCTTGCGGTTCGTAGAAGCTTTTCTTCCACGCACGCTTGTGGTCGAGAATGTAGCTGATATGATCATTAAGGAAGGCGGACGGTTCAAGGATGAGATACTCGATTCACTGGACTCGTTCGGTTACACAACATGCAATGCCGCTATCTTGAATGCCGCCGATTTTGGAGTTCCGCAACGTAGACGTCGAGCTTTCATTATTGCGTCTCGTGATGTTCCTGTAGGACTACCAAGCCCTTCACATTCCGGCGAAGCTCAGAACGGCGCGCTAATTCCGCTTGCGTCGTGGCGTACGATTGGTGATGCAATTTCTGACTTGCCATCGATAGATGGCGGACAAGGCACTTCTCCTGGCCCCTATGCTCGATCGCCCCAAAATGACTACCAAGAACTACTACGAGGAGATGCAACGATCGTGTCGGAGCATGTTGCTTGGCGGCTCAGTCGGGTCCAGAGCGATCGTCTGAACTTCCTTCAGCAGGGTGATGGAGTTGAGGCGCTGCCCTCATCGCTAGTACCGAAGAGCACCTACGGCAGTGCATATCGCAGGATGTCATGGGACATACCTGCACTCACGATTACAACTTGGATGTATCATCCGGGTAGTGGAATGTTCTACCATCCTGAGGATCATAGGACCATAACCATTCGTGAGGGCGCACGTCTTCAGTCCTTTCCAGACAGCTCAGAATTCGTGGGTGGTAAGGTTTCGCGTTGCCGTCAGGTAGGTAATGCAGTACCTCCGCTAATGGGAGCAGCGATAGCGAAGACGATATACTCGACCCTTAGGGGAATGCACCTTGACCAAACTGTCTGACGGAGGCACACAATGAATATGCATGATGACGTGTCAGCAATTGCCGACCGAGTTTCGAGTTTCTTCAGGTTGCCGTTCGCCACCGAATCCATCCCAGGCGGTTTTGCGGAGGCATTAATAGCAGATCATTACGATGGTGAGGTACTAGCTACTTATGACTTTGTCGATGTGATCTGTAGCAAGGAACAGATCGGATGGCAGGTAAAGTCAACTAAGGCAACAACACCTGTGACTTGGAAGCGAGCAAAGATTGAAGGGTCAGTTGAACTTATTCAAGATTCGGATCTGAGTGGCGACACTTCGATTCTAGGTGCCAAGATCATTGAATCTTGCAATGACCACGTACAAGAGAGTCTTGACAAGTATGGCCTGAGAGAAATAAGATACGCTCGCATTATCTCTTGTCCGGGACGGTTCACGTATTTTGAGAAGCATCTGGTTGATGCCAATAGTCGCACGTTGTTTGAGCCGACAGACTATACTTGGGCATGGTCTAAACCGAAGCGCACGAGAGTGAAGGAGCAACTACGCGCGTTACACGGATTTCGAGGTGAGGACAAATGGTTTGCTTGGCACGGACGTGGCGAGAATCAACTTCATTTCACGGGTGAAAGGAACTGGTGGCCAAATGTCGACCCCGAGGTGGAGTCGGTTACACGTCTGAAGCATGGCCAACAGAGAACTTGGCCCGAACTCATCGATTGGTTGAGGGAGGATGCCTAGTCAGATGACCTCGTAGCGGTTCGCCCTTGGTCTCTGGAAGGGCAGTATGAGGGGTGTGGCGCTTGTGACGGTGGCGTAGCATCACAGGAGACGCTGACTCGTAAGACATGAGGGAATCGGATATGAGCCTGAGCAACCCCACTGAAGGGGTCGATACTTCGAACGCCCCCTATGTGATCGTGTCGAGCGACACCCACGCCGGGCTGCAGTGCGAAGAGTACCGCCCGTACCTCGACCCCGCGCTGCACGACCAGTTCGACGTGTACGTGGCTGGGCGCCACGAGCACCGGAGGGTCCAGGAGGAGGTCAACGCCGAGTTTCTGGCCGAGTGGGAGGGCGAGAACGAAGAGGGCCTCCGGTGCGCCTATGACCCCGAGGTGCGCGATAAGGAACTCGACGCCGATGGCATCGCCGGTGAGGTGATCTTCGCCGACGGCGACGCCGTCACCGGCCAAGAGTCGCCTCCGTTCGGCGCCGGCCTGTCCGCGGGTCAGATCACCGACCCCCGCCAGGCCTTCGGCGGCGCCCGGGCCCACAACCGCTGGCTAGTCGACTTTTGCGCCACCAACCCGCCCCGCCGGGCTGGCGTGGGCCTGGTGCCGATCACCCACGACATCGACGAATCGGTGACTGAGATCGAGTGGCTGGCCGGCAAGCCCGGCATCAAGGGCATCATGATCCCCACCATGTGGCACGGCTTCCCGCCCTACGGGTCCGACCACTACGACCGGATCTGGGCGGCCTGTGCCGATACCGGCCTGGTGGTGCACACCCACTCCGGTGAGGCCGACTTTCCCAGCTACGGCGACAACGTGGCCATGTACGTCTCCGAGGTGCCGTTCTGGACGCACCGGGCGCTGTGGCAACTGCTGTTCTCGGGCAAGTTCGACCGGTTCCCTGGCCTTCGCTACGCGGTAGTGGAGTGCGGTTCCTACTGGATCGCCGACCTTCTCTGGAAGACGGATGTGAACTTCGGGGCCAGCAACAAGATCAAGAAGCTGGGCTCGCGAATGAAGGGCCTGATCTCGCGCCTGCCGTCGGAGTACTTCGGGACCAGCGTGTTCATCGGTGCTTCGACGATGAGCAAGGAGGAGATCCGCCGTCGCCACGTCAACGGGATCGACGCCTTGATGTGGGGTACGGACTATCCCCACCCCGAGGGGTCGTGGCCCCATACGGCCAGGCGCCTCGAGAGCGACTTCCGCGACGTGTCCATCGAGGACGCCCGTCTCCTGCTTGGGCTCAACGCGGTGGAATGCTACGACCTCGACCTGCCGTCCCTCACCGAGATAGCGGCGCGGATCGGCCCCACCCCCGAGCAGCTGCACCAGGATCCCGGCTTGCGCACCCCCCCTGATGCCAAGCGCACCGCCCGCTGGTGGATCGACGAGTACGGCTGCGAGCTCCACTACTGAGCGAGAGCACCGCAGGTCTGGCTGTGACCACTGGGGACTACGAGCCGAGTCCGTGGAAGCCGATCGCCGACCATGTCGATCGCTATCTGGCCTCCGACGGGGCCGACGGCTTCGAGTGGGAGGGCGCCCAGTGTCTGATCCTCACCACCACCGGACGCAGGACGGGCAGCCTGCGCCGCACACCGCTCATCCGTATACGTGACGGCGACCGCTACCTACTGGTCGCCTCCATGGGCGGCGCACCCCGCCATCCGAACTGGTACTTGAACCTGATCGACAACCCGGATGTGACCATCCAGGACCGCAGCGAGCTTCACCGCCTTCGGGCCCGCACGGCCACACCAGAAGAGAAGGCCGAACTCTGGCCCCTGGCAGTGAGTCAGTGGCCTGACTACAACGACTACCAGGCCCGCACCACCCGAGACCTTCCCCTGGTCATCTGCGAGTAACGGTCATGGGGCCGCCTCGGCGTAGAGCTCGGCTACCACCTCAGCCAGCCGGTGAAACCCACCGGCGACCACCAGCAGGGGCTCCTGCATCACCAGGCGGGAGCGCCTACGCTGCCGTGGCAATGACCGGAATGGGGCACCGGCTCCGGCGCCGCCCGCCCAAGTACTCCGCAGCCGCGCTGGCCTGGCGGGGCATGCGGGGCGACTACTGGCCCCGGGTCTGGCGTGAGACCGAACTCAAGTCCTCCTATGACGCCGTGGTGATCGGCGGGGGCGTGCACGGCTTGGCCACCGCCTACTACCTGGCCCGCAACCACGGCATCACCAATGTGGCCGTCGTGGACAAGGCCTACCTGGGCAGCGGCGCCTCGGGCCGCAACACCGCCATCGTGCGGTCCAACTACCTGACCCCGGAGGGTGTGGCCTTCTATGACCGGTCGCTGAAGCTCTACAACTCCATGGCGCTCGACCTGAACATCAATGTGATGATGAGCGAGCGCGGCCATCTCACCCTGGCCCACAATGACAGCTCCCTGCGCACCATGAACTGGCGGGCCGAGGTCAACAAGCTCCAGGGGGTCGACTCCTGTGTGATCGGCCCCGACGAGATCTCCAAGATCGCTCCCGCCCTCGACACCTCATCCCACCCTCGCTACCCGATCCTGGGGGCCCTCTACCACCCGCCCGGCGGGATCGTCCGCCACGACGCGGTGGTCTGGGGCTACGCCCGTGCCGCCGACTGCATGGGCGCCGAGATGCACCAGAAGACCGAGGTCCTCGACATCCTGTGCGAGGGCGGCGACGGTCCTGACGGCAAGGGCCCCGGCGGCAAGGTGGTGGGAGTGCGCACCAACCGGGGCGACGTCTCCACCCCGGTAGTGGTCAACTGCACCGCCGGCTGGGCCGGCCTCATCTCGTCCATGGCCGGCGTGCGCCTGCCCATCACCACCCACCCGCTTCAGGCGGCGGTCACCGAGCCGGTCAAGGTGTTCCTGCCCACCGTGGTGGTGTCGGGCTCGCTGCACGTCTACATCAGCCAGACCGACCGGGGCGAGCTCGTCTTCGGCGCGGCCGTCGATGCGGTGGCCACCTACTCGATCCGGGGTTCGCTTGAATTCACCGAGGAGCTGGCCGGCCACGTGCTCGAACTCATGCCCGGCATCTCCCGGATGAGGCTGCTGCGCCAGTGGTCCGGCCTGTGCGACATGACCCCCGACTACTCGCCGGTGATGGGCTTCACCCCGGTGGGCGGCTTCCTGGTGGACGTGGGCTGGGGCACCTACGGGTTCAAGGCCGCCCCGGTCTCCGGCGAGCAGATGGCCGAGGCCGTCGCCACCGGCCGGACCCCGAGACTGATCGCACCCTTCGCCCTCAGCCGTTTCGACACCGGAGAGCTGGTCGGCGAGAAGGGTGCGGCGGCGGTGGGGCATTGATGGGCGCGCCGGCCTCCCAGTCGGCGGTGGGGCACTGATGCTGCTGGTGCCCTGTCCGAACTGCGGGCCCCGCAACTCTGAGGACCTGCGGTATGGAGGCGAGTCCCACGCTCGCCCCGACCCCGCCACTGCGACCCCACAGCAGTGGCGGGGCTACCTCTACCTGCGCGACAACCCGGCCGGCTGGCTCTGGGAGACCTGGTACTGCCGGTCCGGTTGCCGCCGCTGGTTCACCCTCGAACGCAACACGGCCACCAACGAGTTCCGGAACCCACCGATCCCCGGCGACAAGCGAGGCGGCAAAGCATGACCATGAGCCGCTTGGCCGCCCAGCCCACCGAGGTGCTCGACCGGTCCACGAAGCTGCGCTTCCGCTGGAACGGCAAGCGGTTCGACGGCTTCGAGGGCGACACCATCGCCTCGGCGCTGGCCGCCGCGGGGGAGCACGTCTTCTCGCGCTCGATGAAGTACCACCGGCCCCGGGGCATCCTCACCGCCGACTACTGGGACCCCAACCTGCTGGTGCAGGTGGGCGACGACCCCAACGTGCGGGCCGGCCATCGCCGGCTGGAAGCGGGCATGGACGTGCGGGCCCAGAATGTGTGGCCGTCGCTGCACCGCGACATCAAGGCGGCCAACAGCCTCGTCGCCCGCTTCCTGACGGCCGGCTTCTACTACAAGACCTTCATGCGCCCTGCGTGGCTGTGGCCCACCTATGAGCGGGTGCTGGCCACGTTCGCGCCGGGCGGGAAGGTCGACCTGGACACCCCGCACCGCTACCACGACAAGCGCTACATGCATCCCGACGTGGTGGTGGCCGGAGCCGGCCCCGCCGGGATCGAGGCCGCGCTGGCCGCGGCGGCCGCCGGCGCCCGGGTGCTGCTGGTGGAGCACGAGCACACCGTGGGCGGCCATCTGCGCTACAGCAGCCGCGACTCGGCTCAGGCCGCCCTGGCCGAGCTGCGGGCCGCTCTCGAAGCCGCCGATGTGGAGGTTCTCACCGACTCCACCGTCACCGGCCGCTACGAGGACAACTGGCTCGGGATCGTCCAGCGCAACCACCCGATCGCGGTCGAACGGCTCATCAAGGCCCGGGCCAAGGTGCTGGTGGCCGCGCCCGGCCTCATCGAGAGGCCCTACGTGTTCTCGGGCAACGACCGCCCCGGCGTGATCACCTCGGGAGCGGCCCGACGCCTGATCAACCTGTGGGGGGTCAAGCCCGGCGAGCGGGCGGTGGTGTTCACCGCCAACTCCGACGGCGACGCCGCGGCCGCAGACCTCGCCCGGGCCGGGGTCGAGATCGCCGCGGTCATCGACGGCCGCGATCACAGGCGTGTCAGCTCGGCCCAGGGTTCGTCGAAGGCGCTGCAAGCGGTGGTGGCTGGCGGGAACCGCATCGAGGCCGACCTGCTCGTGGTGGCCGCGGGCTGGACCGCACCCACTTCGCTGCTCAACATGGCCGGCGACCGGCCGGTCCACGATCCGGCAGCCGCCCGCTTCTTCCCGTCGGACCCGCCCGGCAACGTCCTGGCCACCGGCGGGCTGGCCGGCGACGGCACGATCGACGAACTGCGGGCCCACGGCGCGTCCACCGGACGGCTGGCTGCGCAGCGAGCCGCGGCCGTCGCCCATCGCCTGCAGGCGCTGACCGCCCGGGCCCGGCCGGTCGACGGCGACGAACCCGCCTGGGCGCCCGACGCGCGAACTCCGCTGGGCCGCGACCCGCACCCCGAGCTGTACCGCTCGGACACCCACGGCATGGTCGACTTCTCCGAGGACGTCGGATCCAAGGACCTGGTGGCGGCGGCCCGGGAGGGCTACGACTCGGTGGAGCTGGCCAAGCGCTACACCACCTCCACCATGGGACCCTCGCAGGGCAAGCTCGAGACGGTCAACACCGTGGCCGCCATCGCCGAGGCTCGGGGCGAGACCATCGCCCGGGTGGGCACCACCGTGTGGCGCCCGCCCTACGCGCCGCTCACTCTGGGCGCGCTGGCCGGGCGGGTGTTCGAGCCGGTGAGGGTGTCGTCGATCCATCCGTGGCACGAGGCCAACGGCGTGAGCACGATCCTGGCCGGCCAGTGGATCCGCCCCGACCACTACGGCGACCCGGCCGCGGAGGTGCGCAACGTGCGCACCAACGTCGGGCTGATCGACGTCACGCCGCTGGGCAAGCTCGACCTGCGCGGCCCCGACATCGGAAAGCTCCTCAACCTGCTCTACACCAACAAGTGGTCGAAGCTGCCGGTGGGCAAGGTGCGCTACGGGATGATGTGCGCCGAGGACGGTGTGGTGCTCGACGACGGCGTCACCGGCCGCCTTGGTGAGGACCACTACCTGATGACCACCACCAGCTCGGGTGCGGGCGGCGTCTGGGAGTGGGTCGAGAACTGGCTGCAGACCGAGCGCCCCGACTGGAGGGTGCACGTCACCCCGGTGACCACCGCCTACGTCAGCATCAACGTGGCCGGCCCCAAGGCAAGGGAGCTGGTCGGCCGGGTGACCGAGGGCGTGGACCTGTCGCCCGAGGCATTCCCCTACATGGCGGTCCGGCTGGCCACCGTGGCGGGGGTGGCTGGATGCTTCATGTGGCGCATCGGCTTCACCGGTGAGCTGTCCTTCGAGATCCACGCCCCGTCGGGCCACGGCCTCCACGTCTGGGAGGCGCTGATGGACGCCGGCCAGGACCTCGGCGTCGGACCGTTCGGGCTGGAGGGCCAGCGCATCATGCGCCTCGAGAAGGGCCATTTCATCGTGGGCCAGGACACCGACGGCCTGACCCTGGGCCCGAGCACCGGCTTGAACCCTTTGATCAAGCTCGACAAGGACGACTTCGCGGGCCTGCCCGAGCTGGCCTGGGCCGCCGACCGCAGCCTGCCCATGATCGTGGCCATCCAGCCCGACGACCCCAACGTGGTGCCCGACGAGGCCGGCCAGATCGTGCGGGGCGACACCAACGAGATACTGGGCCGCATCACCTCGGCCCGTATGTCGCCCACCCTGGGACGGTCGATCTGCCTGGGCCAGGTGGAGCCCGAGCTGGCTGCGGGCGGCACCAAGGTGACCGTGCTGCTGACCTCAGGTGAGCGCGTCAGCGCCACCGTGATGGACCACCACGCCCATTTCGATCCGGCGGGGGAGCGTCTCCGTGGCTGAGTCGCCTGCCTTCGAGAGCCCGGTCGTGCGGAGCTACGAGTTCTCCTCCGGTGGCCCCCTCATGCTCGCCGACGCCAGCGGAACCACCAAGTGGCTGGTGCGGGGCGAGGTCGGAGGCGCGGCCGCCGACCGGATGGACGCACCGTTCGGGTCGTCCCGGGCCGCAGGGGGCGGAGCGTGCGTGCTGGGCTCCAGGCCCGGAGAGTGGATCGTTGTGGGTCCCGCCGACGCGGTGGCCGAGGTGGTGGCCAGCCTCGACGGGTTGGACCCGTCCGAGTTCGTGACCGCTATCGACTGGACCCACGGCCGGGCGCTCTTCCTGGTCGCCGGGACGGACGCGCCCCGGATGCTCGAGAAGGTGTGCAGCCTCGACTGGTCCGACGCGATGACGCCGGACGGCGCGGTTGCCTCCGCCTCGGTGGCCAAGGTCATCTGCGACGTCGCCCGCTGCGACAGTGACGGCACACCCACCTACATGATCTTCTGCGACCGCTCCTTCGGCCAGTACCTGTTCGACGCTCTCATCGACGCCGGTGAAGAGTTCGGCCTCGCTGTCGGCCTCCCCAACGGCTAACCGGCTCCCGGCCGCGAACTCGCGCCAGCTGAAGGAAGCCAAGCGCGGTCAGACCGCCTATCCTCATGTCGCCGGGGCTCGCCGCTCCGGCGTCGTCCGGTCCGCCCCGCACCGCCGATGGAGACGCTAAGTGGTCGAGGTACCTGAGTATCTGCTTCAGCGCTCGCGTGAGCGACGAGCCGAGCTGACCGGTACGGAACCCGCAGACGCCGGCGACGCTGCGCCAGACGCTGATGCCTCAGGGACCGCTGCACCCGCGGCGGCCGCAGCCGCCGTGCCCGCCCCGGCTGCTCCCGCTCCCATTCCTGAGGCCGCCCCCCCGCCTCCGCCCGAGCCGGACCCGGCCTACGTGCAGGCCGCCCACGCCCGCAAACGGATGCCCTACTGGGCCGCGTCGGTGATGGTGTTCCTGCCCATCTGGGCCATCTTCTACGTGGGAATGCTGGAGCCCCCCGACTCCGAGGAGCTGGTGCTGGCCGACAACGGCGCTGTCGTGTACAGCACGTGTGCCTCGTGCCACGGCGCCGCCGGCTCGGGCATGGCCACGGGCCGCCAGCTCAACAACGGAGAGCTGCTGCTCACCTTCGGCCCGGCGCCCGGCTTCGACGGTCTGGCCCACCACCTGTCCTGGGTGTATCTGGGCACGGCCGACACCAAGCGCCTTGGGCTTGACTTCTACGGCGACCCGGACCGCCCCGGCGGCCAGCGCGAGGTGGACAGCTTCGCCAGCGGCATGAGCGGCTTCTCCAATCTGAGCCTGGAGGACCTGGTCTCGGTGGTGTACTACGAGCGGGTCGTCCACGGCGGTCTGGACGCGGATACGGCCGCGCTCGAGGAGGAGATGCTGCTCGCTCTGGTGGCCGACGCTCCAGCCTTCGAAACCGGCTCGCCCGACGAGATCAGCGCCCTGCTAACTGAGTCCGCTGTGGGTCACGGCATCGATCTCGCCGCAGGCGAGTAGCCGGCCGGGCCACCGGAGGCCCACCCCAATGGTCCTCAGCGACTCCGCCGACGGCGACATCACGGCCAGTGGCTCGGCCGCTAGCGACTCCGCCGACGGCGACATCACGGCTACCTCCGAGTGGGCCGCGCTGGCCCGCCACGCCCGTGAGCTGCAAGCCGGAGGCGTGGATCTGGCCGGGCTGTTCGAGGCCGACCCGGGCCGGGCCGGGCGCTGCACCTCGACCGCGGGCGAGCTGGTGGTCGACTGGTCCCGGCATCTGGTCACCGATGCCACCGTGGAGCTGCTGCTGGCCCTGGCCGAGCGGGCTGGCGTGGCGGCGCGGATCGAGGCGATGCTGGCGGGCGAGCCGGTCAACGTCACGGACGGCCGTGCCGCTCTGCACACCGCCCTGCGGGCTCCGGCCGGCGAGGCCGTTGTGACCGGAGGGGTTGACGTGGCGCCGGCCGTTGCCGCCGAGCGTGAACGGATGGGGGCCTTCGTTCGGGCCCTGGTCGCTGGGGAGCGGCGGGGGGCCGGCGGTCTGCCGATCCGCACGGTGGTGAATATCGGGATCGGCGGTTCGCAGTTGGGGCCGGCCATGGCCCACGAGGCCCTGGCCGCGTTTCGCTCGTGTGACCTTGAGTGCCGGTTCGTGTCCAACATCGACCCGGCCGCGCTGGCCGCTGGCCTGGACGGCCTCGACGCGGCCGAGACGCTGTTCATCGTGGTGTCGAAGGGCTTCGCCACGGCCGAGACGCTGGCCAATGCCCGCGCTGCGCGGGCCTGGGCCGCGTCGGTGCTCGGTCTTGAGGCCGCGGGCCGGCATTTCGTGGCGGTGACCGCGAGCCGGGAGGCGGCGGTCGAGTTCGGCATCGAGCCTGACGATGTGTTCGCGACGTGGGATTGGGTCGGCGGCCGCTTCTCGATGGGGTCGGCCGCGGGTCTGGCCGTGATGGCAGCCATCGGCGAGGAGAACTTCGCGGCGATGCTGGCCGGGATGCGCAGCATCGACGAGCACGTGGCTGGGGGGCCGGCGGCCAGCGTCCCCATGCTGCTGGGCCTGCTGTCGGTGTGGTACCGCAACTTCTGGGGGTTCCAGACGCGGGCGGTTGTGCCGTACTCGGAGAGGCTGCGGCTGTTCGGCGTCTGGTTGCAGCAGGTGATCATGGAGTCCAACGGCAAGCGGGTCCGTCTCGACGGCAGCCCGGTGGGCTGCGAGACCGCCGAGATCGTGTGGGGAGGTCCGGGAGCCGACAGCCAGCACTCCTTCCACCAGTTGCTGCACCAGGGCACCACGGCCGTGCCCGCCGACTTCATCGTGCTGGCCCGTCCGGACGCGGACGTCGCCGGGCCGCCCGGCGTTGCCGAGCGTCACGAGGCCCTGGTGGCCAACTGTTTCGCCCAGGCCGCCGCGCTGGCCTTCGGCACCCCGCCGGCGGAGGAGGACGACCCCCACCGCGAGCTGCCCGGCAACCGCCCGTCGACGGTGATCCTGGCCCCGGAGCTGACGCCTTCGGTGCTCGGCCAACTGGTAGCCCTCTACGAGCACCAGACGGTGGTGCAGGGCGCCGTCTGGGGCGTCAACAGCTTCGACCAGTTCGGCGTCGAGCTCGGCAAGACCCTGGCCGACGCCATAACCGCCGACCTGCGGGCCGGCACCGACCCGGCCGGCAGCGACGCAGCCGACGCCGACCACGACCCGTCCACCAAGTCGCTGCTCGCCCACTACCGCCGCCTGCGGAAGCTCTAGCCGCCTGCTCCGTAGCATCCGGGATCCGGAGGGACTGTCTTCGCTCCAAGCCTCCGGAACTCGAGTTCCGCGTGTTTGGCGGTGTGTCGCGGATTCGATGATCCGGGCCATCTACAGGTCCAAGCAGGTCAAAGCGTTCGCCCTGCGGGTCACCGTTTCTCCGACATGACACTAGGAGCGAGCGCGGATTGATCGGCGGCCAATCGGGTCGCAGGGCGGTCATTTCCGCTCTTGTTCGCTGCGCTCACGGGCCGCTCGGGCCACGGCCCCGCCCCGTATGGGCCGGGTCGCCCGCCTATCCGCGGGGCCTTTAGGGCCAGAGCTGATCGGCCCGGAGGGCCTCGTGCAGGCTGTCCAGGGACCAAACGTCGATGCCGTCCTCGGTCCTGAAGGAACGTTGGCCGCGGTAGACGAGGACGCGGCGGACCAGGCCGGGCAGGTCGGCCAGGGCCCGCAGCCCCTTGAGCATGGCAGTGTTGTACCGTTCGGCCGCCTTGACTTCTACGGCCAGATGCTCGCGGTCGCGGGTCAGCACGAAGTCGACCTCGGCGGCGGACGCGGCGGCGGACCAGTAGCCGATGTCGTCGTAAATGCGTTGGTGTTCGTTGTGGGCTCGCAGCAGCCCCAGCACCCAGCCTTCCAGCAGGGCGCCGCGTTCCTCGGCGGCCACCGGCCCGAGTTGGCGCTTGATTGCCCGCACCAGGCCGGGATCGGCCCAGTACAGCTTGGGACGGCGCCGTTCCCGCACCCGCAGCCTCGCCTCGAACGCGGGCAGGAACACGGCCAGCAGCGTGTCCTCAAGGATTTCGAGGTAGCCGTTGACGGTGGTGCGGGCGACGGCAGCGTCGCGCGCGATGGAGGCGGCGTTGACAACCTGGGCATGCATCAGCGCCGCCACTGGAAGGAAGCGCACGAATCCCGACAGGTTGCGCACGGCGGCCTCGGCCCGGATCTCCTCGCGCAGGTACAGCTGGGTGTAGCTGCTGAGGGCCTCCCGCCGGTCGGGGGCGTTCCACACCAGCGCGATGGCGCCGTATTGCAGGGCGTCGTCGAGGCGGAAGTCGTCGCCGAGCTCGGCCGCCGTCAGCGGGTGCATGGCCTTGCGCAGTGCCCGGCCGGCGAGCAGGTTGGTGCCGGCGGTCTTGAGCTTGCGGGCGCTGGACCCCAGAAGGGCGAAGCGCACTCCCCGCTCCTCGATCAGCCGGTGTGCCTCGTTGAGCAGGCTGGGGATGCGCTGGACCTCGTCCACCACCACCCAGTCACCCGGCCCCGCCCCCGACAGCAGCTGCCGGAACAGCGACGGGTCGGCCAGAAGGTCGGTGAAGAGAGCCTCGTCGAGCAGGTCGAGACGCAGAGCGCCTGGCAGGGCCTGCCGGGCCCAGGTGCTCTTGCCGACGCCCCTCATGCCAAGCAGAAAGAAGCTCTGTTCCGGCACCCGAGCCAGCCGTATGTAAGCCATACAGTCAATAATACTCGAAAAATGACGGCTATCTGTTCATAGAGCGAGCGCGGATTGATCGGCGGCCAATCGCGTCGCAGGGTGGTCATACCCGCTCTTGTTCGCTTCGCTCACGGGCCGCTCGGACCACGGCCCCGCCCCGTATGGGCCGGGTCGCCCCACCTATCCGCGGGGCCTCATAAGTCGACCACCTGAATTAGCTCGGAGGTGACAGGTCGACGCGGAGCCGTTCGGTCAGCTGCTTGAGGTCCTCGTCTGCGAGGTTGGCGCCCATCCATTCCACCAGCTCCTCCTGGCGGGGCTGCCCGAACGCGAGGCGGTAGGCAGCGAGCGCCTTGCGCAGCCGCGGCAGGGCCGCCTGCTCGCGGCTGAAGGGCATGACCGGCACATGGCGCTCGATCTTGGCCGGGCCCTCGCTGAACACCCAATAGGGGACCACCTCGCTGTCGGTGACGGGCCTTCCGGCCACCGCAGCGGCGAAGAGTTCGTCCCAGAGATCGGCGTTCTCGTCCAGACCAGCCGCGAACAGGCCCGAACCCAGCGTCGCGGCGATGTTCCGGCGGACAGCGTGGCCCTTGTACCGGTGGACCCGGCCCTCCCGCTGCTCCAGGTCCACCGGGTTGTGGGGCAGGTTCCAGTGGACCACTGCATGGCACCAGAGATGGAAGTCCAGCCCTTCCTGCCCGATGGAGGTGGAGGCGAGCACGAAAGGCCAGAACGGCGAGTTGAACGCCACCGAGACCGATCCGATGCGGTTCACGCTGCCGTCGTCGAGCCTCTGGTCGGCGAAGGCGACCGCGAAGCGGGTGCGCATCCGGTGTGCGCCGAACTTGATCTTGCGGCCCTTGCGGCTCCGTACCGGGAAGTCCACGCGGTACGACGAGGTGCGCAGTTCCAATGCCTCAGCCATTGTCTCCGCTATGTCGTCGGCCGCCTCGCAGCGCCGGTCGTGGTTGTCCAAGCTCAAATGGCCGCGCCAATCGCGCAGAACATGGCCATGCTCGTCGAGCACCGCCTGCAGGTTGCCGTTCACGCAGTGCCGCACCACGTCAAGCCAATAGCGCGACGACCCCTCGTCCTCTTTGGAACCGCCCGCATCTCCGGCCTCGACCACCGCCGTGACCTCCGGGGCGTTGAAGTAGTGCCGGAATGCTCCGCTCAACCACGCTGCGTTCAACAGCGCGTAGTCGTCAGACGGGTCGAGCCGAGCCACCGAGCAGATCATCCGCAGGGCACATTGCGCCGGCCCTCCCACCGCGAGGTCGGTCAGTGCGTCGGCCAGGTCGGCGGGGGGACGGCCGAGCGCTTGGGCGCCGGCCGCGACCATGGCCCGGGCCTCATCGAGATGAGCGTGCAGTCCCTCGTCGCCACGGTCGTCGGAGGCACTGCGGTCGTCCTCGTCGTCGCGCTCGCCGCCCTGGAAGTACAAGGCATTGCCGGGGTCGAGCAGGAACTCTGCGGCGGCGGGCCATCGCTCCTCGTCGAGAAGCAGTGGAGCGGCCCAGTACCACCGCTGGTCGACGGCCCCCGACGCGGTGGAGGTCCCCTTGAGCCGCTCAATGGCATCGTTCACCCGCGCCCTGACTTCGTCGCGCAGTCGCTCGACACTGCGCTCCGGGCGGTCGCCGTCGTCCTCGATGTGGGTGCCGGTTGCGTCGCGCCGCGTCTCGCCAACGCGCGGTCTGCCCCCAGTCCGCGGCCTGGGATCGCCCATCTCGGCGAGGCTCGGGCTTGGCCAGACCAGCAGGAACGCGGTCATCGCTGCGGCTCTGCGGTGCCCGGCCGCCTCACCCGGCCTAGGCTGTTCGGCCCGTACCGTGGTGCGGAACGTGAGCCGCCGCCCGCCGCGCCGGCTGTAGTCGTCCGTGTACCGGTGACTGCGGGCTGCGAAGGCTTGGCGCTCGGATTCGAAGCTGACGAGCGAGGAGACCACCTTGGGCACGACCGTCCAGCCCGAGAAGATCAGGCGCTTGGTGAAGCCGGCCGCCTCCGGCGACTCGTACACCGATCCGGCGTCGTAGTAGCGCATCGACGGGGGCACCCAGAGCAGCTCGAAGGCGCGACGGCTCTCCAAGTCGTCGAGCAGCCAGCGGAGCCGTCCGTTCTGGGGGTCGATCCGCTGGTACTCGTCGATGTGGTCCCAGTTCAACAGGCCGGGGCCGGGGTCGAGCATCTCGCCGCCGGTGAACTGGCCGCCTTTGGCTGCCTGCTCGACAGCATCCTTGAACTTGTACCCCTCCATGAAGTTGACGAGGTACGGCGCTGACTTCCAGTACTCCGCGGGCTCGTGATGATTCACCGCGTCGGCAAGCCCGCCGAATCTCAGGTGGGCGCGGAGATCCTGGACCTTGACCGCAACCGGAGCGTCGGGCACGGCCAGCATTCCGCTGCGGTCGGGCGTGGCCGACAGCCGCTCCGTTCGTGCCATGACCGATCGCAGCTCGGCGCCGATCTGCTCGCACAGGGCTTCGGCTCGGTCGAGCGAGTGACCGGCGGTGAGCGCGGTTCGCAGTTCCCGGAAGCGGACTTGGAGCCGCTCGATCCTGGCAGGATCGTGTCCGAACAGGAAAGAGCAGGTTTCCAGGAAGTCCTGGTAGTGGTCGTCCTCGATCTCGTCGCTGGTCGTGTACATGCGGTAGGGGGTGGCCGACAGCAGCAGCGTGCGGGTCGCCCGGCCGGTCTCGGGGTCGGTGTAGTTGAGTAGCTGCTGGGCCATCTCGGCGGCCAGGCTGTCGGGCTCCGTCTTGAGGAGGTCCTTGAATCGCTGGAACTCGTCGAGCACCACGAGGTCCGGCCGCATCGAGTCCAGTCCGACCAGCGCCATGACCCGCCGCAGCTCCCCGATGAGTTCCGCGAGGCGCTGGTAGAGCGGCCACGGGATCGTCCGCTTGTGGGCTAGCCCCGCGACGAGCTCGTCCAACAGGTCGCGGATGGACGGCTCGCCGGCTGCGGCCCGGTCGGCGTCGGCCTCGTCCAGGCGCCTGCCGAACTCGTCGAGCGATGGAGCGATCAGAGGCCGGTACCAGCGCTCCTGGTCCCGCAGCCTCCTGAGCGGGTCGCCGGACCGTAGGCCGTGCCAGAAGATGCGCCGGGCTGGTCGGCTGGACAGGGCCTCCTTGCCCCAGTGGGCACGGAGGAACGCGTACGCGAGGGCGCGTTCGGGGAACGTGCCCGTCCTTCGACCGAACTGCAGCGACGTGGCCGGAGTGATCGCCAGCAGGTTGATGCCTCGTCGGGTGTCGTCGCCTTCGTCCAGTTGCGCGAGGGGGAGCATCGTCAGCCGCCTCACTCCCTCGATCGGTTTCACGCCTCCGGGGGCGAGCTTGCGGACGTTCTGACTGGCGATCGCCATGTTGGAGCAGACATAGACGATGTCGTGGCGTTCGTCACCCGTCTGACCGAGGTAGTCGATGACCTTGGCGATCACACCCTTGGCGACGTGGGTCTTGCCCAGACCGACCTCGTCGGCCACTAGGAATCGGACGGCTGGGTCCGTCTCGTCGAACATTCGATCGAAGGCCCATACAGCGGTCCGATGCTGGAAGTCCTTCAGGTCGGCCAGGACCGCCTCGACGTCAATGGTCTGGTCGCTCACTGGCCTGGTTCTCCCGCAGTCGCCACGTCGTGGATCATTCGCCAGAGTTCCGCGAAGCCCGGTGGGAGAGCGTCGTCATCGGCAAGATCCGACACAAGCGGGTGGAGGCCAGCGAGCTTGGCAGGATCCCGTCGCATCGTCCTCAGCAGTTTCTCCAGCACTGGTAGACTCATGAAGTCGCCGCCGTCCGAAGTGACTGGCTCGTTGCTGATCCTCTCGATGGTGTCTAGCAAGGTGAACTCTGAGGAGTCCTCTTCGAGCAGAGCCATGAGGTAGCGGAAGAATCGCTCAGCGTTCCCGATAAGCATTCGCAGCAGTAGTCGGTCACGCTGTTCGGGTACGCCGACAAGCCGGACCGGGACGACGAAGCTGCTCAGCGTGTCCTCGTGGGCTAGCTCGAAGGCGAGAAAGCCGCTGACGTTCTCCAGACTGGTCTCGAAGTGCTGCCGCAGGGGCCTGCCCACCGGGACGTCGCGCCGCTGCCCGATCACCGGGAGCGGCCAGCAGCCGATTGTCAAGCCCTCAGGCGCCCGGACCGGCTCGGTCGTGCGGTAGGTGACCGCCCAGTCTGCGCCGCTGGGCTCGACTTCGCCCTCGAAGTCAAGCTCGGCGATACTCCGCCGGGCGCGGTCCAGCAGCGATTCCGACTCGCCGTTCGGTTCGGCCGGCGGGGAGGGTCCTCGGTAGTCGTGGAACAGGTCGCGCAGGCTCTGGTCGTCGTCGGCGCCGCAGAGTCGGTCGATCCCCAGCACCGCTGTGTGCCCCACCAGCTCCACCAGGATCTCCACGTTGCGGCGGAAGGCGGCGCCGGTTGCATTGGCCGACCCGAGGAACAGGTTGGCCTGCCGACCATTCTCGAACGCGAACACCTTTGCGTGCAGCCCTGCGAGCGGTCGACCGGGATCGAACGGCGACATCGCCTCTTCGCCGCCGCGGTCGAGCAGACCATTGTCCTCGAAGGTGTGGATCTTGTCCATCTTGGACAGCGAGGCCTCTGCCAGGCCGTCGAATGACTCGGGTCTGCTGACGAACTCGTCGATCTTGGCTGCATGCACCCCGGCGAAGAAGCCGTCGCTGACGAAGGGCGAGATGATCAGCGATCGCTCGGCGCACCCCGGCAGCGGCGACGGTTTGGGTTCCAGGCCCAGGACATGGACCTTGAGATCGTCAACCCCCGCAGGCAGGGCGAACAGGGCGTCGTGGAGAGAGGCGGCCAGTGATTGGACTCGCATCCGGTGGTCTTGCGTGACGTCAACCGAGCAATGGTTGAGAAGGCCTGTGAACAGTTCGCCCAACGGTTGCAGGCTCATCCCGGCCGCGGCGGAGGCCTCGTCGAAGCGCACCATGGTGTCCCAGCTCGCATCGAAGGTGAGGTTGCGGCTGGAGACGAGCACCCGGAGCCGCGGCTCGACCGCCTGCCGGCGCGCCGGATCTTCAGCCGTCTCGTATCGGATCACCCACACCTTGGGATGCACGACGCCGCCGCGTGGCGCCGACACCGGGAGAATCGCCCGTTCGAGGAACGCGAACGCTCGGCGCGACGGCGGGAGGGCGATCTCGCCGGCCTGGCCGAATACGGTCAACCTGTCGGCGTGTGACCGGAGTGCATGGACGAACTCGACGGGCTCGAGCCTGTCGTCCCCGGACTCACCGCCGACACCGGTGGCGTGTCCCGTGAGCGTCAAGGCGGCGGGCGCGGCCAGCAGCGCCTTGAGATCGAGGGTGAAGGTCACCGCCATGGCCGACTCGAACCGGAACCCGGCCGGGGGCCGCATGGCGTCGATCAGGGTGAGCCGGTTCTCGGGATGCAGCATCAGCCTCTGCCTCGGCTTGGTTCTTCGGCGGCCCGCACCGGATGTGGCGCGTTCCCGGCCGGCGGCATGGCCGCGGCAAGATCCTTGAGATACCGCTTGGTGGTGGGCCACCGGTAGTCGAACTGGCCGCCGACCGCTGCGCCGTTCCAGTTCTCGAGCGCCGAGCGGTTGACCAGTCGAGCCCGGTTCGCCTTGAGCCGCCGCTCCCTGCCTGCGATTAGCTCATGGACGCCGGAGTCGCGGGCGAACCCCTTCGGATCCTCTACGGCGCGTCGGGCCAAGTCGTTCACGAAGTTCTGAGTGGCGGCGCCGATGCGCCAGCCGGCCAGCAAGTCCCAGAAGTCTGGAAGGTTGCCGGCCCACGACTCGAGCGTGTCCCATTGACCGCTGTCACGGTCGGCCCATTCGACGAGCATCTGGGACTGGCCCTCTCTGAGCTTCCCCTTGTCCCAGCCGAGTTCCTTCTCGGCCCTCCTTGCCAGCAGCACGTTGTAGACGAGCTGCGGTCCGAGGGTCAGCTCGGAGAAGCAGCGGGCGTGGCGCAGGACCTCGGTGAGCGGCCCGGGCAGGCTGCCGGAATCCAACTCCCACGGATAGTCAACGTCGATCGGCACCTCCGGCTTCGCTGACAGTTCGGCCAACAGCGAGCCCGGCTGGCTCTGCCGGATGCGTTCGGTCAGAAACAGCGCTTCGTCGGCAGAGAGATTGAAGTCGATCTCGAAATCCGTCTCCTCGTCGGTCTTGTCGTCGAGAAATGGCTCCGAGGGCTGGGGAATGTCTGCCGCCCACATCGTCACGTCTCGGGTCGTGGCGTTCCCGTCGTTGTCGCGCTCCGGCCGAGGCCGCGGCGCCGAAGCCCACTGCCCGTACTCGGCGATGCTCATGTCGAGCCTCCGGATGCCCCAGGCGCCTAGGCCGCCCCAGTAGATCTCGCTTGGCATGCGCTTGAGGCTCCGGTGCGCCCGAGAACCGATCACGCCGTCGTCGCCCCCCTTGCGGAGGCAGTCAATGAGCTTGGTCTCTGCCTCGCGGAGCGTGCGGGCGAACTGGCCCGGTGGGACGGACTCAGCCTCTAGGCGTTGGAAGATCCACGGCAGGAAGATGAAGTAGCGCAGCCTGGTCTGGACAGTCGAGACGCCGGGGCTGAGCATGTCGGCAAATGCGTCGCGGATCGTGCCCAGGCCCAGAACGTCGAGGGTGCTCGGCTCCTGAAGCGAGCGCAGCAGCGTGGCCACCCGCTCGCTCGTGGCGGCGTCGAAGTCGAGCCAGCCGAGCGACGACTCCGGCGTCTAGTCGATCACCGTCCCCAGTAAACCATGCCCCAGACACGTCGAGCGGGAACCTTGCCAGGGCTTCGATGCTGGCCGCTCGTCGTCGGGCTTCGGCGCGCCCCGCGTCGGTGATGCGGAACCCGCCCTCGGTGTGTTCAGCGAAGCCTTGCCTCACCAACGTGTCATGGGATTTGAGGTTTCGGACCTTCTGAGAGAAGCGATCGTCGTTGCGGCCCGCGAGGATCAGCAGGTCGTCTCCCGTCGGGTTCAGCAGCGTCCTCAACCCAGCCGAGAGTTCGGTGGTTGTCATCGTTCCGTCCGCTGCCTTGTTCAGCAGCACGAGCGAAGGCACCACCAGTTGGCCCTCGCTGACACGGCTCAATAGTTCATCACCATCGCGTGGCGGGTGTCGCGCGAGAAGCGGCCCTTGATGTTGAACCGGTAGTTGGCGTCGTGCTCCGACACGGTCAGACCCTTGTCGAAATAGAGGTCCTCGATGAGGGGTGTGACCTTGCACACCAGCATGAACAGTCCGTCGAATCCGAGCAGTGCTTCCGCGAGTCTGCGCTGGTCGTCTGCGTCGAAGCCGCCGCCGACGTAGTTGGAGAAGGCCGTGTCGTAGGGGGGATCAACGAACATGAAGTCGCTCGGCCCGAACTCGTGCTTGCCCAAGAAGTCCGCAAAGTCCAGCGATGACAGGTTCAGGTGCGCGAGTTTGGCCTGCACCGCCGGGCAGGTCAGGCGGCGAATCTTCGTCGCTACGGTGCCGTTGCGGCCGTAGGCGCGACCGAACGGAACGTTGAATTCGCCCTTGGAGTTGAAGCGGAACATGCCGCCGTAGGCCAGTTCCCTCAGCACGAAGAAGTCAGCGGCCCGGCAGGCATCGGTGCCGAGATGAGCGTTGTAGCGGCTCCGGCATTCGTAGTACAGGTCTTCTCGCTGCTCGAGCGTTGAGCGCTCCCACGAAGCCAGGAAGCCGTGTATGGCGTCGAGGAAGTCGTCATCTTGGACGGCGACCAATTCGTGCATCAGGATCAGGTCCGGGTGCAGGTCGTTGCCCCAAGCCTCACAGTCGATGAGTCCGAAGAACACGCTGCCGCCACCGAAGAACGGCTCGAAGTAGCGGTCATGGTCAGGCACCCGCGGCGCGATGGTGGGCAGTTCTGAGCGCTTGCCCCCGGGCCACTTGATCAGAGGAGCGCACGGCTCTCCCACGACTTGCCCCTAGGCGGCTTCGGCGGGCGGGACCATGGCGACCGTTCGCTTAGCCCGACAACTGAGACACTCTGCCATTGACGTATCACCCCTTGAAGTTCCGTCCGTATGGCCAGACTAACATGCGTGTAACTTGAGTAGCGGCCTAGTGGGCCGACAGCGGCATCGAAATCGAGCCAACCGAGCAATGACGCTGGTGCGTAGTCGCTCACTTGTCGAAGTCAAGCACTGACATGCGACACGCTGGCCCCGAGTTGTCATAGGGCAGCCCTTGTCATGCTTGTTGGGGATTATTCATAGGTTGTTGTCACACCCCCTGTCTAGTGTGACAAGCATGGAATCGAGGATCGAATCTGTTGAGGCTCCCGGCGCTGAGTGTGTGGTGTGTGCTGGGGATGTGGAGGTGTCTGCTCTCAGCGATGACGAGTTGGTGGGGCGGATGGCGGCGCTTGGCCGGCAGCGGTGCCGGTTGGATGCGATGTTGGCTGAGACAACGGCGGAGATGCATCGACGCTCCGGGGGCAGGGCGGTGTCGGCTTTGATGCGCGAGAGGCTGCATTTGTCCGCCCGCCAGGCCACCGCTGAGGTGGAGTTGGCTGCTTCGTTGGGTGAGCTGTCCGCCACTCTGGATGCCTGGCGGGCAGGGGAGATCACTGCGGGCCATGCCCGGGTGATCGCTCGGGTGGCTTCTGATCCCGACCACGCTGACGAGCCGGCATTGCTGGAGATGGCCCGCGGCTATCCGGTGGACATGTTCGCCCGAATGACCCGGCATTACATGAAGCCCGGTGTGTCATCTGAGGAGCGCAACCGCCAGCACGAGAACCGGTGGGCATCGCTGGTTCAGGATCCCGACGGCTCGTGGCGGCTGTCGGCCTACTTCGACGCCGACGACGGCAAGCGCGTCAGCTTGGCCTTCAACGCCATGGTGCGCACCTACCGCAATGACCCGACCTTCTACGGATCCGGCCCCATCCAGGGACTCACCTCCCAGCAGCGCCGAGCCGACGCGCTGGTCAACCTGATCACCGGCGAGGGACCCCACCATCGGCCCAAGACCACGCTGCTGGTCATCGCTGACTACGACACAGTCACACGCGAACTCAAGAACCTGCGCTATGACGACGGTCTTCTCGTTGCAGTCGACCAGATCGCCATGCTGGCCGCACAAGCCAAGATCCTGCCCGCCATCTTCAGTGCCGAGGGCGATCCGCTGTGGCTGGGACGAGCCGACCGCCACGCCAGCGCCGGCCAGCGCATCGCACTTGCGGCCCGCGACGGGGGCTGTGTCAACTGCGCCGCACCGGCAGGGGGCGGCGAGCCCCACCACATCGAGTGGTTCAGCCGGGGCGGACCCACCGACATCGACAACTTGGCCCTGCTGTGCGAGCGCTGCCACCACCTCGTCCATGACGACGGCTGGCAACTGCACTCCGACAACGGCCGACTCAGACTCCAACCGCCGCCCCAGCCGACACGGTCCCGCTCCCGTTCCGACGCCGACTGCCGGCCCGGGCACAACGGCCACTCCGACGGCCGTTCCTGGTCTGACGCCCCCGTCGGACCGCAACGCAACCCGGTCCTGCGGAGGTGACGGTTGCCCGCCCGACAGCCCGTGTGGCGAGTCGTTGAGGCGGTCGTACGCCTCCCGCGGGCAGGGGCGATGTGCTTGCCGGCCGGCGTCAGCGGGTGAAGAGCAGCTGGAACTCCATGATTCCGTGGTCCTCTACCGACACGACTATGGGCGCACTCGGGGCGGTGACGCCGAAGTCGCTGAAGACCACGTCGCTGGACCCGACGGCCACGATGGTGTCGTCCACCAGCTGGGCCTGGAGATCGAAGCTGACCTGGTTGGTGACCCCTTTGATGGTCAGATCGCCCTGGGCCGATCCCGAGAAGGTCTCGCCATCGGCCATGTTGGCGAGCAACTCGACCGGCTCGACCAGGGTGAAGATCGCCTGGGGGAAGTCGTTGGCGCCGAGGGCTCGGCGCACCTGGCTGTCGCGGCTTGAATTGTCGGTTCGCAGCGTGCCCATGGTCACTTCCACGGTCGCTGCCACCAGCACGTTGCCCGACAGCTCGATCGAGCCGGCCACGTCCGCGGTCCGGCCCACCGCGGTGAAGTCGCCGATACCGCCGGCCAGCACCTCGTCCACCCGGAAGCCGGCGAAGCTCACCGTCGGCTCGCCCTGCAGGTCGCCGGCGTTCTCGGCCACCTGAACGGCCCACACTCCGTCGAGGCCGCCCGGGGATTCCGCCGTCTGATCTGCTGTTGCCGGCTCGCTGCCGGGGTCGTCGTCCGCCGAGACCGCCGCGTCCAACGCGGGGGTGTCGTCGCTTGATGTCGTGGCCACGTTGGTGGCTGCGTCGGCGGTTGGTGTGCCGGCGTCGTCGCCGGCGGGTTCGGTGGCCGATGGCGTGTCGGTGCTGTCGCCAGTCGTCTCGGCCGCTTCGATCCGGGCAACGGTCGTCTCCAGGTCGACCGCCTCGGGGGCTTCGTCCCGGGTCAGGAGATACACCGCCACCACGACGACGATCAGCACGACAACGGCCACGACCGCGCCTATGACGATCTTGATGCGCCTCATCTTTCCGAGTCCCTCTCCATCTCACGGGCCGTAGCCGCGGCGGCGGCCACGGTTGCTTCGATCTCGGCTTCGGTGTGGGCCAGCGACGGGAAGATCGCCTCGTAGGCCCCCGGCGCGAAGGCCACGCCCCGCCGCAGCATCCCGTGGAAGAACAGCCGATAACGACCGTTATCAGCAGACTTGCGGGCTTCATCGAAGTCACGGGGAGCGTCCTCGGCGAAGAACAGGCCCAGCAGGGGCCCGACCCGCGGCAGCACCGCAGTCACCCCGGCCGCGGCGAAAGCTCCGGCCATCCCCTCCTGCAAGGCGGCCGCCGTGGATTCCAGCTGCACATAGGCGTCGTCGTCGAGCAGGCCCAGCACCGCCAGCCCGGCCGCGGTGGCCAGAGGGTTGCCCGACAGTGTCCCCGCCTGGTACACGCCGCCCAGCGGCGCCAGCCCGGACATGATCTCCGTCGAGGCCCCGAAGGCGCCCACCGGCAGCCCGCCCCCGATGACCTTGCCGAAGCACCAGATGTCGGGCCGCACTCCGTACCACTCGGCGGCGCCGCCCCGGCAGAGCCGGAAGCCGGTGATCACCTCGTCGAACAGCAGCAGAGCGCCGGCCGCGTCGCAGGCGTCGCGCAGTCCCTGCAGGAAACCGGGCTCCGGGGCCACCAGTCCCATGTTGGCCGCCACCGGCTCCACGCACACCACCGCCACCGACTCGTCCAGTTCGGGCACCACGTTGTAGGGGGCCACGATGGTGTCGGCCACCGCGCCGGCGGTCACTCCCTCCGATCCGGCCAGGCCCTGCTGGGCAACGCCCGATCCGCCCGCCACCAGCAGAGAATCGCTGTGGCCGTGGTAGCAGCCGGCGAACTTCACCACCGTCGGCCGGCCGGTCACGCCCCGTGCGAGCCGTACCGCCGACATCACCGCCTCGGTTCCGCTGTTGGTCAGCCGCACCATCTCCAGGCCCCCCACCCGGGCGCACATCTCCTCGGCCATCAAGACCTCGTCGCGGGTGGGCGCGCCGTAGCTGGTGCCCCTTCCGGCCGCCTGCCGCACTGCTTCGATCACCGCCGGGTGGGAGTGGCCGCAGATGCCCGGCCCGTAGCTCTGCACGTAGTCGATGTAGCGGCGGCCCTCCACGTCATAGGTGAACGGACCGGAGGCCTCTGCCACGAAATAGGGGGTGCCCCCCACGGAGCGGAAGGCCCGCACCGGCGAGTTGACCCCGCCGGGGATCACCCGCTGGGCCCGCTCGAACAGCGCTTCGTTGGTGAGGGACTCGTCGCTGCTCACCGCGGCGCCTCGGTGGTGTCGCCGTCGCGTTCCGCGTCGCTCATTGCAGGGCCTCGGCCAGGCGGCGGGCGAAATAGGTGAGCACCACGTCGGCGCCGGCCCGGCGGATGGCGAGGACATGCTCGAGGGCCACCGCGTCACCGTCGAGCCAGCCCCGCTCGGCGGCGGCGCACACCATGGAGTACTCGCCCGACACCTGGTAGGCGGCCAGCGGCACGTCGAAGGTGCGCCGTGCGGCCGAGATCACATCGAGGAAGGCCAGAGCCGGCTTCACCATCACCATGTCGGCGCCCTCGGCCAGATCGAGGCGGATCTCCTCGATGGCCTCCCGGGCCCCGGCCACGTCCTGCTGGTAGGTCCGGCGGTCGCCCCCGCCGGCGATGGTCACGTCCACTGCGTCGCGGAACGGCCCGTACAGCGCGGTGGCGTACTTGGCCGAGTAGGCGAGGATGGCGGTCTGGGTGAAGCCCGAGCCGTCGAGCGCGCCCCGGATGGCGGCCACCTGCCCGTCCATCATCCCCGACGGGGCCACGATGTCGGCCCCCGCGGTGGCCTGGGCCAGCGCGATGCGGGCGTAGATCTCCAGGGTGGCGTCGTTCTCGACGTCGCCGAGGCCGTCGAGCGCGCCGCAGTGGCCGTGGTCGGTGTACTCGTCCATGCACAGATCGGCGATCAACACGACGTCATCGCCGATATCGGAGCGCAGGTCGGCCAGAGCTGCCTGCACGATCCCATCGGGATTCCAAGCCTCCGACCCGATGTGGTCCTTGTGCTCGGGAACGCCGAACAGCACCACCGCCCCGATCCCGAGAGCGTGGAGCTCCGCGACCTCGGCCCGCAGCGATTGCCGGGTGTGCTGGAACTGCCCGGGCATCGACACGATGGGCCGGGGCTCGTCGATGCCCTCGCGCACGAACAGCGGCGCGATGAAGTCGGCGGGGTGGAGCCGGTGCTCGGCCACCAGCCGTCGCAGGGCCGGCGTCCGGCGCAGCCGGCGCATACGCCGCTGCGGGAAGTTCACCCTGCGAGGCTACCCATCGTCGTCGGGCGCCGACCACGGTCGGGCGTGGCCGACCAGGGCGGCCACCACGCCGTCGATGGTGTGCTCGGATGCCTCCACCGTGACTTCAAGGCCGTGGGACGCCGCGGTGGCTGACGTGGCCGGGCCTATGGAGGCCACCAGCGGCGGGACCGCGTCGGTGCCGACCTCGTCCACCAGACGCGTGACGGTGGACGACGAAGTGAACACCACACCGTCGGAGGCGGCCACCGCCCGGCGCTGGTCGTCGGTCAGGCGGGCGGCCACGTTCCGGTAGGCGGCCACGTCCAGTACCTCCCAGCCGGCGTCCCGCAGGCTGTCGGGCAGCACCGGGCGGGCAAGTGCGGCCCGGGCCAGCACCACGAGGCTGCCGCTGCGTCCGGAGCCCGGCGTCGGGAACGCCTGCACCAAGCCCTCGGCGATCGACCGGTCGGGCACCAGCCGCACGGTCAGCCCCACCGCGGCGGCCCGGGCCGCGGTCCCCGGACCGATGGCGGCGACGTTGACGCCGGTGGCCGGCGGCCCGGCGGCGGCCGCTCGCTCGGCCCCGTTCGGGCTGGTGACCACCAGCCAGTCCCCTCGTTCCAGCCGGGCCAGCGCCGCCCTCAGCCCGGCTCCCCCGTCGGCCGGATCGGTGATGGCGATCACCGGGGCGCTGACCACCTCGGCGCCGGCCGCGGCCAGCCCGTCGGCCAGCGGCTGGGCCTGATGGCGCGGCCGGCAGACCACGATCCTCAGCCCGGCGAGCGGCTTGGGTGCGTGAGGCCGGGGCCGTGCCGGGCTCATCCGGCCGCTCGCATGAGCTCCCGGCCGCCGCATTCGTCCAGCAGGTGCCGGGCGACCGACCGGCCCAGCGTCTCGGGATCACGGCCCCGGCGGGTGTCGCGGATGAGCATCCGGCCGTCGAGCGAGGCCACCAGCCCGGTCAGCTCCAGACCGCCGCCGTGCGCCTCGACGGCGTGGGCGCCGGCCGGCAGGCTGCAGTCGCCTCCCAGTTCGGCCAGAAAGGCCCGCTCCGCGTCGACCGCCCACCGGCTCGGCCCGTGTTCGGTGGCGAGCAGTGTCTCGAGCACGGCCCGATCATCGGCGCGGCACTCCACCGCGATGGCTCCCTGCCCGACCTGGGGCACGAGTACGTCCGGTTCGAGCACGTCGAGCACGTCCGGTCCGAGCCCCAGGCGCTGCAAGGCCACCGCGGCCATGACGATGGCGTCGAAGCCGGAGGCCTTGTTGAGCCGGGTGGCGATGTTGCCCCGCAGCTCGGCGAAGGACAGGTCGGACCGCATCCAGGCCAGCTGTGCCTTGCGCCTGACCGAGCCCGTGGCCACCGTCGCTCCGACCGGCAAGTCAGCCAATCGGCAGCCCACCAGGGCGTCCCTGGGGTCGCCGCGCCTCGGCACCGCGGCCAGCACCAAGCCCTCAGGAGTCGACGACGGCAGGTCCTTGGCCGAGTGCACGGCGACGTCGGCTCGCCCGTCGAGCACCGCGGCCTGCACTTCCTTCACGAACACTCCCTTGCCGCCCATGGCATGGATCGGGTCGTCGGGCTGCCGGTCGCCGGTAGTGGACACCACCACCGGCTCGACAACCGCCCCGCAGGCCTCGGCCAGCAATCCGGCCACGATGCTGGTCTGCCGGCGGGCCAAGGCACTACCCCGGGTGGCCGCTCGCAGAGGCCGAGCGGATGCAGAGCGATTCACGGGAAGCTTCGTGACGCGCCGAGCGAGGCCGTGGCCCGAGCGGCCCGTGAGCGCAGCGAACAAGGGCGGGAATGACACCGCCGCGATGCAGCAGACTCGGTCCCATTGGCGCTCGCTTCAAGAGGCCGGGGGGCCATGGCGCCGGTCGCCTACAGGTCGAACAGGTCGCGCAGTGCTTCGGCCAGCCGGTCGCCCCGCGCGTGGCCGGCTGCGTCCTTGAGCCGGACGGTCGGCTCGTGGAGCAGCTTGTTCACCACGCCGCGCAGCAGGGACTCCACCGCGGCCCGCTGGGCGGGCGAGAGATCAGCGAGGCGCGACGCATGGCGTTCCAGCTCGCTCGCGCTTAGAAGCTCGGCCCGGCCCCTCAGCGCCGCGATGAGCGGGGCGACCTCACGGGCCGATGCCTCGGCCAGGTAGAACTCGATCTCTTCGTCGATGATGGCCTGCACCCTGCCGATCTCCTGGGTGCGACCGGACCGTTCCCGTTCCACGAAGTCGCCCAGGTCGTCCATGTCGAGCAGGGTCACACCCGGCAGGTCCCGAGCAGCGGGGTCCACGTCGCGGGGCACGGCCACATCGATGATCAGCAGCTCCGCGCCCGCTCGTCGGGCCATCACCGCGTCGATGTCGCTGTGCTCGAGGACTATCTCGGTGGCCCCCGTCGTGGTGATGGCCACATCGGCGCTGGCCAGCGCATTGTCCAGCTCGGCTAGGGCCACGGCCCGCCCGCCGCCCAGCTGCGCGGCGGCCACGGCCCGCTCCGGTGAGCGGCTCGCCACCGCTATGTCGCCGGGGCGTGCGTCGGTCAGGGACTTGAGCGTGCCTGAGGCCACCTCGCCCGCGCCCAGCACGAGCACCCGCCGGCCGGCCAGCCCTCCGAGCCGCTCGTCGGCCAGCGCGACCGCGGCATGAGACAGGGAGGCGATGCCGCGGGCGATGCCGGTCTCGGTGCGGGCCCGCTTGCCGGTCTCGACCGCCCGGCGGAACAGAGGTTCGAGCACGACGCCGACGGTGCCCTCGGAACGGGCTGCCTGCCAGGCGTCGCGCAGCTGGCCCAGTACCTCGTGCTCGCCCACCACCACCGAGTCGAGCCCGGCGGCCACGGTTAACAGGTGCCGCACCGCGTCGGCGTCGTGGTGGGCGTACAACTCGTCGGCCACGGTCTCGGGTGGCAGGCCTGAGTGCCGGGCCAGCAGCTCCCGGATGTCGGCGTAGCCACCGTGGAAGCGCTCCGCGTAGGCGTAGACCTCGATGCGGTTGCAGGTGGACAGCAGCACCGACTCGCTCAGGTGCTCGGCGATCGCGAGGTCGTGCAGGGCCTTGGGAAGATCGTCGGGCGCGACCGTCATCCGCTCGAGCAGGCCGAGCGGCGTGGCGCGGTGATTGCACCCGACCACTACCAGCGACATCGAATCGGATGCTATCGCTACCCGGCGGCCGGCGGGCAGCCCGAGTGAGGGTCAGCGGGCCAGGAAGAATAGTTGCAGCACCCCGGCCAGGACGATGATGGCGAGCAGCGCCACGATGGCGATGGTGGTTCCCGGTCTCATGGCTGGTCCCCCTGATCCTTCGGGCCGGTGGACGCTCCGGTCCGGCGGCTCAAGCCCACCGGCGTGACCACCGACGGGCTGCCCGACCGGCGGTCGCCGGCCGCGGCGGTGGCGAGGCGCACCTCGGATCCCTCGTGCAGCCCGAGCTCGTCGGCCGCGGAACGTTGAGGCAGGGCCAGCGACACGAGCCCGCTCGAATCGGTGACGAGGCCGACGCGTCCCGGTGGCACGTCCGCATAGGCCCGGGCCCGCTCAGCCGTCCGCAGGTCTTCTCCGACCGTCACCTGCAGCAGGGCTCGCGCCTCGGCCATCTCGTCCACTTCGGCCGGGTCGACGTTGAGCTGGCAGTTTCCGAAGCGGTCCACCCACAACACCTCGGCCACCAGGGCGTCGCCGTCGCGCCGGCTCACCGGCAGCATTCCGGGAGTCAGCGTGGCCACGTCGACGGCCGGACCCAGATCGCTCAACGGCACGCCGAGGCAGAGGTGGGCGGCCGCCGGTGCGAACACGTCGCGGCCGTCGAAGGTCGAGCCCAGCTCGCGGGGGCTCTCCAGCCGGTAGTCGGCGTCGGCCAGCTCCACCGCTCGCCCGGCCCCGCCGACGAGGGCCACCACGGGGGCCAGCAGTCCGTTGTCCGGTCCGATCAGCACCGAGGCGCCGTCGCCCACTTCCACCGCCACCGGGCGGCGATTGGTGCCCACCCCGGGGTCGACCACAGCCAGAACCACGCCCGGCAGCAGGTAATGGGCGGCCCGGGCCAGCGCCAAGCCTCCGGCCCGCACGTTGCAGGGCGCGATGCCGTGGGTGACGTCCACCACCCGCACATGGGGCGCGATGGCCGCGATGACCGAGTGGACCACCCCGACGAACTCGTCGCCGTGCCCGTAGTCCGACAGGAACGAGATCGTGTCGTAGCCGCGCCCCGCGACGGACTTCATTGGCCCAGCTCGCGGGAGCGGCGGGTGGCTGCTTCGACTACCCGGTCGATGAGGTCCATGAAGCCGGCTTCGTCGAGAACGGCCAAGCCCGCGGCGGTAGTGCCGCCCGGGGAGGTGACGTTCTCGCGCAGGCGGCCCGGGTCCTCCCCCGACTCCGCCAACAGCGTGGCTGCCCCCAGCAGCGTCTGGCGCACCAGGGCATCGGCCACCGCGGGATCGAGGCCCTGAGCCGTGCCGGCGGCCCGCAGCGCCTCGGCCAGCCGGAAAACAAACGCGGGACCGCTGCCCGAGAGGCCGGTGACCGCGTCGAGGTCGGCCTCGGCCACGACCGCCACCGTTCCCACCGCCTCGAGGATGCCGCGGGCCCATTCCAGGTCTTCGGGCCCGGCCGCCGATCCAGGAGCGATGGCGGCCGCGCCCGCCCCGACCAGCGCCGGGGTGTTGGGCATCGCCCGCACCACAGGTGTTCCCGCCGGCAGGCCGGCCTCGATGGCCTCCGTGCGCACCCCCGCCGCGATGGACAGCACCCGCGCGGTTGCGGCCGCGGCCAGAGCGGGCAGCACCGCGGCCACCACGTCGGGCTTCACTGCGATGACGGCGCCGATCCCATAGAGGGGTTCAGTGGAGGCCGACACCCCGGGGGAGGCGGCCGAGACCGCCCGCTGACGGGCCGGGTCGGGCTCCACCACGTGGAGCTCACTCGCGCCGGCCCAGCCGCGGGACACCAGGCCCCCCAGCAGGGCCTCGCCCATCTTTCCGCCGCCGATCACCTGCAACCGGGCCATACCGGTCATATTAATGGGACTGAGGTCAGCCGATGCCTGTGCTGTAGCGGGCGGTGATCTGGAGGTCGCGGCGGATCACCCCGGTCAATGCCGCGATCACGATCACCCCGCCGGCCACCTGGGCGATCTTGATCGGCTCGTCCAGGAAGATGGCGGCGAGGACCATTGTCAGCGGGGGCGCGCCCAGCAGGGCCATCGACGACACGGTGATCCGCACATGCTTGTGGGCCCAGTTCATCAGCAGATGGCCCGATCCCGGAACGGCAACGAGCGCGGCCACCCACAGCCAGGCGGTCGCATCGGGCAGGGACAGGCCGCCACCGGTCAGGACGGCCGGCGGGGTGACCACGACCATGGCGACGATCCACGCCACCGCTTGGAACTCCAATGCGCCGACCTTCTGCCGGGCCTCCTTGGCCAGCGCCATCTGCGCGGAGAAGAGCAGCAGGGCCAGCACGGCCAGCCCGTCGCCCCGCAGGCTCCAGGTGGGCACTGAGGCCGAGCCGAACAGCACCAGCGCTGTGCCGG
The DNA here is from genome assembly GCA_009844405.1 of Acidimicrobiaceae bacterium. Classification (GTDB taxonomy): domain Bacteria; phylum Actinomycetota; class Acidimicrobiia; order Acidimicrobiales; family Aldehydirespiratoraceae; genus Aldehydirespirator. Next base: position 31,536 of record VYBO01000046.1, read on the forward strand.
CCAGCGCGGTCGCCACCAGCGCCAGAAGTTTGAGCGAGACCGGCTCGGCGAACCGGCGTACCCCCGCCCAGATCAACACGACGGGCACCAGCGACACGATCATGGCCACGTTGGTGACGGTTGTGGACTTGATGCTCTGGTAGAACGCGATGTACCACAGCCCGAGCATCACCGCGGAGGGCAGGCAGGCCCGCACCTGCGGCCACGTCACCCGGCCCCGCCGGGCCAGCACAACCCCTCCGTAGACGAGGGAGCTCAGAACCAGCCGCCAGAAGGCCAGTTGCACCGCGCCCAGGTCCACCTGGCGCACCAGAATGTTGCCGAAGCCCCAGCACACCACTGCGCCCGATACCGCCGTCAGGCCCATGGGGTGCCACTGCGTTGCCCTTGACGGCATGGAGGCGGTCATGGCGGCGGGCCTGGGGGTAGGGGCCGGCCGCTCAGGCGCCGACGGCTCTGATGGCTCGGCCGGTGGTGCCCGCAGGCAGCAGCCCGGCATGGGCGTCGGCGTCGGCTCGCAGGACCGCATACAGCGCCTCGGCCATGGGGGCTACCCGGTCGATGCTGGTGTCGACGTGAAGCATCATCGACTCCTGTGTGGCGGCCAGGACCCCGCCGCCACCGCCGCGCAACTCGTGAAACAGGTGCACTCGCTTCTGGTCGGCCCCCGCGACCGTGGTGTCCACTGCCAGCGGCGCGGCCGGGGCCAACTCGTCGATGAAGGCGATGTGGGTCTCCACCGTGTAGAACGATCCGCCGGTGCTGGCCCGGTAGTGCTGGTCGAAGCCCATGCGGATCAGGTACTCGTCGCTGGCCATGCCGAACACCACGCCGTAGAAGCCCTCGGTCATGTGGCCGTTGTAGTCGATCCACTCATCGAGGACGGCGCCTCGCCAGATACGCAGCGGCCCGCCGTCAGCCATGGACAGCGAGCCTACGAAGACCCGTGACGCCGAGGGGTGCCCGTCAGAACAGGGTGAGGTACTGGTCGACCTCTCCTGATGTGACGACGTGGTGGTGGGCCAGGAACTCCTCGCGCTTCACCTTGACGTAGTAGTCGCGGTATGGGCCCTCGGCCGTGTCGCCCAGGCCCCGGCCGATCACGTCGTTGGAGGCGAGCCGGTCGGCGGCGTGCAGCAGTGTGGGCGGCAGGGCCTCGATGCCCTTGGCCGCGATCTCCTCGGCCGACAGGGTGTACAGGTTGTCGGTGTTGGGCTCGCCGGGGTCGAGGTCGCGGTCGATGCCGTCGAGGCCGCAGGCCAGGGTGGCCGCGAACATGAGGTACGGGTTGGCCGCGCCGTCGCCCAGGCGGATCTCGATGCGGTCCGGTTCGGGCACCCGGATCATCTGGGTGCGGTTGTTGCCCCCGTACACCGCGTAGGCCGGGGCCCAGGTGGCCCCCGAGGTGGGCGCGCCCACTCCCATTCGCTTGTAGGAGTTCACGATGGGGCACATCACCGCCACCAGCGACGAGGCGTGGTCGATGATCCCTGCGGTGAACTTGTAGGCCGTGTCGCTCAGGCCCAGGCCCTTGGTGTCGGGCCCGCCGGCGCCGCCGCCGATGAACAGCGGCTCGTCGTTGTCGGCCGACCACAGGCTCGCGTGGATGTGCAGCCCGTTGCCGGTCTTGTCGGCGAACGGCTTGGGCATGAACGTGGCGTAGCGGCCGTCGCGCTGGGCCAGGGTGTGCACCATGAGCCGGAAAAGGATGAGCCGGTCGGCGGTTGTCAGTGCGTCGGAGTACTGCCAGTTCTGCTCGTACTGGCCGTTGGCGTCCTCGTGGTCGTTGGCGTAGTTGCCCCAGCCCATGGCGTCGAGGTTCTTCGACACCGCGGTCAAGTGGGGCAGCATCCGGGTGAGGCCCTTTGCGTCGTAGCAGGGCAGCGACATGTCGTCGCGGTCGTCGGCCACCGAGATGGAGCCGTCGTCGTTGCGAACCACCAGCGAGTACTCGGCCTCGACCCCGCACTTGAGCACGATGTTGCGCTCGGCGGCGGCCTCCATCGCCCGGCGCAGGATCACCCTCGGCGCGTACGGCCACAGCTCGCCCTCCACAGTGGGGTCGCACTGCATGGCGGCCACGTTGGGCTGCCACGGCAGCTGGGTGTACGACGCCGGGTCGGGAAGGGCCAGGATGTCGGGGCTGGAGGGGTCCTGTCCCATGGGGCCGGCCGCGAAGCCCGCGAACCCGGCCCCGTCGCTCATCAGCGGATCGAGGGCGCCGACGGGCACGAGCTTGGCGCACGGCTTGCCGTGCATCTCCACGAACATGGCGTAGATGAACTCCACGCCGTCGGCCTCCACCCGGCTCCGGATCTCGTCGAGCGCGCTCATGTGGTTCTCCCTGTCGTCGTGCCGTCGTCGGCTGGGTCGCGGCAGCCGAGAGTAGTCAACGATCCCCTTGCGTGGGGAAAGCGCGGAGAATCGGAGGGCGCCCGGCTTGCCCGGGAACCGGGTCCGCACGATTTGCTGTTATGATGTAGCACCATGCGTACACAGATCGCGCTGGCACCCGAGCAGCATGCCGAGGTCAAACGCAAGGCCGCGGACCTGGGCGTCAGCATGGCCGAGTACATCAGGCGGCTCATCGAGCGGGACCTGAACCGGCCGAGGCCCCGAGGCGGCCTCCCATCGATTATCGGCATCGGCCGCTCGGACGGGGGCAGCGACGCCGCGGCCGAGGGCAAGAACAGCGCCGTGGCCGAGGCGGTGGACGCCCTGTGGCGAGAGAAGGAGGCTCGCCGGCGTTGAGCGTGTTCGTCGACACGTCGGTCTGGTTCGCGGCGGCCGCCGCGGACGACGCCGACCACGCTAGGGCGGCGGCGCTGCTCGAGAGGTTCGAGGGGAGGCTGCTCACCAGCGATCATGTCATCGTCGAGACGTGGATGCTGGCAGCCGGTCGGCTCGGTGCGAGCATCGCTGAGGCCCTCACGACCTCGATCCGCACCGACGTCGCTCAGGTCGAGGCGGCGACAGTCGCCGATCTCGAAGTCGCGGCCCAGATTCGCGAGAGCTTCCCGGACCAGAGGTTCTCGCTCGTGGATCGGACGAGTTGGGCCGTCATGCAGCGTCTCAGCGTTCATGAGGCTCTCAGCCTGGACCGCGACTACTCGATCTACCGGTTCGGCCGCGACCGTCGCCGGGCCTTCACCGTCCATTCGTGACGACACCGCGGTCAGAAGGCGAGCCGCGGAGAAACTCCGTACCGTCGCCGGGCCTTCACCGTCCATTCGTGACGACGGCTGCCGGAGGCCACACGGCCGATGGTGGGGCGCTACCGTGTCGGGCCGTGCCGACGAGCTGCCGGACTGCGACATGTGCGGGATAGTCGGGCTGTTCTGCAAGACCGAGACCCACCGCCACGAACTGGGCCGGCTGACTGCGGTGATGCTGCGCGAGATGCGCGACCGGGGCCCCGACAGTGCCGGGTTCGCGTCCTACGACGCGGGCCTGCCCGATCGCACCCGCATCACGGTGCTGGCCGAGGGCATCACGGTGGACTGGGGTCCGGTGGCAGCCGCGCTGGAGGGAGTCCTGGGCGCCGAGGTCACCGTGAGGGCCGTGCACGACCACGTCGTGTTCTCCACCGGCGGCGACGGCCGGGCCGCCCGCCAATGGATCATCGACAACGTGGCCGGGGCCACCGTGCTGAGCTACGGCGCCCAGATCGAGCTGTACAAGGCGGTCGGCGACCCCGACCTGGTGGCCGAGCGCTACGACCTGGCCTCCCGAACCGGCACCCACGCCCTGGCCCACACCCGCATGGCCACCGAGTCCGCGGTCACCACCAACGGCTCTCACCCGTTCGCCACCGGCGCCGACACCTGCCTGGTGCACAACGGGTCGCTGTCCAACCACAACCGTCTGCGGCGGTTCCTCGAGGGTCACGGCGAATCGTTCCAGACGGAGAACGACTCCGAGGTGGCCGCCGGCTACCTGGCGTGGCGGATCCGCTCCGGCGACACCATCTCGCAGGCGTTGGAGGGGGCCCTCGACGACCTCGACGGCTTCTACACGTTCGCCATCGGCGTGGCCGACGGTTTCGCCATCCTGCGCGACCGGATCGCCTGCAAGCCGGCGGTGGTGGCCGAGACCGACGACTGGGTGGCCATGTCGTCGGAGTACCGGGCCATCGCCCGCCTGCCCGGCGCGGCCGACGCCGAGGTGTGGGAGCCCGAGCCGGCCCGCATCTACACCTGGAGCCTGGCCGCGTGAAGCGTCGCTTCGACCTCGCAGAGGTCAGCCGGCGCGAGCTCAACCAGGCGCTTCACGACGCCTCCGACGGGGAGTCGTTCGAGGTCCTCAACCCCCGGGGCGCCCACGCCGTGGCCTGCGGGATCACCGCCGACCTCGACGTGGTGGTGCGGGGCTCGGTGGGCTACTACTGCGCCGGCATGCACCAGCGGGGCGGGGTGCTGGTGGAGGGCAACGCCGGCACCGGGCTGGCCGAGAACATCATGTCGGGGCTGGTCCACATCACCGGCAACGCCACCATGTCGGCCGGCGCCACCGGCTGCGGGGGAATGGTGGTGGTGGGCGGCAACGCCGGCGCCCGCTGCGGCATCTCCATGAAGGGCGTCGACATCGTCGTCGGGGGCGATGTCGGCCACATGAGCGCGTTCATGGCCCAGGCCGGGAACCTGGTGGTGTGCGGCGACGCCGCCGCGGACTTGGGGGACTCCATCTACGAGGCCCAGATCTTCGTGCGGGGCGACGTCGAGTCCTTGGGCGCCGACTGCATCGAGAAGGAGGTGCGCCCTGCCCATGTCGAGACTCTCACCCGGCTGCTGGCCGCGGCGTCACCGGTAGGGGACGGGGTCGACGTGTCGGACTTCCTCCGCTACGGGTCGGCCCGGCGCCTCTACAACTTCACCATCGACGACGTGGACGCCCTTGAGGCCGAGCGGACAGGCATGGTTCGATGAGGACTTCGGAGACGCCGAGCGAGGCCGTGGCCCGAGCGGCCCGTGAGCGCAGAGAACAAGAGCGGGCAGCCCTTGAGGCCGAGCGGGAGGCCGCCCGATGACCACGCTGCCGCCGGACGGCCTCGAGCCTGTGGAGGCGTCGGATCCCGACTTCTGGCACCTGCGGGAGTCCTACAGCTTCGACCGCAACGTGATCGCCGAGATCCGCCGGGCGGCCAACACCGGCATCTACCGCATCCGGGGCTGGGGGGCCAAGCGCCACCTGCCCACCCTCGACGACCTCGTATTCCTCGGTGCGTCCATGTCGCGCTATCCCCTGGAGGGCTACCGCGAGGCCTGCGGCACCGATGTGGTGATCGGCGAGGACCGGGCCGAGCGCCCCGTCCATCTGAAGATCCCGGTGACCATCGCGGGCATGAGCTTCGGCTCGCTGTCGGCCCAGGCCAAGGAGGCCCTCGGCCGGGGCGCGTCGGCGGCGGGGACGTCCACCACCACCGGCGACGGCGGCATGACCACCGAGGAGCGCCGGCACTCCTCCACGCTCGTGTACCAGTACCTGCCGTCGCGCTACGGCATGAACCCCGACCACCTGAGGGTGGCCGACGCCATCGAGGTGGTGGTGGGCCAGGGGGCCAAGCCCGGCGGCGGCGGGATGCTGCTCGGCCAGAAGATCACCGAGCGGGTGGCCGAGATGCGCACCCTGCCCGAGGGCGTCGATCAGCGCTCGGCGTGCCGCCATCCCGACTGGACCGGGCCCGACGACCTGGAGATCAAGATCGGCGAGCTGCGGGAGATCACCGACTGGCAGGTGCCGATCTACGTGAAGGTGGGCGCGGCCCGCCCCTACTACGACACCGCGCTGGCGGTGAAGGCCGGCGCCGACGCGGTGGTGGTGGACGGCATGCAGGGCGGCACCGCCGCCACCCAGGACGTGTTCATCGAGCATGTCGGCATTCCCACGCTGGCCGCCATCGGCGAGTCGGTGCGGGCCCTGCGGGAGCTCGGCGTGCACCGCCGGGAGGTCAAGCTCATCGTGGCCGGCGGCGTCCGCTCGGGCGCCGACGTGGCCAAGGCTCTGGCCCTGGGTGCCGACGCGGCCTCGATCGGCACCGCCGCGCTGATCGCCATCGGCGACAACGACCCCGCCTACGAGGCCGAGTACCGGGCCCTGGGAACCTCGGCCGGGTTCTGGGAGGACTTCCAGGCGGGCAACGACCCGGCCGGGATCACCACCCAGGATCCCGGTCTCTCGGCGCGCCTCGATCCGGTGCTGGCCGGGAGGCGGCTGGCCAACTACCTGCAGGTGCTGACCATCGAGACCCAGATCCTGGCCCGGGCCAACGGCAAGTCGCATGTCCTGAACCTGGAGCCGGAGGATCTGGCCGCCCTCACCGTCGAGGCCGCGGCCATGGCCAAGGTTCCCTTGGCAGGAACCAGCTGGGTGCCCGGCGTGGATTGATCGACGTTGCGGGCTCGGCACGCGCCGCGCCTGCGGGCGGTGCCCGGGTGGCCCGAGCGGGTGGCGGCAGATGGGTACGCTGGCTCCGTGTAGGGGGACCTCGACCAGCGTGCCATTCGTTGGGCTGAAGCAGTGCACACGGATGGCGCTGGACGCGACGAGGTCATCGCGAACACGCTCGCCGCCGCGGTCGCGGCCCGCAACCTAGTGAGTCACCGGCACCAACTCTTGTCGGCCCGCGCCGCAAGAACGCTCGCCGGGCCGTGTGCAGACGCGGTGGCGCTGATCTGGCTTGCGGCCCGCCGGTGCGATCTCGTGTGAGCCCGTTCTATGGTCGCTGCTTGGCGATCTTGGTGGTCGTGTGGATCGCACACTGCACCTGTTATTGATAGAAAGTGCACAGTCTGGATACTGTGCGTGCAGTTTTGTTTAGGAAATGCATCTTGACGGATGGGGCCGTAGGCTGCCGCGGATGGGGAGACTGGTTGAGCGCAGCTACGAAGGGGTGATTGGGCCCGAGCCGTACAAGGCGTTCGTTCCCCACGGTGTTCGTGACTGGCGCCCGAATCCTGATCGTGGGGTTGTGGAACGCGTAGTGGTTGCCGCCGAGCGCCTAAGGTCGCTGCCGCGAGTTCTCACGCCATCACCGCCGCTGCAATGGTGTCTGAACAGGTCCGAGGGCATCGCATCCAGCGAAGTCGAGGGCATTGCGACAACGCTTCGGTCGCTCAGTCTGCTCGAGTCGTTGCGGGCCCGCCGAGATCCCGACAGACAGGCTCGCGACCGTCAGGCCCTTGGAGCCGTCAGACTCAACGCCCACGCCATCACGGCAGGCCAGCGCCCGGGTGCCGAAATCGCAGCTTCAGACATTGCCGAAATGCACCGCGTCCTGTTCGCAGGAACCGAACAAGCCTTCGAGATCGGCCGGTTTCGAGATCGGGAGGTCTGGATCGGCGCACCCGGCACCCGCTCGCCGGCGCGGTCACACTATGTGCCGCCCCCGCACGAGTTGGTGGCGGACCTCGTTGAGGATCTCGTCGAGTTCATGTCGCTACCGAGGTGGGAGCACCCGCTGGTGGTGGCGGCCATCTCGCATCTTCAGTTCGAGACGATCCACCCGTTCATCGACGGCAACGGGCGGGTGGGTCGAGCGCTGATGCACTTCGTGATCCAGCGCACCCTTCCCCATGCGTTGGCGATACCACTGTCGGTTGCCATCGGTGAACGCAAGCAGGAGTACTTCGAGTCGTTGAGGCCCTACCAGACCTATGTCGGCGCCGCGGACACTGAGATCCGAGTGGCGACAGCCGAGGCCGCGATCTCGTATGTCGCAGACGCGGTCGTCGTCGCGTGCGACTACGCCGAGATCTTGGCGGAATGCATTTCGCAGATGAGGGACGCATGGGACGATCTAAGGCTGCGCTCCGATTCGGCTGCAGCCGCGACTCTGGCCGCGATGTCCACAATGCCTGCGGTGACCGTCAAGTACCTCGAGCAGACCACGGGACGGTCCGCCGGATCCCTCAGGCGGGGACTTCGCAGGCTTGTCGATGCCGGAGTGGTGGCCGAGACAAGGGACAGCGAATCTGGGCGCACGGTGTTTGAGCTGCCGGCGATGCTCGACGTCGTCGACCGGCGCGGAGTGTTGCTCGATCATTGCTGGGTGTTGCATGAGGCCGGAATCAGACGGACCGCGTCGGATCTGCTTTCACAGTTCCGCAGCGGTCCGAATTCCGCGTTCCGAGCGTGACGGCCGCCACCGCAGAACGCCGCAGTGCTGCGTCTGGGCGGGGGCGCCCGCGCGGTGGCTAGAGTTCCGTTGCTTGGTGCCGGGAGGTGGCCCGACATCGGTGGACATGACCGGGCTGGTCGCAGCGACCAGAATCGACGGAGGGGCTTCGATGGTCCAAGGGCTGCCTGATCGGGCCCAGGTGGTGGTGGTCGGCGGCGGCATCGTCGGCTGCAGCGTGGCCTACCATCTGGCCCGCCGGGGCATCACCGACGTGGTCGTGCTGGAGCAGAACAAGCTCACCGGCGGCACCACCTGGCACGCGGCCGGGCTGGTGGCCCAGCTCAAGTCGACGTTCAGCCTCACCAAGCTGGCCACCTACTCGGCCCGCCTCTACGAGGCGCTCGAGGACGAGACCGGCCAGGCCACCGGCTGCCGCACCCCCGGGTCGATCTCGGTGGCCGCCGACGCCGAGCGCTGGGAGGAGATCCGCCGGGGCGCGGCCATGGCGATGTCGGTGGGGGTCGATACCCGTGAGATCGGCATGGACGAGCTTCGGGAGCGCTGGCCGCTGATCCGCACCGACGACTTGGTGGGCGCGCTGTACATCCCCCGGGACGGCCACACGTCCCCGGTGGACACCACCATGGCGCTGGCCAAGGGGGCCCGCAGCCGGGGAGTGCGCATCCTCGAGGACGTCGCGGTCACCGGGCTGCGCACCCAAAACGACGCCATCGCCGGGATCGACGCCACCCACGGCAGCATCGAGACCGAGACCGTCGTGCTGGCCACCGGCATCTGGACCCGCCACCTCGCGGCCCAGATCGGCGTCAACGTGCCGTTGCAGGCCTGCGAGCACTTCTACGTCGTCTCAGAGCCCCTCGGGCTCGACGCCGCCACGCCGGTGCTGCGCGACCCCGGCAACCACACGTACTTCAAGGAGGAGACGGGCAAGCTCATGGCCGGCTTCTTCGAGCCCCGGGGCAAGGTGTGGCGCCTCGACGGCATACCGGGGGACTTCTCCTTCGGCACGCTGGGCGAGGACTGGGACCACATCTCACCCGTCTTCGAGCGGTCGATCCACCGGGTGCCGGCGCTGGGGGAGTGCGGCATCCAGCTGTTCCTCAACGGCCCCGAGGCCTTCACCCCCGACGGGGTGTTCTACCTGGGCGAGTCGCCCGAGGTGGACGGCTGCTTCGTGGCGGCCGGCTTCAACTCGGTGGGCGTCCAGTCCGCGGGCGGCGTGGGCTGGGCCCTGGCCGGCTGGATCGCCGACCGCCATCCCCCCATGGACCTGTCGTCGGTCGACATCCGCCGTGCCTTCCCGTTCCAGGCGGAGCCCGCCTATCTCGCCGAGCGCGTCCCCGAGAGCCTGGGTCTGCTGTACGCCATGCACTGGCCCTTCTACCAGTACGAGAGCGCCCGGGGCCGGCGGGTGTCGCCCCTGCACGACCGCCTGGACGCGGCCGGGGCGGTGTTCGGCGAGACCGCGGGCTGGGAGCGGCCCAATTGGTACGCCGCCGGCGGCCAGGCCCGGGAGTACGCCTACAGCTACGGCAAGCAGAACTGGTGGGCCAACGCGGGCGAGGAGTGCCGGGCCGTGCGGGGGCGGGCAGCGCTGTTCGACCAGACTTCGTTCGCCAAGTTCACCGTGGACGGCCCCGACTCGCTGACGGTGCTGGACGAGCTGAGCACAGCCCGCATCGACGTGCCCGTCGGCCGGGCGGTGTACACCCAGTGGTGCAACGACCGGGGTGGCATCGAGGCCGACCTGACCGTGACCCGCCTCGGCCTGGACCGCTTCCTGGTGGTGACCGCGGCCGCGGCCCAGACCCGTGACTGGGCCCGCCTGCGCCGGGCGTGCCGGGGCCGCAACGTCGAGATCTCCGACATCACCGAGCACTGGGCCATGCTGGGGCTGATGGGCCCCAAGGCCCGCTTCGTGCTGGCCCCGCTCACCGACGCGTCCCTCACCAACACCGACTTCCCGTTCGGCACGTCCCAGCGCATCGACGTCGCCGGCATCGACGTTCTGGCCCTGCGCATGAGTTACGTGGGCGAGCTCGGCTGGGAGCTGTACCTGCCCAACGAGCGGGCGGTGGAACTGTACGACGCGCTGATGGAGTCGGGCGAGCCCCACGGCCTGGCCCTGGCCGGCTATCACGCCATGAACACGCTGCGGCTGGAGTCGGGCTACCGGCACTGGGGCCACGACATCACCGACGAGGACACGCCGATCGAGGCCGGGCTGGGCTTCACCGTCGGCTGGGACAAGCCCAATCCCTGGAACGGCCGGACCGCGCTGGAGAACCAGCGGGAGCAGCCCCGCAACAAGCGCCTGATCCAGTTCCGCCTGGAGCACCCCGAGATGCTCTGCTACCACGACGACCCGATCCTGCGGGACGGCGAGCCGGTGGGCGGCACCACGTCGTCGATGTGGAGCTACGTCGAGGACCGCTGCCTGGCCATGGGATATGTGCACCGGCCCGGCGGCGAGGGCGTGGTGCAGGAGTGGCTCGACGCCGGCGCCTTCGAGATCAACATCGGCGGCGATCTCGTGCCGGCCACCCCGTCGATCCGAAGCTTCTACGATCCCCGCAACCAGCGAGTCCGCCTGCAAGACGGCCCCTGACTGCTCGAAGCGCCTCTGCGACAAACCTCGACGTTGTCGGGATGGCGGCCTTTCGGGCGTTGACGGTCTGTTGAAGGAAACGTGGAGGCTCATGGTTCACTGGCGCGATGATGCCACTGGTCCTCCCCAGCGCCCGACGCCATGGCATCTCTGATCGCGACATCCTGCACGCCTATCGCAATGCGGTGGACTTTTTCGCAGCGGAGGATCCGGACGAGGACCTGATGACGGTCGTCGGTGCCGATGAGAGCGGTCGACTGCTGGAGGTAGGTTTCCGCAGAGACCGGTCGGGGCGCCGCCTTGTCGTACACGCGATGCCCGCTCGCCCCAAGTATCTCAGGCACCGCTGAACCGGACGCCACCCCCTATTGCGAGGGCTCGCCCCGAGGGCGCACCAAAGCGGTGACCCGGATGATCTCAGCACTGCGGGTGACTGAAGCCCACCCTATAGTGAGCCCATGCCGCGCGCCCCTGAAGAGGTCCTTGAGGAAGCGGAGAAACTCGCGGACTGGTTCGAACAGCACGGTCCATCGCCAGAGAATCAGCAGCCGGTCTCGCAGTTCTTCATCGGATGCATCGTCGATGCCGTGAGACTCGGCGATGCGCGTGACATCGCAGCGGCGGTTCTAGCCGCCCGGAACGCCAGGGTCTCGTGGTTCCAGATCGGCGACGCCCTCAACGTATCGGCCAGGGATGCCGAGCACCGCTTCGGTGCCGTCGTCGAATTGGCGCAGGCAGCGCGCAAGAAGGTACGCAGTGCCACATCCGAGCTGCCGCCACTAGGTCGTTGAGAATGCCGCGCCGGCTGCGGATCTGTCGGGCTGCGTCGCTGCAACGATATCCGTGAAACGATCCAACACTGCGGCGCGAGCATCCTGGCCGTGTCCGTGCAGATGGTAGACGCTGATTTCTCGCCCTAGTGCGCCACGTGTAACGCCGGTCGGCACTTCCGCGGGATCCGGCGCTCCGTCGGGGTCAGGGTTCGATGGTGAGGGGGCTGCCGAACAGCCAGAGGCCCGCGGGGGCGTCGGCCGGCAGGAAGCGGCTTCGGGGCAGCCGCGGCCCGCCCCAGGCGCCGGGGACCTCCCAGGTCTGCAGCGCTAGCTCTGTGCGGCCGCCGGCCCCGGAGCGGGCTATGAGGCGCACGTGCACCGCGTTCCCGCCCAGCTCGAGCGTGAGGTGGCTGCTGTGCTGCCACCCGCCCGCGGCGGCGGCGCCCGGCACCGTCCGCGTCCGCGGCAGCAGCAGCTCGCCCCAGGCGCCGCCGGGCCCGAGCTGTTGGAGCGCGAGCTCGACGCGTCCGCCGTCGAGCCGCCGCGCCGCGGGGCGCAGCACGAGCTCGGTGGGGACGGCGACGCTGACGGTGACCGTCACTGGCGGGGTCGCCTGCTCGCCGTCGGTGGCAGCGACGCTGAACGTGGCGTCGCCCTCGGCCAGCGGCGTCACCGTGACCGTGCCGCCGGCCAGCGCGACGCCGATCACGTCGGAGGGCTGGGGCTCGCCCAGCTCGAAGCCCAGCGGGTCGCCGTCGGGGTCGGAGAAGTGCTGTCTCAGGTCGAGCTCCGCGGCCGGGCCGCCGCTGAAGAGCCGCAGCGGCTCGACGGCGTCGCCGCGCGGCCCGCGGTTGGGCAGCTTCACCCGGTAACTGGGTGAGCGGCGGCCGTCGGCCGCGGTCACCGTCACGACGATCGCCGCGAAGTCGTCGTCGGGCGCGGCCGGGAACAGGTCCACCTGGTGGCCGTTGGCCGGGTCGCCGTCGGCGTCGGCCGGCTCGACGGTGACGGTGGCGCCGGCGTCGCGGGCGCGGGCCTCGACGGTGGTCTCGCGTACCGGGGCACCCCACTCGGCCCGGTACGCCCTCGTGTCGGGCTTGAACCGCCCGATGTCGAGCCCGCTCAGCGACAGCGCCGCCAGGGGCGCGTCGGCCGGCATTTGGTAGCTGTAGACCCGGTCGTCGCCGGCGTCGGCGACGTACATCACCCGGCCGTCCGACCATACGCCGCGCGGGCTGCCGTTGCCGGCCTCCGCGAGCGCCGCGAAGTCCAGTTCGGGCGTGCGCCGCAGCTCCGTGGCGCCGCCGGGCTCGGCGGGCATCCGGTAGGCGAACAGCCGCGCCCGGTCGTGGTCCGACACCCACACGCCGGTCCCGTCGGACCACAGGCCGTGCGGCGCGGCGTTGGCCGCGTCCAGCTCGTGGCGGCCGAGCGGCTCACCGCCGGGAAGCTCGTAGGCGAACAGTGCGCCCTCGCCGGCGTCGAGCACCCACAGCGCGGCGCCGTCGCCCCAGACGCCGCGCGCCTCGGCGTTGCCGGCGTCGAGCGCGAACTCGCGCCCCTCGAGGCGCCCGCCGGCCGCGTCGTAGGCGAAGACCCGGTCGGCGCCGCTGTCCGACACCCACAGCACGGCGCCGTCCGACCAGACGCCGCGCGCCACGGCGTTGGCCTCCGCCACCGCGATGGCGGGTGCCGCCTCGGGCCGCCCGCCGTCTCGCGCGTAGTCCGGGCCGGCGTCGAGCGGGTAGCCGTGCAGGGCGTCGGGCCGCCCCGTCGCGTTGTCGAGCAGCCACAGCACCGCGCCGTCACCCCACATCCCCGTCGGCGTGCCGTGGTCGTTGCCCAGCGCGGCGACGTCGCGGGTCACGGTCCACGCGAACGCGTCCGGGGACGGCTCGGGCGCCGCCGGGACGCCCGGCGGCTCGCCGACCGACTCGATCAGCCAGCTGCCGTCGCCCTGCGACTGCGCGCGGAGATGGTAGACGCGCCCGTCGATGCGCCAGCCCGGCACCTCGACGGAGACGGCGTCGCGGAAGAACAGGAAGCGGCCCCGCCCCGACCGGTCCACGAGGAAGCGGCTGTCGGTGCCGGGGTAGACGCAGGGCATGCCGAAGACGACCACCAAGTCGGCGCGGCACACCGGCGGCTCGACCTCCTGCGCGGCCGCCGGCGCCGCGCCGGCGGCGCCGAGCGCCAGGAGCGCCGCCACCAGCAACGGCAAACTCCGCGTGAGCGTGCGCCGCAGCACTGCGATGCCCGACGGCCCGGCCGGGCTTGCCCGGTGTTGTTGATGCATGCCTGCCTCCCCTCGCCCGGCGCCCGCTGGAGCAAACGTCGTGTGCTCGGGCTGGGCTTGAGCCGCTAGAGCAAAGCTATCGTCACGCGGCCCCGGAGGGGGACGATAGGGCCTCGAACGAGGGCCTCGCTGCACAGCTCGCGGTAGACATGATGGAATCTCACGCGCGCGCCGCTGCGGCCGTTCTCCTCGCGGCACAAGACATTCGGCGGCTGCCTGAGATCTGACGCTTCTCCGGGTCACAGATGGCCACCTACCGCGAAGGGCCGAGAACATGGTGACCGAGTGGGCCGAGCGGAACCGCCCGCGAGCTCCAGGATGCCTGGCAGCGAGCGGAGCGGCGCCGGCATCCCGGCAAGATCGCACCTTTGGAGTAGCCGCAGCCGTCATGCGATTGAACTCGACGTCGGAGCCTGCCGTCGGACAGCACCGACACTCGGCCCAGCAGCGGCGATGTTGCGGGATGCCGCCGCGGTGCGGTAGAGTGCCGCCAACACGACTTGACGGTTCGGCTCTGGGCGGTGCCGTCCGTCGCTGGAAGGCAAGGAGTGTGCTATGACCATTTCCCGACCGATGTCTGTGAGGACTGTCTTCTTGGCGTTGTGCGCGGCTCTCGTCGCGGCGGCGCTTCTGGCGGTCGCCCCCCCCCCCCGCTGACGCGCAGACCGAGCCGGTAGGCGCGGTCATAGCCACCGCGACCTGGATTTGGACGTTCAACGACGACGGCACCATTGACGAGACCACTGATGCGGCGAAGAAATATCTGAACATCGTCGACAACTTCTTTCAGAAGGGCGCCACCTCCTACGGCACGTCCATCGAGTTCGAGGAAGTCATGCGTCGGGGTGTGCTGGCAGGCGAGAAGGTGACGGCCAGGTGCAGCCCCGACCACGTCTGCACCTGGAACGGCGGCGACGTGGACGATGACAGAGGCAAGGACTGCGACAGATCCTCCGACGGTTTCGATCCCTCCTGCAACTTCACGTTGACCTACAAGGAGGTCGAGGTGCCCGAGGTGGTGGACTACGTGGATGTCTCGCAGGACGACGTCGACGCGCAGCGCGACCCGAAGGGCACGGTGCCGGCCGGCCCGCGCAGCCGCACCGCCACCTACAGCGTGCCGGGCCATCTGACCTGCGGAGACCTGTTCGGCCAGGCCTATGTTTGGACGGTCAAGGATGAGTTGCTGGTCGCGACGTACTATGTGGAGGTCTATTCGCGCGACGACAACGGCGACGTCGTCGTCCCGTTCGTGGTGACCGGATGCGTGCTGCGCGACCCGGACGAGCCGTACCATCCGATCGTCGAGCAAGTCGACGCCAACGGCGACACGGTAATAGACTCCATGACCAATCTCCCGGAGCTGGTCAAGGCTTCAGAGCCTCAGATGCGCGGCGGGCGGCCCGTGACCGCCGGCGAGGTCCTGCCCGCCACCCGGGCCCCTGTCACCGACTGCAGCATGCTCGAAGGCACCCCCAGGGGCAGCGAGTGCGTCGTCACCTACCACGAGTACACGTCGCCGGACGCCGCCGGCGAGGTGCCGCGCCCGGCCACGGGCCGGCTGGCGAGCGTCACCCACCCCGGCGACGCCCCCGAGTACGAGCCGCCCACCGAGCGCGAGGTCGAAGCCTGCAACCGCCGCTCGGACCACGAGACCTGCATCAACAAGCTCGAGGCCGACGCGTTGAACGACTACTACCGGGCGCTGGAGGCCCACGACGCGAAGGTCCAGCGCTACGAGCAGGAGCTCGACAACCTCGCCTACGACATCGACGACGACCCCGCCACCCCGGAGACGCTCCGGGGCGAGCCGTTCTGGGTGTGCACCTCCTACGAACAGTGGAAACGCGACGTCGAAGAGGGCTACACCACCGGACAGCGCTGCTACCTCGTCGGCTGACACCAGCCACCGGCGGCGCAGCCGCCGCAAAACCATCGAACACCCGGGCCCCCGCCTACATGCGGGGGCCCGGCGCTGTAGGCCGCAACCCGCGGTTCAGTTGCTCAGGTCGATTGTCACACAAGCCAGTCAAAGAGCGAGCGCGGATTGATCGGCGGCCAATCGCGTCGCAGGGTGGTCATTTCCGCTCTTGTTCGCTTCGCTCACGGGCCGCTCGGGCCACGGCCCCGCCCGTACGGGCCGGGTCGCCCGCCTATCCGCGGGGCCTCAAAGTCAATCGTATAGTGCTGTCAAGCACGACCGGGATGCGATGGCCGGAGCTAGGATCGCCTCCGATGACTGGCACGGGCTCTGACGCTGCTCAGGAGGAGTCGGGCGGACGGATGTCGCGCCGCTGCATGTTGCTGGAGGAGATCCCCGCGGAGATGGACGCCCCCGGCCGCGGCGCCGGCCATCTGCCCATCATGCAGTTCATCAAGGACTGGAACAACCAGCCCGAGTCACGGGCCCGTATGCTCGCGGACGCGCTGCCGGCAGGCACCGACACTGGGACCGCCGCCAAGATAGCGGCCGTGGTGCACGCACTCTGCGAACGCGACGCCCATCCGCTGCCCGGCTGGATCGACGCTGCCGTCGCTTCTGAGGACGTCGCCCTCGTCGGCGCCGTCGATCTCGCCACACCGTACGGGCAGGATGTGCGTGCCGGCGCCCCTGCGCCGTGCCGCCACCACCGCGTCTACTTCTCGACGAAGACCTTGTACTCGACATGACGGAGCCTCCCGCGCGCCCCCGCCGCGGCCGTCTCCTCACAGCACACGACATAAGGCGGCTGCTGGGCGCGCTCAACGACTGCCTGCTCGATCTCGACTCGCGTCACCACCAAATCCTCGTCGCCGGCGGCGCTGCGCTGGCACTCATGTGGGAGGACCGCTCCACCCAGCATCGCGCCACCCGCGACATCGACGTCCTCGAGCACCGCTTCCGGTCTCCGCCCGAACGCCGCACCGGCGCTGTTGACCTGATCTCGATGCGCTTCCCGAAGGAAATGGTGCGCTCCATCCGGCTGATAGCCGAACTGGAGGACCTCCCCCACAACTGGCTCAACACAAGCGCTGCCATCTTCACCCCCGACGGCGACATGCGCCCGCAGCTGCTGTATCAAGGAGAATGCCTGACCGTGCAGGCGCCCTGTGCGGAACTACTTCTCGCCATGAAGCTCTATGCAGCCCGAGAACACGACCTCGAAGATGCAACCAGACTCGCACACGATGCAGCCATCACGGAGCCCGCAGAGCTCGTCGCGCTCGTCGCTTCCGCCTACGGCGCCGATGCGGCCGAAGCCAGCACCCGCTTCGCGGCCCAGACGGCGCAGGAAATCCAGAGGCCTGCGACAAGCCGCAGCGACATGGACCCTGATGCAGACATATAGAATACGGTGCTGGTGCGCACACCTTCGGGAGGGGCCGTGACACAGGAGGCGCGGTGCGTGGTCATCGGCGGCGGGGCCATGGGGGTCGGCCTGCTGTACTACCTGGCCCACGAGGGCTGGACCGACACCGTCCTGCTGGAGAAGGGCGAGCTGACCTCGGGGTCCACCTGGCACGCGGCCGGGCTGGTCCCGAACTTCATCGGCGACCTGAACATGGCCAAGGTCCACCAGGAGGCGGTGGCCCTCTACCCCCGCCTGGAGGCCGAGACCGGGCTGTCGGCCGGCTGGCACGGCTGCGGCGCCATCCGGCTGGCCCGCACCGACCACGAGGTGGACTGGCACCGCTACGTGCACGCCATGCTCACCCAGATCGGCGTCGAGTCGCACCTGATCGGTCCCTCGGAGATCTGTGAGCGTCACCCGCTGCTGGAGGACCTCAGCGACGTGAAGCTCGGGTTCTACACCCCTGACGACGGCTGGACCGACCCGTCGGGCTGCACCAACGCCATGGCCCGGGGTGCCCGCAACCTCGGCTGCGAGATCCGGCGCCACACGATGGTCACCGGCATGAGCCACCTGCCCGACGGGCGCTGGGAGATAGTCGCCACCCCCGGCGGCATGAAGACGGCCGCCAACGGCGAGACCGCCGACAGCTACCGGATCGTGTGCGACCACGTCGTGAACGCGGCCGGCCACTACGCCCCCCAGCTCGGGGCCATGGTCGGGCTGGACGTGCCCGTGGTCTCGGTCATCCACCAGTACCTGGTCACCGAGCCCATGCAGGCCATGATCGACCTCGGCTTCGAGCCGCCGGTGACCCGCGACCCCCGGGCGTCGTGCTACTACCGCCGCGAGATCGACGGCCTGCTGGTCGGTCCCTACGAGATGTCCGACTCCCGGGTCTACGGCGTCGAGGGCATCGACTGGGACCACGACTTCCACCTCACCGGCGAGAACGTCGACGTGCTCGAGGAGTGCTTGGAGTACACGGCCATGCGCATACCGGCCTTCGCCGAGGCCGGCATCAAGCAGATTGTGTCGGGCCCCATCACCCACACCCCCGACTCCGGTTACCTCATGGGGCCGGCGCCGGGGTTGCGCAACTACTGGCACTGCAACGGCGCCTCCATCGGCATCACCCAGGGCCCGGGCGCGGGCAAGTACTTGGCCCAGTGGATGGTCCACGGCCAGACCGAGATCAACGTGCGGGGCATGGACCCCCGCCGCTTCGGCGACCACACCGGCCCCCGCTCGACCTTCGCCAGAGCCAAGGCCCGCGACGAGTACCACGAGATGTACCAGGTGCGCCTGCCCGGCGAGTACCGGGCCGCGGGACGGCCCCAGAAGACCGACCCGATCTACGACCGCCTCGACCGTCTGGGAGCGGTGTGGCAGGAGGTGTACGGCTGGGAGCGGCCCCAGTACTACTCGCCCGACGGCACCGGCGAGCGTCACTCGTTCCGACGCTCCGACGCCTTCGACCCGGTGGCCGGCGAGGTGCGGGGGGTGCGCGAGCGGGTCGGGATCGCCGACATCTGTGCCTTCGCCTCCTTCGAGGTGACCGGGGCCGGCGCTGCCGCCCTGCTCGACCGGCTGTCCGCCAACCGGCTTCCGGCCCGCGACGGAGGCATCCGGCTGACGCACATGCTCACCGACCTGGGTGGCATCGAGTGCGAGATGACCATCGCCCGGCTGGCGCCCGACCGCTTCTACCTCACCTCGGCCATCATGGGCCAGAGCCACGACCTCGACTGGCTGGTGCAGCACATTCTTGATGGCGAGGACGTCAAGGTCGCCGACGTCACCGACTCCACCGGCCTTCTGGCGGTGACCGGCCCCCGGGCCCGCGACGTGCTGGCGCCGCTCACCGGCGCCGACCTGGGCAACGAGGCGTTCCCGTGGCTGACCGCTGCAGAGGTCAGTGTCGCCGGGGTGCCGTGCCTGGCCCTGAGGGTGTCGTACGTGGGGGAGCTGGGCTGGGAGCTGCACTGCGGAATGGACCGCCTCGCCGAGCTGTACGACGCGGTGGTGGCCGCGGGCGAGCCCCACGGGATGGTCCACTTCGGCAGCTACGCCATGAACGTCATGCGCATCGAGAAGGCCTACAAGGCGTGGGGCTCGGAGCTCACCACCGAGATCACCCCCATCGAGGCTCGCCTCGAGCGCTTCATCGACCTCAACCGGCCGTTCATCGGCCGCGACGCCACCGTGGCCCGGCGCGACCAGGCCGAGCCGCTGTCCATGGTGCTGGTGTACTGCGAGGTGGACGCTGCCGACAACGACGTGCGGGGCAACGAGCCCGCCTTCGACGGCGTCGGCAACGTCATGGGCATCGCCACCAGCGGCGCCTGGGGCCACACCGTGGGCCGCAGCCTGGCCTTCGTTTACGTGGCCCCGGAGTTCGAGGCGCCCGGATCGACTTTCGAGCTCGACCTGCTGGGGGAGCGCCGGGCATGCACGGTGCTGGCCGAGCCTGCCTACGACCCGGCCAACACTGCGCCGCGTGCGTGACGTGAGGAGGTGACGCTGGTGTCCGATGGATCAGGCGGCCGGCGCCGGGGAGGCGGGCGGGCCGGCCGCATCGCGGCCCGCCAGGCGCCGCTGGAAGCCGACGTCCGGCCGGTGCGCCCCGGGATGCCCGGCGGCAAGTTCGCCCCCTTGAGCGAGCCCGACATGCAGCAGGTGTACGACGCCGCGCTGGCGCTGCTCGAGGACGTCGGCATGGGCTCGCCCATCGAGGAGTTCGTCGACGTGGTCACCGCGGCCGGCGGCCATGTCGACGACGCCGGTCGGCTGCGCTATCCGAAGGGCGTGGTGGAGGGCGCC
This sequence comes from Acidimicrobiaceae bacterium, assembly GCA_009844405.1. Lineage (GTDB taxonomy): Bacteria > Actinomycetota > Acidimicrobiia > Acidimicrobiales > Aldehydirespiratoraceae > Aldehydirespirator. The sequence continues at coordinate 51,505 of VYBO01000046.1, forward strand.
GTCGCCGCCGCCGCCAAGGAGTGGGTCTGGCACGGCTTCGATGACGACCGGTCCATCACCGTGGGCGGCGACCGGGTCCACTTCGGGACCGCCGGCGCCGCGGTCCTCATGTACGACCATGTGACCGGCGTCTTCCGTCCCTCCACCGCGGTCGACGTCTACGACTGCGCCCGCCTGGTGGACGTCCTCGACAACATCCACTTCTTCGTCCGCACCGTGGTGGCCCGCGACATGGAGGACGCCCGCCTGCTCGACCTCAACACCGCCTACGCGGCCATGGCGGGCACCACCAAGCCCATCGGCACGTCGTGGTTCGAGCGCGAGCACGTGTACGAGACGGTGGACATGTTCGACATGGCGCTGGGCGGACCGGGCGAGTTCCGCAAGCGGCCCTTCGTGGCGGCCAACAACACGTTCGTGGTGCCGCCGCTGCGCTTCGCCGAGGAGTCGGCCAAGGCCATGGTGGCCCAGGTCGAGACGGGCATGCCCATCAACCTGCTGTCGGCCGGGCAGGCCGGGGCCACCTCGCCCGCGGCGCTGGCCGGGTCGCTGGCCCAGGCCCTGGCCGAGTGCCTGGCTGCGCTCACGGGCGTGAACCTGCTGAGCCCGGGCCATCCGTGCGTGATGGGCATGTGGCCGTTCGTGTCGGACCTGCGCACCGGCGCCATGAGCGGCGGCTCGGGCGAGGAGGGCATCCTCAACGCGGCCGCGGCCCAGTTGCTCAACTGGATCGGCCTGCCGTCGGGGGTGGCCGCCGGCATGGCCGACTCCAAGGTCCCCGACAACCAGTCCGGCTACGAGAAGGGCATCAACATCGCGCTGGCCGGCCAGGCCGGCGCCAACCTGGTGTACGAGTCGGCCGGGATGCTGGCCAGCATCCTGAGCTGCTCGCTGGAGGCCCTGGTGATCGACAACGACATGCTCGGCTCGATCAACCGCACCGTGAGGGGGATCGAGGTGAACGAGGAGACCCTGTCGGCCGAGCTGATCGCCGAAGTGGTGTCGGGGCCGGGCCACTTCCTGGGCTCGCCGCAGACTCTGGACCTGATGCAGCGCGAGTACGTGTACCCCGAGATCGGCGACCGCGACACTCCCGACAACTGGCTCGACGCCGGAGGCAAGGACTCGCGGGCCCGGGCCCACGAGTACGTGCAGCGGGTGCTGGCCGAGCACCGCCCGGCCCACGTCAGCGCCGAGACCGACGACCGCCTCCGGTCCGCCTTCCCGATCCACCTGCCCCAGCAATAGGCTCGGCCGGAGATTCCCAGCAAGGAGGCGCCATGAGGGTTCGCGTCGACCAGGATGCCTGCCAGGGCCACAACCGCTGCTACATGCTGGCGCCGGAGCTGTTCGACGTGGACGACGAGGGCACCGCCTTCGAGATCGGCGACGGCGAGGTGCCCGCCGAGCTGGAGGAGAAGGCCCGCCTGGCCTTCGACAACTGTCCCGAGTACGCGGTCGAGCTGATCGAAGACTGATCAACAGGAGGAATGGGCAAGCGTGTCGTCGCAATCCATCAGAAACGTCGTCCTCGTCGGCCACAACGGCAACGGCAAGACCACCCTCGCCGAGGCGATGCTGTACCGGGTCGGCGTGCTGAGCCGGATGGGCCGCGTGGACGACGGCACCGCCCACTGCGACCACGACCCCGAGGAGAAGGCCCGCCACCAGAGCCTGGGCGCGACGGTGGCGTCGTTCGACTGGCGTGCCCACCGGGTCAACATCATCGACACACCGGGCTACACCGACTTCGTGGGCGAGGCCGTCAACGGCATGCATGCAGCCGATCTGGCGGTCTTCGTGGTGGACGCGGTGTCGGGGGTGCAGGCCCAGGACCAGGTCATGTGGCGCCACGCCGAGCGCCTGGGACTGCCCCGGATGGTGTTCGTGAACGGACTCGACCGGGAGCGCTCGTCGTTCGAGCGCACCCTGGACGGACTGCAGTCGCACTTCGGCGCCCGTGTCGAAGCGGTGGAGCTCCCGCTGGGTGTGGAGGCCTCCTTCCACGGCATCGCCGATCTGGTGGGCGACGGCGCCCTCGACTACAGCAGCGGGCAGTCGGCGGCCGCCCCCATTCCCGACGACGTGGCCTCAGCGGCCTCCGACGGCCACATCCAGCTCGTGGAGGACGTCGTCGAGGGCGACGACGAGCTCCTCGAGCAGTACCTGGAGGGCGAGGAGCCCACCCAGGAGCAGCTGGAGCAGCTCATCAGGACCGCGGTCGTGGAACGCAACGTGTTCCCGGTGCTGTGCGGCTCGGCGGCCAAGCCCATAGGCGTGGACCACCTGCTCGACTTCATCTGCCGGGCCGGCCCGGCGCCGGGCGACGCCGGCCCGGTCGCCGCGGTGCGGGGCGGCGAGTCGGTCACCCTGGAGATCGACGGGGCCGGCCCGCCGGCGGTGCTGGTGTTCAAGACCCGCATCGACGACTTCCTGGGGCAGATCTCGTTCATGAAGGTGCTGTCGGGCACGATCCGCTCCAACGAGACGCTGGTCGACAGCCGCACCGGCGACAAGGAGCGGCTCCACAACCTGATGTCGTTCACCGGTGCCGACCACCACGCGGTGGACCATCTCGATGCGGGCGACATCGTGGCCGTCACCAAGCTCGGCGACGTGCGGACCGGCGACACGCTGTCCGACGATGCGGCGCTGTCGGTGCCGATCACACCGCCGCCGGTCCCCGTCTACGGCGTGGCGGTCCATGCCACCGCCCCGGCCCAGGAGGACAAGCTGGCCTCGGCCCTGCGCCGCTTCGCCACCGAGGACCCCAGCCTCGTGATCCGCCAGGATCCCACCACCCGCCAGACGGTGCTGTCGGGCGCCGGTGAGGCCCACATCCGGGTGGTGCGCTCCCGGCTGGAGCGCATGGGGATCGACTTCGAGGTCGAGGACATGCGGGTGGCCTACCTGGAGACGCTGGCCCGGCCCGCCGACGTGGAGGCCAAGCACAAGAAGCAGAGCGGCGGGCACGGGCAGTTCGCGGTGGCCATGGTGCGTTTCGAGCCGCTGCCCCGGGGCGGTGGCTACGAGTTCGACACCGAGGTGACCGGGGGCGCCATACCTCGCAACCTGATCCCGGCCGTGGGCGCGGGCATCGAGGACGCCATGGCCAACGGCGGCCGCCACGGCTTCCCGATGGTGGACCTGAGGGCGGTGTGCTACGACGGCAAGCACCACTCGGTGGACTCCTCGGAGATGGCCTTCAAGATCGCGGGATCGCTGGCGCTCAAGCAGGCGGTGGAGCAGGTGGGCAGCGCGGTGCTCGAGCCGATCAGCGAGATCCAGGTCGAGGTTCCCGACGCCTACCAGGGCGACGTTCTGGGCGACCTGAACTCGCGGCGGGGCCAGGTGTTCGGCACCGAGCCGGGCTCGACTGCGGGCACCAGCGTCATCCGCGCCCACGTTCCGACGTCGGAGATCCTCAGCTACGTGATCGACCTGCGGTCGATGACCGGCGGCACCGGCACCTTCAGTGCCGCACACCACGACTACCAGCCGCTGCCCCACGCCCTGCTGGCCAAGCTTGTCGCCGCCGACGACTGAGCCACCGTCGGACCGCGCGGGCCGCCAGACGGGCTCAGCGCGCTCGGAGGGACTCGAACCCCCAACCTTCTGATCCGTAGTCAGATGCTCTATCCAAATTGAGCTACGAGCGCCGGGGAATCGCCAGTGTACGTCGCAGCGTCCGCTATACACATACGGTTGCTCTGAAGGGAGTCCGAGTGACCCGCAAGCCCGATCCGTTCACTGTCCCGTTCGGGACCGTCCTGTGCGACTGGATGACCACCGCGCAGGCCGACGGCGGCCCTTACGTATACGGCGGGTCACCCGAGCCCTACCGGGACCACGCGATCAGCCCGGCCGCGCACGCGCTGCACTACGCCAGCGCGATCTTCGAGGGCCTCAAGGCCCATCGCCAGAGCGACGGTTCGCTGGCAGTGTTCCGCCTCGACCGTCACATCCAGCGGATGGCGACCAGCGCGGCGCTGCTGCGACTGCCCGAGATCGATCCCGGCACGCTGCGCCGGATGATCATCGACGCGGTGGAGGCCAACGCGCCGGAGGTCCCCGATCCGCCGGGCTCGCTGTACCTCCGCCCCACCCTCGTCGGCACCGATCCCGACATCGGCGCGGCCGCCCGCCCGTCCCGCAGCGCCCTGCTGTACGTGGTGAACAGCCCGGTCGGCGACTATTTCAAGGGCGGAGTGCGGCCGCTCACCCTGCTGTTGGAGACGTCGGTGCCCCGCACCGTGCCCAAGTTCGGCATGGTCAAGTGCGGCGCCAACTACGCCATGGCCCTGGGTGTGACTCTGGACTCGATGGCCGCCGGCGAGGCAATCGACCAGATCCTGTTCGCCACCGGCAACGACATCACCGAGACGGGCGCCGCCAACTTCTTCCTCGCCGACTACGAGCGGGTGGTCACCCGGCACCTGGACGAGTCCTTCCTGCACGGGATCACGCGGGCGTCGGTGATCGAGCTGGCCGATCACCTCGGCTACCAGGTCGAGGAGCGCACCATCCATCCCGACGAGCTGGTCGACTGGGCCGAGCGGGGCGAGGCCTTCCTGACCGGCACCGCCGCGGTCCTGGCGCCGGTGGGCCGCATCGTCCACGACGGCGAGACGCTCACGTTCGGCGGCGGCCAGCCGGGCCGCACCGCGATGAGGCTGCGCCAGGCGCTCGTGGACATCCAGGTGGGGGCGTCGCCGGACCCGTTCGGCTGGCGCACCCCGGTCCGGGGCTGAGCGGACCGCACGAACTCCCGGCAGCCACTTGCGTGTGTAGCCAAAGCGGAGGTCAGAGCATCTCTTGGTGAAGTTGGGGTGGGGACAGCGGTCTGTTTCTTGGATTGGATCGGGCGGAGACGGTGGGATTCGAACCCACGAACGACTTGCATCGTTACTTCCTTAGCAGGGAAGCGCCTTCAACCGGACTCGGCCACGTCTCCGGAAGATCTGAGCGTACCCGCGTGCCGGCTATGAGCAGTCCACGCAGGTCACGTCCTCGACCTCCTCGCCGGCCACCAGTGCCGTCAGCCATCCGAGGAAAGCCACTCCCTCCACCTCCAGAGTGTACATGCGGTCCAGCGGCAGGATGCCGTGGTCCGTCCCGGGTGCCGTGTAGCTGGCCCGGTTGACGCCGGCGGCCTCGATGTTGGACTCGTTGAGCGCCATCAGCTGGTCGATCCGGCTGGCGCCGAAGCCGGCTAGACCGGCGAAGAACTCCTGGGTGCTGTCGAAGGCGTTGTCGAAGCGGGCGAAGCGAATGCGGGGCGCATGCAGCCCAGCCTGGATGAACAGTTCGGGTAGGCCCCACTCCGCGGCGGTCATTCCCTCGTTGACCGGCCAGTCGGGCACGACGCTGGTTGTGCCCCATAGACCGCCGATAAAGGAGTTGATGCCCGGAACACTGGGGTAGGCGCCCGACGCGTCGGCCACCACGGTGATGGCCGCTTCACCGAAGGCGTCCGCGGCCAGACCCCCGTACAGCGCCGCCGAGGCCGACCCGGCGCTCGTACCCGCCACCACCACCTCGGTGGCGTCGCCGAATCGTTTCACGGCCTCGGCCAGGGCGGTGTTGGCGTTGACGAAGCCGTTGTGGTGCACGAACAGGCCGCCGCCGTAGTCGTTGGTCCGGTTGCCCAGGTGCACATCGCCGGTGCAGTAGGGAGCCCCCACGAACGAGTAGTCCCGCAGCGGGTTGAGCGGATTGTCGAAGTCGAAGATTCCCCCGGCATTGTCAGGATTCTCCACAGGATCGTTCGGATCGACATCGGGGTCGTAGTTGCCGTTCGTGAACGAGCAACTTGCCGCCGTGAAGCAGGCCCCTCCGCCCTCCAGGTAGAAGACGACTTTGGTGGGGTCGGCCTCCCGGACCCAGTAGTAGTACGGGCTGCCGTCGGCGCAGACACAGTCCTCGCCACCATGGATCGCCACCCACTCAGATCCCGGAGCCGAGATCGTGGTGGCAACAGTGGTGGTGGTCGTGGCCGCGGTCGTGGTGGTGGTAGGTGCTGCGGTCGTTGTAGGGGCTGCAGTGGTGGTTGGGGCTGCCGTCGTCGTGGGTGCTGCGGTGGTGGTTGGGGCTGCCGTTGTGGTGGGTGTGGCCGTCGTGGTGGGTGCCTCGGTGGTCGCAGGTGCCTCCGCCGTGGGAGCGGCGGTCGTTGCCGGCGCCGTCGTGGGCGCGGCTGCCTCCTCGCCGTCGTCGGAGCCGCAGGCCGCGGCGACGAGGGCCACGGCCGCTAGAGCGGCCAGCAAGCGGATGCGGATCATGGCAACTCCCATCACAGACAGTCGTCTGCCGACTGCTCGACACTGCCGAGGAGAGTCAGCGCGTCGTGCTCTCAGTCCGGGTGGATCCTGGCGCCGGTGCGCAGGTCATACACCGCGACAGTGTCGTCGGCGAGCTCGACGATCTCTCGGGCTCGTGTGACCTCCGGGGCGTCTGGGGCCACACCGTCGAGTTCGTCGGCGGCGATGGCTGTCACCGACGTTGCGGCCCGTGCGACGACGGGTGCCATCGCAGCGACGGCGTCCAAGTCGATGTCGGGGCGGTCGGCGATGTAGGTGCCCGCTGAGCGCCAGATGCTGAGATCTCCGCAGGGTTCGTCGTCGCGGGCGACGGTGTTGGTCCCCAGATCGGCCAGCGCCGCGCGCACGTCGTCTTTGCGCGGTCCCGCCAGTGGCACGAGCAAGTCGATGCGGTGCTCGTGGGGCGCCGGGGTGTCTTGGGAGGCCGCCAGGGCCTTCAGGGCGGTCTCTACGGCCATCGCACCGGCCGAGCAGACGTCGATCAGCCGCCAACGGGTCACATGGTCCTGTTGGGGCTGGGTGATCTCCCAGTCGTCAGGCAACATCCTCGCTCGCATCGAATGCAGCGCCTTGCTGGCCTCATCGAGACGGCCCAAGGCCTCGTCGGTGTTGTTGTCAGCCAAACCGATCTCCTTGTCCCATCTGACCTCACCAGCGGGACGGTCCACCAACACCACCGCCGACGACACGATCCCGGCCTCGAACGAAGCGGAGACCTCCTGGGTTCTGCGGCGCCACTCGGCCCGGTCGGTGACAAACACCTCCACCGGGCTGTCCACCACACTCTCAGCAGCTGCACACAACTCGCTGCGAATGCCGAGACGCTCGCGGTAGTCGATGTCATCAAAGATCGCCACCAAATCGATGTCACTGCCGACTGTGGCGCTGCCGCGGGCCACCGACCCGAACAACAGCACGCGCCCCGCACCAGCCTCCACCAGACGCTCAGCAGCCCGCTGAGCCTCACGCACCGTCGGCGCCAGCGCCGTCGTGGTTGCCACGGCCACAGCCTACAGCCCCCCAAAGCACCCAACCGCAGCCGCCGGCGCGGAGGGAGGGGGATTCGAACCCCCGGGGCCCGTGAAGGCCCAACGGTTTTCAAGACCGTCGCAATCGTCCGCTCTGCCATCCCTCCGCAGTCAAGGATAGGCAGGACTCTCAGCGGAGGATGCGGCCCCGGAGGTCGTCTATCCAGGCGGCCGCCTTGCGCACCTCCACCTGGTTCATCACGTGGTCGTGGTGGTCGGCGCCGGCCGACGGGTAGGAGCCGAGGAACTTCACCCGGGAGGTCTTCATGTTGAGGTTGCGCAGCGCGTCGGCAACCACCTCGTCGGCGATGTGGCCCTCGCAGTCCAGCAGGAAACAGTACTGGCCCAGGCTGGCCTTGGTGGGGCGGCTCTGGAGGCTGGTCAGGTTGATGGCCCGGGCCGCGAACTCGCCCAGGATGCCGATCAGCGAGCCCGGCACGTCGGTGCGCTGGTAGACGACCACGCTCGTCTTGTCGTGGCCGGTCGGCGCGGCGATGAAGTCCTTGGCGACAAGCACGAAGCGGGTCTGATTGTCGGCGTGGTCGGCGATGTCGGCGGCCAGCACGTCCAGCCCGTACACCTCCGCCGAGCGCAGCGGCGCGATGGCCGCCGTGGTGCGGTCACCTGCCTCGGCCAGGCTGCGGGCCGCGTCCGCGGTCGAGGTGGCCGCCTCGAACACCGCGCCACCGAGATGGGTGGCCAGGTACTCGCGGCACTGGGCGTGGGCCACCGGATAGGAGCGGACCCGCTCCACCGACTCCAACGCCATGCCCGGGGGGCCCAGCAGGTTGAGGTTGACGTCGATGACCACCTCGCGCTGGATGAACAGGTCGGTGTCGAAGGCCAGCGCGTCGAGAGTGGCCGTCACCGACCCCTCGATCATGTTCTCGATGGCCACCAGGCCCAGGTCGACCTCGCCGCTGCCGACCGCCCTCAACACGTCGATTATCGAGTTGATGGGGCGGTGGTTCATGGCGGCCAGGTCGGCCTGGGAATAGATGGCCTGCTCGGTGAACGTCCCCGGCGGACCCAGGTATCCGACCGTCAGATTGCGCGGCTCTCCGAACTGCCCCATCCACCGCAGGGTACGGCCCAAGCGACCGATCAGCGCCACTGCGACCGCCCGTTAGCGGCCGAACTTGCGAGGCCGCGGCCCGAGCGGCCCGTGAGCGCAGCGAACAAGAGCGGGAAATAGGGTGTCAGACGTGGACGACCGGCTCTACTTCCGCCAGCTGCTGTCGGGACGCGACTTCGCGGTGGACGACGGGGTGGCCCGCCAGATGGTGAACTTCGTCTACGCCATCGGCGACCGCGACAGTGGCCTGGCCGTGCTCGTCGACCCGGCCTACGACGCCTACGGGCTCATCGACCTGCTGGAGGCCGACGGCATGGCCTGCACCGGTGTGCTGGCCACCCACTACCACCCCGACCACGTGGGGGGCGAGATGATGGGCTTCAGCATCGAGGGCGTCACCCGGCTGCTGGAGCGGGTGTCGGTCCCGATCCATGTGCAGGCCGCCGAAGCCGATCTCGTCAAGAAGGTGACCGGCGTGGACGACGATTGCCTGGTCAGCCACGCCTCCGGCGATGTGGTGATGGTGGGCGCGGTCGCGATCGAGCTCATTGCCACGCCGGGGCACACCCCCGGCAGCCAGTGCTTCCTGGTGGACGGGCGCCTGGTGGCCGGCGACACCCTCTTCCTGGAGGGATGCGGCCGCATGGACCTACCGGGATCCGACCCGGCCCAGATGTACGAGAGCCTCACCACCCGGCTGGCCCGGGTGCCCGACGACGCGGTGCTCTATCCCGGGCACGGCTACTCGGTGGAGTCGTCGGCCACCATGGGCATCACCCGTGAGCGCAACCACGTGTTCCGGCCCACCAGCCGCGAGCAGTGGCTGGCAGCCTTCGCCTGACCGACCGCAGAAATCTCGGTTTGGTTCTGGGCACTGGACACGCATAAGCAACCCGAGATTTCGGCCCCGAGAATCTCGGGTCGATTCTCGGGGGCCGCGGTGGAGGCCGCGACGGGGCCCCTGGTGCGATGATGTGCGCGAGGGGGGACTTGAACCCCCACGTCCTTTCGGACACAGGAACCTGAATCCTGCGCGTCTGCCAAATTCCGCCACTCGCGCGTGGCCCCGGCCCACCGCGAGCGGCCCGGGCACACGAGGCTAGCGGGGCGCTGAACGGATCGCCTGCCTGCGGGGCGGTCCCGAGTCAGGCTACGGGGGGCCGTTAGCATCGCCCAAGAGGCCGAGCGGACATGGAGCGACCAGTGAACCAACTAGCGAGGAGCGGAGCGAGGCCGTGGCCCGAGCGGCCCGTGAGCGAATCGAACAAGAGCGGGAATGACTCCGCTGCAGCGCCTCAGGCTATGAGCCATTCGCGGACGCCCTGAGTGCGGCTGGATTACGGGGCCGCCACCCATGTGGGCCTGCACCGCCACGAGAATCAGGATCGATACCTCGCCGACGGTGCCGTCTTTGCGGTAGCGGACGGGCTCGGAGGCCACGCGGGAGGGGGCACCGCGGCGGGCATAGCCACCGACGTCCTCTCCCGTGACACGGGCGTCGACTCGCTGGCCCAGCTGATCGCGCTGGTGGGCTCGGCCAACACGGCCATCCTGGAAGCGGCCAGGAACGATCCGAGCCTGTTCGGGATGTCGACGACCCTGTGCGTGCTGGCCGGAATCAACGGCGCCGAGGACGGGCCGCGGCTGGCCGCCTGCAACGTCGGCGACTCCCGGCTGTACGTGCTCACCCCGGACGGCTTCAGCCGCATCACCGTCGACCACACGATCTCCGAGAATCTCGTCCGCGACGGCGTCATCTCCGAGGCTGCGGCGGCTACCCACGCCGACCGCCACACCCTCACCCGGGCCGTCGGGTTCGAGCGCCGGGTGCATGTCGACGGCTGGGAGCTGGCCGCCGTTGAGGGGACCCGCTTCCTGCTCTCCAGCGACGGGCTCACCAACGAGGTGCCCGACTTCGAGATCGCTGAGATCCTGCGATCCGTCGCCGACGCTGGAGCCGCCTCCGGCAGTCTGGTGGAGCGAGCAGTGCGGCCGGGGCACGGCCGCGACAATGTCACCGCGGTGGTCGTCGACGTCGTGGGCGACCCCCGACTCGAGCCTGACGGTTCGGGCCAGCTCGTCGTGACGTTCCAGCCCGCTGTGCTGACCTGATCGCGGCGCCGGTCAGCCGCGCGATTCACGGCTCTTATCCCGGCCTGGGGCCGCCCGTTACAATGGCTGACGGTGTCAGATGAGGGCCTGACCGTCTTCAACGGTCGCTACGAGTTGCTCCGCCGCATCGCGCGCGGCGGGATGGCCGACGTCTACCTGGCCCGGGACGCGTCGCTCGACCGGCAGGTGGCGGTGAAAGTCCTGTTCCCCGAGTTCGCCAATGATCCGAGCTTCGTCGAGCGCTTCCGCCGGGAGGCGAAGGCCGCGGCCAACCTGAACCACCCCAACATCGTCGGCATCTACGACTGGGGTCAGGAGCAGGGCACCTACTACATCGTCATGGAATACGTGGTGGGCCGCAGCATGGCCGACGTGATGCGCTCCACCGGTCGTCTCAGCCCCGACCGGGCCGCAGAGATCGCGTCCGACGTGGCCGAAGCGCTCAGCAGCGCCCACAACGCCGGGCTCGTGCACCGCGACGTCAAGCTCGGCAACATCATCGTCAGCGACGACGGCCAAGTGAAGGTGGCCGACTTCGGCATAGCCACCGCCCTGGCCCGAAGGACCGGCGACAACCTCACCCATATCGGGTCGGTCATGGGCACGGCCACCTACTTCTCGCCCGAGCAGGCCCAGGGCAAGGCCCTCGACGGTCGCAGTGACCTGTACTCGCTCGGGGTCGTGCTCTACGAGATGATCGTGGGCAAGCCCCCTTTCACCGCCGACACCTCGACCGCGGTGGCCGTCAAGCACGTGCAGGAGCGTCCGCTCGCCCCGTCGATGCTGGGCGTGAGCATCGTGGAGTCCCTGGAGGCCATCATCCTCAAGCTGCTGGCCAAGAACCCGGCCAACCGCTATCCCAAGGCGGAGGACCTGCGCGCCGACCTTCAGCGTTACCTGGCCGGCGCCCACAGCATCCCGACTCGTACCGGCCAGTCGCCCCCGGTCCGGACGGGCCAGTCGCCCAGGGTCCGGACAGGCCAGTCGCCCCGGGTCCGGACGGGCCAGTCGCCCCGGGTCCGGACGGGCCAGTCGCCCCGGGTCCGGACGGGCGAGCGTCCTGCGACCGGATCGCAGACGCTGCCGGCCCCGGTGGCAGTCCGGCCGCGCACCGGTCCGGTCGCCACCGCTCCCCCGCCCAGCGGCGGTCCGCCCACCGGGCCCCGCGCCCAGGTGCCCGCCGCGCCAGGGCCGGGACCGGGGCCTCCGCCCCAGTACGTGCCACCGGCCTACTACTACGAGGAGGTCCACCGATCCGACGGATGGAAGCGGACGGCGCTCATGTTCTTCGGTCTGGTGGTGCTCGTGGTCGCCCTCGTCTTCCTGGGCTGGACCTTCTACGATTCGCTGGGCCTGGGCGACGACAACGGGCCCGCAGAGCCGACCACCCCCGAGAGCGTCGCGCTGATCGAGGTGCCCGACGTGTCCGGGTTCAGCTACGGAGAGGCGGATGCCCAGCTGCGGGCCCTCGGGTTGCAACCGGAGCCGAGCTACGAGGTCGACACGGGCGTGCCCGAGAACACGGTGTTCGCCCAGAGCCCGCTCGCGGGCCAGCGGATCGAGGAGGGCGCCACGGTGGCCCTCACTGTCAGCCAGGGCGAGATCCCGAGGGTCCCTCCCGTGCGGGGCCGCAACCGTGTCGATGCCACTGAGATCCTTCGGGACGCGGGCTACGAGGTCATCGTGATCCAGGGCACCAGCCAGGCCGAGGCGGGCATCGTGGTGGGCCAGGAGCCCTCCTCGAAGACCGAGCTCGCGCTGGGCGAGGCGGTGACCATCACGGTCTCCACCGGGCCGGGGCAGATCTTCGTGCCCGACGTGCGGGGCCAGACACTGATCCAGGCCATCCAGACCCTGGCCGACCAGGGGTTCCGCGTGGCTGAGCGGCGCGAGCCTTCGGCGACGGTCCCGGAGGGCGAGATCATCGAGACCGATCCGCTCCAGGGGTTCCCGGTGGCTGTCGGCCTGGAGATCTACATCATCGTCTCGGACGGTCCTCCGCTGGTGGCCATCCCCGACGTCGAGGGCCTGCTGTTCGACACCGGGAAGCTGGCCATTGAACGGGACGGGCTCGTCATCGGCATCGTGGCGTTCGAGCCGGTCGAGCCGGGATCGTCGGATGTGGGCCGGATCCTGGCCCAGACGCCGCCCCCCAACCTCGAAGTGTCGGCTGGGACCCCAGTGGACGTCGTGGTGGGCGAGTCGGCCGAGACCGAGGGCGATCAGATCGGGCCGGAGCCGCCCGAGGGCGAAGGCGGCGAGACCGAGGGCATCGAACCGTCCGGCGCGATCCCGCCCGAGGAGCCCGACGAGACCGGCTGAGGCTGGCTGTTGTCGCTAGCGGCAGCGGGCGAGGAAGTTGTCGAGCAGGTCGCGGCCCGCGTCGGTCAGCACCGACTCCGGGTGGAACTGCACTCCCTCGGTCGGGTGGCGCCGGTGCCGCAGACCCATCACCAGGCCCTCGTGGCAGGTGGCGGTGACTTCCAGCACGGGTGGCACCGAGGCGCGCTCGACGATCAGCGAGTGGTAGCGGGTGGCGGTGAAGGGGTTGGGCAGGCCCTCGAACACCCCCGAGCCGTCGTGCTCGATGACCGACGTCTTGCCGTGCATCACAGCCGGAGCCCGGGTCACGGCCCCCCCGAATGCCTGGCCGATGCACTGCATCCCCAGGCACACTCCGAAGATGGGCACCGAGCCGCTCATCGAGGCCAGCAGATCGTTGCTCACACCCGCGTCGTCGGGTGTCCCGGGTCCGGGGCTGATCAGGATCCCGTCGGGCTCCAGCACCTGCAGGTCATCGACGGTGACCGCATCATGCCGGTACACCAGAGGCTCAGCCCCCAACTCCCCCAAATGCTGCACCAGGATGTAGACGAACGAGTCATAGTTGTCCACAACCGCGATCCGAGTCCCCACCTCCAGAACGCTACCGGCACGACGTGATCAGCAAGACCGGAAGCGCACCCCGGGCAGGCCGCCGGCCGGAACTGCTCAGCTGCCAGCGGAGTCGCGAGCCTCGACCGCCTCCAAGACATGCAGAGCGATATCGGCGACCTGTACAGAATCCTCCGACACACCCGCAGCCCGCACTCCGTCGTCCATCATGATGTAGCAGAACGGGCAGGCGGTGGCGATGCGCGACGCCCCCGTGTCGAGCAGTTCCCGGGACCGCTCGTCGTTCACCTTGGTGCCGATCGTCTCCTCCATCCACATGCGGGCCCCGCCCGCGCCGCAGCACATGCCCTTGGTGCCGTTGCGGGGGGCCTCCACCAGGTCGATGCCGCCGAGCGAGCCGAGCACCCGCCGGGGAGCGAGGTACACGTCGTTGTGGCGTCCCAGGTAGCAGCTGTCGTGGTAGACGACCCTCTCCGCAAGAGCCGCCCCTTCGAGGTCCAGGCGGCCCTCGGCCACCAGCGCCTCCAGGAACTGGCTGTGGTGGACCACCTCGTAGTGCCCGCCGAGTTGCGGGTACTCGTTGGCCAGCGTGTTGAAGCAGTGGGGGCACTGGGTGACGATCTTGCGCACCCCCATCGAGTTGAGGGTCTCGATGTTGGCCGACGCCAGCATCTGGAACAGGTACTCGTTGCCTGAGCGCCGGGCCGAGTCGCCGGTGCAGTTCTCGGCCGGGCCGAGGATGGCGAAGTCCACGCCGGCCCGCTCCATGAGCTGGGCCATGGCCCGGGCCACCTTCTTGTTCTTGTCGTCGAATGACCCCGCGCACCCGACCCAGTACAGGTACTCGGCGTCCAGCGGGTCGCCGCCGGACAGGACCCGCACGCCGTCGAGGTCCCGGGCCCAATCGGCCCGCTCGGTCTGGCTGAGCGACCACGGGTTGGACGAGTTCTCCATGCCCCTGAAGGCCTGGCCCAGCTCCGAGGGGAAGTCGCTCTCCATCAGGGTGAGGTAGCGGCGCATGTCCAGGATCTTGTCGAGGATCTCGATGTTGACCGGGCAGATCTCGTCGCAGGCCCGGCACGACGTGCAGGCCCACAGCTCCTCGTCGGTGACGGGGCCGCGGCCCTCGCCGTCGGGGTGTTCTATGTGCTCGAACATCCAGTTGGCCGGCACCTCGACGGTCTCCTCACCGCTGCTTAGGGGCGGCGACGTGGGCGGGCTGCCGGTGAGGGCCATGACCTCGCCCGTCTTGAGCACGATCTCCCGAGGATCCAGGGGCTTGCCGGTGGCGTGGGCCGGGCACACCGAGGTGCAGCGGCCGCACATGGTGCAGGCGTCGGTGTCGAGCAGCTGCTTCCATGAGAAGTCCTCGATCACCGAGGCGCCGAACGCCTCCAGCTCGGTGTCGCCCTCCACCAGGTCGGGCATGGGCCGCATGGCGCCCTTGGGCCGGTCGCGGTGGCGCAGGTACATGTTCAGAGGCGACGTGAACATGTGGCGCAGCATCGTCGTCGGCAGGATCACCAGGAACGCCATGAAGGCGACCACGTGGGCCACCCACCACGCCTGATGCCAGCCGTGCACTGCGCCTGAGGTGTCGACGAGGGTGGCCAGCGGGTAGCCGATGAAGCTCCAGCGCTCGTGGTCGGGCAGCCCGTCGGCTGCGATCCTGAAGGCCTCCGCACCGAAGCCGGTCACCCCGATGGCCAGCATCACCCCGCCGATGACCGCGTGCTCGGGCCGGGTCTTGATGCGGATGCGGTACGGCCGCCAAGCCGGCGGGCCGAAGCGGCGCAGGATGGCCCACAGCATCCCGATCACGAACACCAGCCCGGCTGCGTCGCCCACCGCGGAGTAGGCCCGGTACACGTCGCCGTGCAGGAACTTGGCTCCGTCCGGCAACTGGTGGTGGACCTCCAGGGTGGTGGTCACCCCCAGCAGCACCAGGAAGCTGAAGTAGATGAGCGAGTGCATCACGCCCGCGCCCGGCTCCCGCAGCAGGGTCTGCATATAGACGCCGGCCCGGAAGTCGGCCATGCGGTGCTTGGCGTTGTGCACCGTGGTGCGGCGGTTGTCGGGCCGGCCCCGTTCCCAGTTCTTGACCCGGTTGGCGAACAGGACCGCACCGTACACCAGCAGTATCGGGATGACGGTGTAGAAGGCGGCCTTCAGCGGAGCCGGGATGTTGCCGAAGACCTCGCGGGTGACGGGGGAGTCACTGCGGAAGCCGGTGATCCCGGCGACGATCCCCGACAGGGCGGTGAACAGCGCGATGGCGACACCGAGCGCGACGACGATGTGATGGGGCTTGATCCGCATGGCGGGCGCGACACTACTCGCCGCGCCCCGGTCAGGGCGGGGAAGGCGATGCTCGGCCCCGTCAGTCTTGAGCGGCACCAGCCGGGTCGGCGCCTGACCCAGAACGCGGCTGATGGGCCTCTGTTAGGTCTGACTCGGATCTCCTCTCAGCAACTCACCGCACCACCCTCACGACTCTGACCCGTTCGGCCCATGGGTGCTGGGTCAGCCAGTGTTCTCGTGCCCAGGCGTCGCGTGAGCGACACACTCCGCGGTGGCCACCAGCAGCGTGTGCTCGATGAACAGGTCTTCCTCGTCCGCGCTGAACTGGGTGCCCAGCGCCGTTGTCAACAGCTTTGCCCACAACTCGCGCTTGATCGCGACCTCGGGCTGGGAGCGGTTTGCCCGATATAGAGCATTCAACGTGGCACGTTCGAGTTCATGGCCAGGACTGTCCGCTCCGAGCTGGTCAGCAATCGCCTGCCGAGTCGGAGCGATCTGCTCCTCGGTCGTCAACACCGACCCGAGCCACCTCACCAGCGCCTCAACATTCGGTGCTGCCGGGTCCACGTGATGCTCAGCGACAGCAACCAGGCCACCTTCGCCATGGTGGAACAGATGCCAGTCCCGGCCGTCGGTGACGATCCCCACATAGCGCTGCCCGAGGCTGCTGCTCTTTGCTTCCACGTAGTCAGCAAGCTGCGTTGCCGCATCTTTCAGCGACCCCTGCGGAGCCAGGTTGCGCTTCACCTCGATGACGGTGCGGCCCATCTCAATGTCGATACGGCGACGGTCAGCGAGCGGAGATTCCAGCTTGACATCGAGCACGTCACCTTCGGTGAGGTTCAACCCCGCCGCCAGCAACAGCATCCGCACATCGGACTGCACCGTCGCTTCGCTGCGGCCCTTCAGCGAACGGTTCGCGAGGCGCTCTGCTAGCTCACGAAGATCGATCCAGCCTTCTGTAGCCACGGAGCGACTCTACGCGAGGTGCATCCCCCCCAACCACGTCACCTCGGCCCCTTGGCTTGCCATGCGATGATCGGCGCTGGTCACCACTGTAGTCTTAATCCCATGGTCTGCGGTTCCGATCATCGATGAGCACGGAAGGACTGCCGGACTTCGAAGCGCCGCCTGTGGTCGAGACCGTCTTGGCGGTTCGGTTTCGCGATGTCCCGGGCCTTGACGCGCCGCGCCTGGTGAAATTCTGGGACGATTGTCTCTCGACGGACCTGCCGGTGATCGAGGAGCGGCCGCCCTACGACGCGCCGGTCGAGCAGTTCGGCCAGGACAGCGGGACATCCGCGGTGGCACTGCGGATCGGGGCTTCCGTCCCCTCACCCCGGTTCTTCTGCTCCAGCGGGAACGACCTCGTCCAGCTTCAACAGGACTGGTTCGCCTACAACTGGCGAAAGACTCCCGAGAACCCCGACTACACCCGGTACGAGAAGGGTCGGGCGAAGTTCGAGCGCTGGCTGACGGAGTTCGGCTTCTACGTCCGAGAGGCGCTTGGTGCCGGACTGGTGCCGACCCAGTGCGAGGTCACCTACATCAATCACATCCCGCTCACGGCCGAAGACCTTGACGGGGGACCGTTCGGTGCCATCCTGCGCGACGTCCAGCCACGCTACGGTGCTTTTTTGCCCTCGCCGGAGACATCAAGGCACGCGTCGGCCTACCTGATCCCCGGGACCGAGGGATCACCCATGGGCCGCCTCCATGTGGCGGTCGATCGAGCGTGGGCTGGCGAGGAGCGCCAACCGATCGTCTTGTTGAGTCTCACCGCGCGGGGCGCACCGCGAGGGAGCGAGGTCTCAGCGGTGCTCGAGTTCCTCGACCTGGGCCGCCGGTGGGTAGTCAAGGGATTCTTGGACATGACAACGGCTGCATTCCACCGTCGCTGGGGCTTGCACCCCGATAAGGAGGCAACATGACACTGGCCGAGCCCGCCGTCTTCAGCGTGGCCTCACCGGCTTCTTCCTTGGATGAGTCGGAGTTGACGCTGCAGAGGATGCACTTCGCCCTTCCCGGCTCCCTAGCGGTGTCGTCCTCCTGGCTCCATGCCGTCGACGTCGAAGTCAAGGAACTGCTGTTGTTGTCCGAGGGGTGGGACGGCGCGGTGGCCTACCCGGTGTCCGCCGAGGCAGTCGACCGCGCTCGCCGATTGCTGGCTGAGATCGGTGCCGCCCTGCCTGCGCTGCCACGTCCGACGGTGACACCGTCGATCGATGGCTGTGTCGTCCTTGAGTGGCATTCGTCTGAGCGTCACATCGACTTCACCGTCGGACGCGATTCGATAGAGGTCTTCTACGAGGATGACAAGCAGGACGTGGGCTGGGATGGACCGCTCACCCGTTCCCCTCTCGATCCGCTTGCCTTTCTCTCGGTTCACAGCTGGTAGGCGGCTCGCGGATACATGCCGGGCGGGAGCCCCTACGAGGACGACCTGGTCGGCATTCTGCCGACCGCACGTCTGCTCCGACGGATCAATCCGAGATTCTGCGACTGGAACACTCTTGACGCAGAGGGAAACCCTCGGGTGACCCGACAGGCCGTCCAGTTCTACACGGAGGAGATGGCTGCCAGGGTCGGCTGTCCGGGGCCCGCGCTCTCGGTGATCGTCGAGTCGCTCGCCGATCCGCTGGAGGTGCTGCGTGGGCGCTATGCGGGTGACGGGTTGGCGAGCATCACGGCAGATGTGATTCGCGGTGAAGCCAGCGAGCGCGGAATCCAACTCTGGCCGACCCCTTGGGAGCCGGCTCACGCGGTGGTATTCCGCACTGACGGAGGCAGGGATCTTCCCAAGAGTGTCAAACAACGGCTGGCAGAGCATCTGAGCAAGAACTGGGTCACGCCGCCAAGGCGCTAGGGCTGCAAATCAACCGGCGTCAGGGTAGAGAAGGGCGTGAGGCCTGGGCGGCCACCTCGGCGGCCGCGGCGGCAGCGGCGACAGGATCGAGGGCCCGCTCCAGGGGGTGCTTGGGCTCGGTCGGGAACATGTCGGAACCCAGCACGTAGTGCAGGGGCATCCCGGTGGGAATGTTGAGGGCACCGATGTCGTCGTCGGAGATGCCGTCCAGGTGCTTGGCCAGGGCGCGGAGGCTGTTTCCGTGGGCCGAGACCATCAGCGTGTGGCCGCTGCGCAGGTCTCCGACGATGGCGTCCTGCCAGTAGGGCAGCAGCCTGGCCAGCACGTCCTTGAGGCTCTCGGTCAGCGGCACGAGCCCGGGATCGAGGTCCGCGTATATCGGCGAGCCATTGGGGTTGAACTCGTTGTCGCTCCGGATGGGCGGCGGCGGGGTGTCGAAGCCCCGGCGCCACCGCTGCAACTGCTCGTCGCCGTGGGCCTCGCGGGTGGCCGCCTTGTCCAGCCCGGTCAGGTCGCCGTAGTGGCGCTCGTTGAGCCGCCAGCTCCTGCGAACCTCCAGCGAGCCGAGGCCGAGGTCGTCGAGCACGATTCTGGTCGTCTCCGTGGCCCGTTCCAGGACTGACGTGTGTACCGCGGTCGGCATCAGACCGGCGGTGGCCAGCATCTCGGCGGCCCGGTGGGCCTCGGCTCGACCGGCTTCGTTCAGTCCGCAGTCGTACCAGCCGGTGAAGAGGTTCTTGTCGTTCCAGGTGCTGCGGCCGTGGCGAAGAAGGATCAGGTCGTGAGCCATGGCTGCCCAAGGTACCCGGCTCGGCTCCGAGAAAGTTGATAAGAACAGACTCAAGTTTTTGTGCAAATGGGAATGAACTTCGCTACTCTGTGCGTTCTAGGTTAGGCAAGACATAAGTGAAAGGAAGCCTCACCATGCCAAAGGCCGTCGGTATCGATCTCGGTACCACGAATTCTGTCGTAAGCGTCCTCGAGGGCGGCGACCCCGTCGTCATCCCCAACGCGGAGGGATCGCGCACGACTCCCTCCGTCGTGGCGTTCAGCAACGACGGCGAGGTGCTCGTGGGCGAGGTCGCCAAGCGCCAGGCCATCACCAACCCCGATCGCACCATCCGCTCGGTGAAGCGGCACATGGGCACGGCCAAGACGTTCAAGGTCGACGACAAGAGCTACGCCGCCCAGGAGATATCGGCCCGGGTGCTGATGAAGCTCAAGCGCGACGCCGAGGAGTACCTCGGCGACACCGTCACGCAGGCGGTCGTCACCGTGCCCGCCTACTTCGACGACGCCCAGCGCACCGCCACCAACGAGGCCGGCAAGGTCGCCGGGCTCGAAGTTCTGCGCATCATCAACGAGCCCACCGCGGCCGCCCTCGCCTACGGACTCGACAAGGAGTCCGCCGACCAGACCATCCTGGTGTTCGACCTCGGCGGCGGGACCTTCGACGTGTCGGTGCTGGAACTCGGCGACGGCGTGTTCGAGGTGAAGTCCACCTCCGGCGACACCAAGCTCGGCGGCGACGACTGGGACGAGGCCGTGATCGACTGGCTGGTGGCGTCGTTCAAGGGCGACCACGGGGTGGACCTGTCCACCGACGCCATGGCCATGCAGCGTCTCAAGGAGGCGGCCGAGAAGGCCAAGATCGAGCTGTCCCAGACCCCGTCCTCGCAGATCAACCTGCCCTTCGTGACCGCCACCGACAAGGGTCCGCTGCATCTCGACTACACCCTCAGCCGGGCCAAGTTCCAGGAGTTGACCGCGCAGTTGCTCGACCGCTGTCGGGGCCCCTTCGAGCGGGCCATCTCCGACGCCGGCATCGCCTCCGGCGACATCCACCACGTTGTCCTGGTGGGCGGGTCGACCCGCATGCCGGCGGTGGCCGAGCTGGTCCAGGAGATGAGCGGCCGCGAGCCCAACAAGACGGTCAACCCCGACGAGGTGGTGGCCGTCGGTGCGGCCATCCAGGCCGGTGTGCTCAAGGGCGAGGTCAAGGATGTTCTGCTGCTCGACGTGACCCCGCTGTCGCTGGGCATCGAGACCAAGGGCGGCGTGATGACCACCCTCATCGAACGCAACACCACCATCCCCACCCGCAAGAGCGAGATCTTCACTACCGCCGAGGACGGCCAGCCGTCGGTGGAGATCCATGTGCTCCAGGGCGAGCGGCAGATGTCCGCCTACAACAAGACCCTGGGCAAGTTCCAGCTCGTCGACCTGCCGCCCGCGCCCAGGGGCATGCCCCAGATCGAGGTGACCTTCGACATCGACGCCAACGGCATCGTCCATGTGAGCGCGCAGGACAAGGCCACCGGCAAGGAGCAGTCGATGACCATCACCGGTCAGTCGTCGCTCGGCTCCGACGTCATCGACCAGATGGTCGCCGACGCCGAGGCCCACGCGGCGGAGGACAGCCAGCGGCGCGAGGAGGCCGAGATCCGCAACGCGGCCGACACCCTCGTGTACCAGACGGAGAAGCTGCTGAAGGAGCACGCGGACGAGGTGTCCGACGACGAGAAGGAGGCCATCAACTCCAAGCTCGCCGATCTGCGCAGCGCGCTGGAGGGTGACGACGTCGAGGCGGTCAAGTCGGCCACCGAGGCGCTCTTGACGGCCAGCCAGGAGTTCGGCCAGAGGCTCTACGACGCGGCCGCCGCGTCCGCTCGCGGGCCGGGCGCGGCCGGCGAAGCCTCCGATGACGACGACGTGGTCGAGGCTGAGATCGTCGACGACGACCGCGAGACGGCGTGAGCGCGTCGTCCCCCGACGTCAGCGAGCTGGAGGCTGTCTCCGACGAGCCCGAAGCGTCTGTCGCAGACAGCGGCGAGGCGGCCGAGTCCTTGACCGCCGAGCCGGAGCCCGTCGAAGGGCAGACCGCCGGTGACGCCGAGCTCGACCTGGCCGCGGCAATCGCGGAGCGAGACGCCTACCTGGAGGACCTCCAGCGGGTCACCGCGGAGTTCACCAACTTCCGGCGCCAGACGATGAAGCGCAACACCGAACTGGTCGCCCAGGCGGCCTCGAGGCTGGCCAGAGAGCTGCTCGTCGTCCTCGACGCGTGCGAGGCGGCGGTCAGCCAGGGCGTGGAGGGCATCGAAGCCTTGCAGTCGCAGCTGCTGGGCGTGCTGTCCGCGGAGGGCCTCACCGTGCTCGGCACGGTCGACGAGCCCTTCGATCCCGGCTTCCACGAGGCAGTCATGAGCGAGGAGTCCACCGGTGACGGCCAGGACGCTCCGACGGTGGTGGAGGTGCTGCGCACCGGTTACGCGTGGAACGGCCGGGTCCTGCGGCCGGCCATGGTGAAGGTGCGCGGCTGAGCCAGGGCCCGAGCGGCCCTCAGATCGCAGCGAACAAGAGCGGAACGGAAGGTGACAGTGGAGCCCCAGAGGGAGTGGTTCGAGAAGGACTACTACAAGATCCTCGGCGTGGCCGAGGACGCCTCGGCCTCCGACGTCTCCAAGGCCTACCGCAAGCTGGCCAAGAAGCTGCACCCCGACGCCAATCCGGGCGACCAGGCCGTGGAGGAACGCTTCAAGGAAGTGGCCTCGGCCTACGACGTGCTCGGCGACGACTCCAAGCGCAAGGCCTACGACGAGGTGCGCCGGCTCGGTCCCATGGCCGGCTCCTTCGGCCCGGGCGGCTCGGGCCCGGCGGGAGGCTTCAACCTGAACTTCGAGCAGATGGGAGATCTCGGCGACCTCTTCGGCGGTCTCTTCGGACGGCGCCGCGGCGGCAATCCAGCCCAGCGGGGCGCCGACATCGAGACAGAGGTGAAGCTCGAGTTCGCCGACGCCGTGTCTGGGACCACGATCGGTGTGCCCGTCACCGGCGAGGCTCGCTGCCGTACCTGCAAGGGCCTGGGCGCCAAGCCGCCGGCCAAGCCGCAGCCGTGCCCGACCTGTTCAGGTACCGGCGTTAACGACGAGAACCAGGGCCTGTTCTCCTTCAGCCGGCCCTGCGTGGGCTGCGCAGGCCGGGGGACCGTCATTGAGAATCCCTGCGCCGCCTGCGGCGGCCGGGGCACGGAGCGCCGACGCCACGAGGTCAAGGCCCGCATCCCGGCCGGGGTGACCGACGGGCAGCGGATCAAGCTGGCCGGCCGCGGCGCTCCGGGCCAGGGACCGGGCGGCAGACCCGGCGACCTCTACGTGCGGGTCCATGTCAAGCCCCACCGGTTGTTCGGGCGGGACGGCAAGAACCTCACCCTGATCGTGCCGGTCACGTTCTCGGAGGCCGCGCTGGGCGCGCAGATCCCGGTGCCCACCCTCGACGGATCGACGGTGACCATACGCATCCCCCCCGGCACACGGACGGGCCGGCGCCTCCGCATCCCCGCGACCTCCTCCACCGGGGGCGCCGACCTCATCGTGGAGGTCGAGGTCGTCGTGCCCCAGAACCTGTCAGACGAGCAGCAGGCCGCGATGGAGGCCTTCGCCGCTGCCGGTGGCGAGGACCCGCGGGCCCACTTCGACAATGATCTCAACCACGGAGAATGACCGATGACCGATGACCGATGACCGATTCCACCGAGCCGTGTACGTGATATCAGTGGCTGCCGAATTGGCGGGGGTCCATCCGCAGACGCTTCGCATCTACGAGCGAAGGGGCCTGCTCGCGCCGGCCCGGACCGCAGGCGGCAGCCGCCGCTACAGCGACGCCGACCTCGCCCTGCTGGAGCGCATCGCCGAACTGACCGACGAGGGTCTCAACCTCGCCGGCGTGCAGCGGGTCCTGGAACTCGAGCAGACCGTGGCCGAATTGAGGGCTCAGCTCGACGACGCCCGCCGGGCCCACGAACACCGAATGGCCGAGTTGACGGCGCACGGATTCAACCCCGGCGGCCTGGTGCCGGCCGTTCCCACCGGCAGGGCGGTGACCATCTACCGCGCCACCCGCGGACCGGCCTCCGTGGTCGAGCCGGTCACGAGGGACGGCTGACCGTGGCTCTGGACCCCAACCGCTGGACGCTCAAGACGACCGAGGCGTTCGCGGCCGCCACCGAGGCGGCCAGGTCCGCCTCCCACGCCGAGGTCACGCCCGACCACCTGCTGATCGCCCTGCTGGCCCAGACCGAGGGCCTGGTGCTGCCGATGCTGCACTCCGCGGGCGTCGACCACGCCGCCGTGCTGGCCCGGTCCCAGCAGGCGGTGACCATGCTGCCGCGCGCCTACGGGTCCGAGGTCGGTGTCTCCCGCGAGTTGCACGACGTGTTGACCGCCGCCGACAAGCTGCGCCTCGACCTCGGCGACGACTACCTCTCCACCGAGCATCTGGTCATCGCCCTCGTCGACCGCCTGGACCTCGACCGCGAGCTCCTGCTGAAGGTGCTGCACGATGTTCGGGGCAGCCATCGGGTCACCACCAAGGCGCCCGAGGATCAGTACCAGGCCTTGGAGCGCTACGGCCGGGACCTCACCACCGAGGCCCGTGCCGGCAACCTCGACCCGGTGATCGGCCGCGACGACGAGATCCGGCGGGTGATCAGGGTCCTGGCCCGGCGCCGCAAGAACAACCCCGTGCTGATAGGCGAGCCCGGCGTGGGCAAGACCGCCATCGTGGAGGGCCTGGCCCAGCGCATCGTGGACGGCGACGTGCCCGACAGCCTGGCCGGCAAGCGCCTCGTGGTGCTCGACCTGGCCGCCATGGTGGCCGGCGCCAAGTACCGGGGCGAGTTCGAGGAGCGCCTCCAGGCGGTGCTGGCCGAGATCGCCGACGCCGGCGGCGAGATCGTCACCTTCATCGACGAGTTGCACACCATGGTGGGTGCGGGCGGCGCCGAGGGAGCGATGGACGCCGGCAACATGCTCAAGCCCATGCTGGCCCGCGGCACCCTGCGGATGGTCGGCGCCACCACGCTCGACGAGTACCGCAAGCACCTCGAGACCGATGCGGCTCTGGAGCGCCGCTTCCAGCCGGTGCTGGTGGAACCGCCCTCCGTGGAGGCCACCGTGGCCATCCTGCGAGGTCTGCGGGAGCGCTACGAGGTCCACCACGGGGTCCGCATCAAGGACTCCGCCCTGATCGCCGCGGCCGAGCTGTCGGACCGCTACATCACCGGCCGGTTCCTTCCCGACAAGGCCATCGACCTGATCGACGAGGCGGCCAGCTCGCTGCGCATCGAGATCGACTCGGTGCCCACCGAGATCGACGTGGTGGAGCGCCGCCTGCGGCAGCTCGAGATGGAGCGGGTCGCGGTCGGGGCGGAGAGCGACGCCACGTCGCGGGCGCGTCTCGACGACCTGGAGCGCGAGATCGCCGACCTCACCGAGGAGTCCTCCGCGCTGACGGCCCGCTGGAAGGCCGAGAAGGAGGCCATCGGCGTCATCCGCTCCCTCAAGGAGGAGCTCGAGACCCGCCGGTCCGATCTCGAACGCGAGCCCGACCTGGAACGGGCCGCCGAGATCCGCTACGGGATCATCCCCGACCTGGAGAGACGCATCGACGAGGCCACCAGCCATCTGGCCGGGTTGCAGCGCGACTCGTCGATGCTCACCGAGGAAGTCGACGCCGACCACATCGCGGTCGTCGTCAGCCGGTCCACCGGCGTGCCGGTGTCGCGGCTGATGGAGGGCGAGGCAGCCAAGCTGATCCGGCTGGAGGAGCATCTCCACGAGCGGGTGGTGGGCCAGGACGAGGCGGTGAGCGTGGTGGCCAACGCCATCCGTCGCAGCCGTGTCGGCCTCAGCGACCCCCACCGCCCCATCGGCAGCTTCCTGTTCCTCGGCCCCACCGGCGTGGGCAAGACCGAGTTGGCCCGGTCCCTGGCCGCGTTCTTGTTCGACGATGAGCAGGCCATGGTGCGCATCGACATGTCCGAGTACCTCGAGAAGCACTCAGTCTCCCGCCTCATCGGAGCGCCGCCCGGATACGTGGGCCACGACTCCGGTGGCCAGCTGACCGAGGCCGTCCGGCGCCGCCCCTACGCGGTGGTGCTGCTCGACGAGGTGGAGAAGGCCCATGCCGAGGTGTTCGGCGTGCTGCTCCAACTGCTCGACGACGGCCGTCTCACTGACGGGCAGGGCCGCACGGTGGACTTCAGCAACGTCGTGCTGATCATGACGTCCAACCTCAAGGGCGAGCCGGGCAACTTCTTCCGGCCCGAGTTCGTCAACCGCATCGACGACATCGTCCGGTTCCGCGCCCTGGAGCCGGAAGACCTCGTGCCCATCGTCGACATCCAGCTCAAGCAACTGGAGGACCGCCTCCAGGCCCGGCGTCTCGGGCTGGAGGTCACCGGTGAGGCCAAGGCGCAGCTGGCCCGCGCCGGCTACGACCCCGCCTTCGGCGCCCGGCCCCTCAAGCGCCTTATACAGCGCGCGATCGGAGATCCTCTCGCGGTGGCCATGCTGGAGGGCCGCTACACCTCCGACGACACCGTGGTCGTGGACGTGGACGGCCCCGGCGAGACGGACCCGTCGATAGTTCTCAAGTGACGAGTACAATCGGCAGGTAACGCCCGCCCCTGAAGGAGAGCGCCGTGCCTGCGACCGTCGTCGTCGGTACCCAGTGGGGCGACGAGGGGAAGGGGAAGTTCACCGACCTCGTCGCTGCCGAGATGGACCTGGTCGTCCGCTACCAGGGCGGCCACAACGCCGGACACACGCTGGTGGTGGGCGGTGAGACCTTCGCACTCCAGCTGATACCCAGCGGAGTGCTCTACGAGCACATCACACCGGTGATCGGCAACGGCGTCGTCATCGATCCCAGGGTCCTCATCGCCGAGATGGACGCGCTCCAGTCCCGGGGCGTCGACTGCAGCTCTCTGAGACTGTCGGGCAACGCCCACCTGATCATGCCCTACCACCAGGAACTCGACGCGCTGCACGAGCGCCATCTCGGCGAGGCCAAGCTGGGCACCACCAAACGGGGCATCGGGCCGGCGTACGCCGACAAGTCGATGCGCATCGGTCTGCGGGTCCAGGACCTGCTCGATCCACGGATCTTCCGGGCCAAGCTCGACGTGTCCCTGGGCCACGCCAACAAGGTGCTGGCCAAGGTCTTCAACCGCCTGCCCATGCGGGCGGGCGACATCGTCGCCGAGTACCTCGACGAGTGCGCGCCCCGGCTCGAGGCCCACATCTGCGATGCCGTGGCCGTGCTGCACGAGGCTCTCGAGTCCGGCCGGCAGGTGCTGTTCGAGGGGGCCCAGGCGACCTTCCTCGACCTCGATCACGGCACCTACCCCTTCGTCACGTCATCCAATCCGGTCGCCGGCGGCGTCTGCATCGGCGCGGGGATCGGTCCCCGCCACATCGATCGGGTCATCGGCGTCGCCAAGGCCTACGTGACCCGGGTCGGGTCGGGGCCGTTCGTCACAGAGCTGTTCGACGAGGTCGGGGACCATCTCGTCACCGTCGGCGGCGAATTCGGGACGAACACCGGCCGCCGCCGCCGCACCGGATGGCTCGACCTGGTGATGCTGCGCCACGCGGTGCGGCTCAACTCCCTGACCGAGGTAGCCCTCACCAAACTCGACGTGCTCGACGGGCTCGACCGCCTCAAGGTGTGCGTCGCCTACGAACTGGACGGCGAGCGCTACGAGCACATGCCCTATCACCAGTCGGTGATCCACAAGGCGGTGCCGGTGTACGCCGAGCTCGACGGTTGGAGCACCGACCTGAGCGGCATCACATCGTCGGCCGAGCTGCCGGCCGCGGCCGCCGACTACATCGCTTTCCTGGAGGAGGGCATCGGCGTGCCGATCCGGCTCGTCGGGGTCGGCCCGGGCCGCAGCCAGTACCTCTACTGGCAGGAAGCCGCGTAGGGGCTTGTAGTGGAGGCCTCCCACCCCAACGTGCTGGCGGGCCGCTACGCCAGCGATCGGATGCGGGCGCTGTGGTCCCCCGAGCGCCGCGTGGTACTTGAGCGCCGGCTGTGGCTGGCGGTGCTGGAAGCTCAGCGCAGACTCGGACTCGATGTCGACGAGGGCGTCGTCGATGCCTACGAGGCGGTGGTGGAGGTCGTCGACCTCGAGTCGATAGCCGCCCGGGAGGCCGTCACTCGCCATGACGTGAAGGCCCGGATCGACGAGTTCTGCGCTCTCGCCGGACACGAATCGATCCATCTGGGCATGACCTCCCGCGACGTCACCGAGAACACCGAGCAGCTGTTGATTCGCGACTCGCTGAAAGTGATCCGCGACGACCTGGTGGCGGTGATCGCCCGGCTGGCCGATCTGGCTGAGGCCCATGCCTCGACCGTGATGGTGGCCCGCACCCACAACGTGGCCGCGCAGGCCACCACGCTCGGCAAGCGCTTCGCGGACGCCGCCGCGGAGACGATGCTCGGGCACTCCAGGGTCGCGGAGCTATTGGACCGGTACCCGCTGAGGGGTATCAAGGGACCTGTCGGCACCCGCCTCGATCAACTCGACCTTCTCGGGTCGGCGGAGGCGGTCGACGAATTGGAGAGCCTGGTCGCCGAGCATCTCGGCTTCGGAGATGTGCTCGATGCGTCGGGCCAGACCTATCCGCGCTCTCTGGACTTCGACGTGGTGGCTGCGCTGGTCCAGGCGGTATCCGGGCCGGCGTCCCTGGCGACGACCGTGCGGCTCATGGCCGGGCACGGGCTGGTGTCGGAGGGGTTCCGCGACGGTCAGGTCGCCTCGTCGGCCATGCCCCACAAGGCCAACGCCCGCTCCTCGGAGCGCATCGCCGCCCTGGCGGCCGTGCTCGACGGCCATCTCGCCATGGCGGCCTCGCTAGCGGGGCGGCAGTGGAACGAGGGCGATGTGAGCTGCTCGGCCACCCGGCGGATCATGCTTCCCGACGCCTTCTACGCCGCCGACGGCCTGCTCCACACCGCCCGGGGAGTGCTGGAGGAGCTCCGGATCGACGAGGCCGCCCTCGCTGCGGAGTTCGAGCGCTTTCTGCCCCTGCTGGCGACCACCCGCCTTCTCACCGCCCTGGTTCGGGCCGGGATGGGACGGGAGGCGGCCCACGAAGTGCTGGCCGAACCCACCCGGCGGGCCGCGCGGCAAGCCACCGGCGACGATCCCGTCGACCTGTACGGGCTGCTCGACCGGCTCGCGGCCGACGATCGTGTGCCGCTGGACCGAGACGAGTTGACCCGGCTCACGGCCGAGCCGGAGCGGTTCGCGGGAACGGCGTCAGAACAGACCGCACGCGTGGTCGAGGCGGTCCGCCGCATCGTCGCCCGCCATCCGCAGGCTGCCGCCCGGCCGGCGGAACTTCGATTGTGAGGAGTGTCAGGCGCCGCCGCGGGAGATGCCGGCGCGCTTGAGAGTCGCGGCAGGGACTCCGACCTCGCGCCACGCCGCGTATGTGATTCCCTTGCGGCCGCTGTAGGAGACGGCGACTGCCACGAACGCGTCCTCGAGTTCGCTGATGTCGACTGTCTCCGCGGGTGCGCTGAGGGCGCGCTCAAGATCGATGCGCTCTTGGACTAGCTGGACCCGTCGTATAGGTGTTGCCGACTCGAGCGCTTCGCCGATTGCTTCTATTCGCTTCCTGATGGATTCGGCGGTGCGCCTGCGGCCCGGTCGTGGCCGGTTCGATTCCAAGCCTTCAAGGTACGCGCTCACAGCTCGATTCTCGGAACGAGCCTTGGCATTGGCAGCCTTGTGTTCGTCTGACATGTGTCGTACCACTAGTCCGGTTCCTTTCAGCGGTGCAAAGCTTGACGGCGAATGATAGTTACGCCATGAAGCAGCCACAACAATATGATTCGCTGGGCACCAGAAAAGGAGGTCGAATTGGACACACCGACTCCGGCCTATTCGATCACAATCAAGGTGTCGCTGGGAAACCGCCCCGGGACGCTGGGCCGCTTCGCCACTGCCATCGGTGACGCCGGGGGCAACATTGCCGCCATTCCGGGCTTCGAGGCCAAGGGTCCGGTCATCATGCGCGAGATCGATGTGCTCGCCGAGTCCCCCGACCATGCCCGTGACGTCGTTGCGGCTGTCAGCGACCTCGACGGCGTCACCGTGCTCGACTGGTGGGACCGCACGTTCCGCCTCCATGAGGGCGGAAAGATAGAGGTCAACGCCCTTTGTTCGGTTGGCGACGCCCACGACCTGGCCATGGCGTACACGCCGGGAGTGGCCCGTGTGTGCAAGGCGATCCAGCGGGAGCCGATGCTGCGCCACACCCACACGATCGTCAGGAACATCGTCGCCATCGTCACCGACGGTACGGCCGTCCTCGGGTTGGGGGACATCGGCCCGGCCGCGGCCCTGCCCGTGATGGAAGGCAAGGCCCTGCTGTTCAAGGAGTTCGGCGGGGTCGATGCGTTTCCGGTGTGCCTCGACGTGACCACAGCCGACGAGCTGGTCGACACCGTAGTGCGCATGGCTCCTTCTTTCGGTGGGATCAATCTGGAGGACATAGCCGCGCCGGCTGCCTTCGAGATCGAGGACAGGCTCATCGAGGCGCTTGACATTCCCGTGTTCCACGACGACCAGCACGGAACAGCCATCGTGACAACTGCTGCGCTGTGGAATGCTCTCAAGCTTGTCAACAAACAGATCGCCGATGTGTCGGTAGTTGTCTCGGGAACGGGCGCGGCCGGTCTGGCGGTCGCAAAGATGCTCCACGACGCCGGGGTCGGCGAGATAGTGGGCGTCGATCGTGCCGGTGCGATCCATGCAGGTCGCAGCGATCTGAACGACGCCAAGCAGTGGTTTGTGCACCACAGCAATCCGGATGGCAGGGCTGGGTCGCTCTCCGAAGTGATTCGCGGGGCCGACGTTTTCGTGGGACTGTCGGCTCCCGGGCTGCTCAGCGCGGAGGATGTGCGCTCCATGGCGCACGATCCGATCGTCTTCGCCATGGCGAACCCCGATCCAGAGATACGCCCGGAGGAGGTCGACGGCCTGGCCGCGGTGATGGCCACCGGCAGGTCCGATTTTCCCAACCAGATCAACAACGTCCTGGCCTTCCCCGGCGTGTTCCGGGGGGCTCTGGATGCCGGCGCAACCTGCATTACCGAACGGATGAAGGCAGCCGCGGCCCGAGCCATCGCCGAGGTGATCGGCGACGAGGACCTGGACCGCAACTACATCGTGCCGTCGGTCTTCGATCGGAGGGTCGCTACTCGGGTGGCGGCCAGGGTGGCGGCCTGCGCGGTCGCCGAGGACTGCGTGCGCGCGGTTGCTCCGCCGGTCCCTTCGGACCTGCTCTGAGTGCCCGCTCGGCCTCTAGCCGCTGAGGCGGCTGACGTCGCGCACGGCGCCCTTGTCGGCGGACGTGGCCATGGCCGCGTAGGCCTGCAGCGCGGCTGAGACCTGGCGCTCGCGGACCGGGGGCCTCCAGCCTCCCTCGCGCCGGTCCTCGGCGGCTCGGCGGCGCTCCAGTTCGGCGTCGTCCACTCTGAGGTTGACGGTGCGGTTCGGGATGTCGATGTCGATCATGTCCCCGTCACGGATTAGCGCGATGGCTCCCCCCTCGACCGCTTCCGGCGAGGCGTGGCCGATGGACAGGCCCGACGTGCCGCCCGAGAACCGGCCGTCGGTGAACAGCGCGCACGCCTTGCCCAGTCCGCGGGACTTGATGTACGACGTCGGGTAGAGCATCTCCTGCATGCCGGGGCCGCCGCGGGGACCCTCGTACCGCACGACCACCACGTCGCCGGGCTCTATCCCGTGCTCTTCGTCGAGGATCCCGTCGCACGCCTCGTCCTGGCTCTCGAACACCCTCGCCGGGCCGGAGAACCTGAAGATCGACTCGTCCACTCCCGCGGTCTTGACGATGCAGCCGTCGCGAGCGATGTTGCCGTAGAGCACGGCCAGCCCGCCGTCGGCGCTGTAGGGGTCGGCCACCGAGCGGATGCAGCCGTTGTCGCGATCGGTGTCGAGCGTCGGCCACCTGGTCGACTGGCTGAACGCCTCCTGGGTGGGGATGCCGGCCGGGCCGGCCCGGAAGAACTCGACGACCTCGCTGGACGGACCCCGCATCACGTCCCACACCTCGAGGGCGTCGGCCAGCGTGGCGGAGTGGACCGTGGACACCGACGTGTCCAGCAGCCCGCCCCGGTCGAGCTCGCCGAGGATGCCCATGATCCCCCCGGCCCGGTGCACGTCCTCCACGTGGTACTCGGCGGTGGACGGGGCCACCTTGCAGATGTTGGGCGTGCTGCGGCTGAGCCGGTCGATGTCGGCCATGGTGAAGTCCACCTCGCCCTCGCGGGCCGCGGCCAGGATGTGCAGCACCGTGTTGGTGGAGCCGCCCATGGCGATGTCGAGGCGCATGGCGTTCTCGAAGGCGGTCTTGGTGGCGATCGAGCGGGGCAGCACCGACTCGTCGTCCTTCTCGTAGCAGCGGCGGGCCAGATCGACCACCCGCCGGCCTGCCTCGCAGAACAGCTCCCGGCGGTCGGAGTGGGTGGCCAGCACCGTGCCGTTGCCGGGCAGCGAGAGCCCGAGCGCCTCGGTGAGGCAGTTCATGGAGTTGGCGGTGAACATGCCCGAGCACGACCCGCAGGTGGGGCAGGCCGAGCGCTCCATCTCCAGCAGGTCCTCGTCGCTGACCGACGAGTCTCCGGCGGAGATCATCGGGTTGATCAGGTCGAGCTTCACGCTCACCCCGGCCAGCTTGGTCTTGCCCGCCTCCATGGGCCCGCCCGACACGAACACCGTCGGGACGTTGAGCCGCATGGCCGCTATCAGCATGCCGGGGGTGATCTTGTCGCAATTGGAGATGCACACCAGCGCGTCGGCGCAGTGGGCGTTCACCATGTACTCGACCGAGTCGGCGATGAGGTCGCGGCTGGGGAGGCTGTAGAGCATCCCGTCGTGGCCCATGGCGATGCCGTCGTCCACCGCGATGGTGTTGAACTCCTTGGCCACCCCGCCCGCGGCCGCGATCTCGTCGGCCACGAGCTTGCCGAGGTTGCGCAGGTGGACGTGACCGGGCACGAACTGCGTGAAGGAGTTGGACACCGCCACGATCGGCTTGTCGAAGTCGTCGTCGGTCATGCCGGTAGCTCGCCACAGGGCGCGGGCGCCGGCCTGGTTCCGGCCCTGCGTGGTGGTGCGGGATCTGAGCTGCGCCATGGTCTCAGGCTACCGAACTCCGTTGTGGTGCGCCCGCCTGCGTCTCGCCTGGAGGCCGCTGCTTGTTCAGGTCGGTGCTGGGTCGGTCTTGGCTCTTGTGGGGGTGAACTGGGCGGGCAGGTGTTTGATGCCGTGGATGAAGGCCGACGAGAGCAGTTCGGGCTCGCCGGTGGCCTCGATGTCGCCGATGCGGGTGAACAGTTCCCGGAACATCACCTTGATCTGCCGCCGGGCGAGGTGGGCGCCGAGGCAGTAGTGCGGTCCGGGCCCGCCGAAGCCGACATGGGGGTTCGGGTCGCGCCGCACGTCGAACTTCAACGGGTCCTCGAACACCGATTCGTCGCGGTTGGCGCACAGGTAGTTCATCGTCACCATGTCGCCCTCGGAGATCGTTTGGCCCTCGAGGGTGGCGTCGCAGAGCGCGGTCCGGCGCATGTAGGTGACCGGGCTGGCGATGCGCACGATCTCCTCGACCGCGCCGGCGGCCACGCCCTCGAAGTCGTCGGTCCAGATGCGGCGCTGGTCGGGGTGGTCGGTGAGGTACACCAGGCCCCAGCTGATCGAGTTGCGGGTGGTCTCGTTGCCGGCCACCACAAGCAGTATGAAGAAGCTGGCCAGCTCGGCCCGGGTCAGCCGCTCCCCGTCGACCTCCGCATTGACGAGGATGCTGGTCAGGTCCTCGGACTCCACGCCGACCTTGGAGGTGGCCACGTCGTCCATGAGCTGAGTCAGGGCCTCGCCCGCGGTGAGGATGGCGGTGATCAGGTCGCCGAACTCGGGCACGTACTCCTCGTCGGCCGCGCCCAGGATGATGTTGGACTGGTCGAACACGAAGTCGTGGTGCGAGGCGGGGATGCCCATCAGGTCGCAGACGATGCGCAGCGGCAGCCGGGCGGCCACATCGGTGACGAAGTCGCACTCGCCCCGCTCGCAGACCTCGTCCACGATCGTCGAGGCCTGGTCCCGGACCGAGTCCTCGAGCCGGGCCAGCATCCGGGGGGTGAAGCCGGCCGACACGAGCCGCCGCAGCCGGGCGTGTCGGGGGTCGTCCATGGCGATGATGGAGTTGAAGTACTCGTTGAACTCCGGCGGGAAGTCGTTGATGGTGACTCCCCGGGCCGACGA
>VYBO01000135.1 GCA_009844405.1 Acidimicrobiaceae bacterium
AGAGGCCCCGCGGATAGACGGGCGACCCGGCCCAAACGGGGCGGGGCCGTGGCCCGAGCGGCCCGTGAGCGAAGCGAACAAGAGCGGGAACGACCACCCCGCGCCGCGATTGGCTGCCCATCAAGCCGCGCTCGCTCTTGGAGGGACCGCGCGGCAGGGGCCCCAAACTAGAAGACCGCGGGCAGAAGCAGAGTGAGCCATACCGTCACGGCGAGGCCAACCAGAGCCAGCAGATAGGTGCGTGTCTGTTTGGCCAGAGCCGAGTCGATGTAGCCCCGCAGCTCACCGAACTCACCCCGCAGCTCACCGAACTCACCCCGCATGCGAGCGTCCGCGACCTCGACATCCTGCTTGGTGGCGAGATGCTGCCAACCGTCGGGAAGTATGCACTTCATCAGAATCTGCGTGCGCTCCGTCCCCAGCGTTTCTGTCAATCCGCTCACCAGCGTGTGGCGCTCAGCCTCGGAAATGGACATGACGGCCCCTCTGATCGATCCCTGACTGGAGGGGAAGCCTCTCGCCTTGCAGCGAAGCCGTTCCCGATTGCTGTAGAGCACGCTAGCAGACAGTCAAATCAATGCAACATCATGTTTATTTCTTCATTGTCGGCCCGGTCGCAGCCGGAACCATCGACCGCGGTCAGTAGCCGATGACTGCGCCGCCGTCGACGCGCACGACCGACCCGGTCACGAAACTGGCCCGGGCGCTGCACAGGAACGTCACCACGTCGGCCAGCTCGTCGGCCCGGCCGAACCGGCCCATCGGTATGGATGCCTGATGCCGGGTCCGCACCGCCTCGGGGGAGATGCCCTCGGCCGCGGCCCGGGCCTGCTGGGCGCGGGCCAGTGCACCGGTGTCGAACTGGCCGGGCACCACCACGTTCACCAGCACGTCGGGGGCCAGCTCGATGGCCAGCGAGCGGGCCGCGGCCGCCACCCCGCTGCGGAACACCCCCGACAGGGCCAACTCCGGCGAGGCCTCCACCACCGACCGGGCAGTGATGTACACCAGGCGCCCGTCGCCACCGGCCCTCAAGTGCGGGACCGCGGCCCTGGTGACGGCCAGCGCGGGCCGCAGCATCCGCTCGTAGGCGGCCACCTCGTCGGCAGCCGACACCTCCGTCATGCCTCCCGGAGGTCCGCCACTGGTGTTGACCACGCAGATATCCAGGCCGCCGAGCAGGGACGCAGCCTCGTCCGCCATGCGGGCGGGCTCGCCGTCGACGGTCAGGTCGCCGACCACGGCCACGGAGCCGGGCAGCGCGGCCGCGATCTCGGCGGCCAACTCGGCCCGGCGCCCCGAGACTGCCACCAGGGCGCCCTCGGCGGCCAGGGTCTCCGCGGTGGCCCGCCCCAGCCCCGCAGTGGAGCCGAACACGATCGCCCGCCGCCCAGCCAGTCCCAGATCCATTAGGCGGGAAGCTAGCGGCCGGGTCCGGCCCAGCCCGAGTCGGCGGGGTGGACGATCATCGAACGGCGTGCTGACGCGCTGGTCCGAAGTTCCTTGGTTTGCGATCGTCTGACCCAGAGAAATCAGCGTTTTCATTGTATCATGAGGTCATGGATCCAAAGAAGTCTGATGCTCCAGACTTCGGCCGAGCCGTCAAGACGCCCGGACCACACGGCTACTGGGCATACCATCCCGAACCTCAACCGAGATCCTTCGGCCTACGCCCAGGCACCATAATGCTGCGATGAGATACAAACCTCGTTCGACCTGCTTGAGCGGTACATCCATGAGCCGTCCCAGCTCCTTTCCACTCGTCGAGATCGGCATGGTCCACTACCAGTTCGAGACGATTCGCCCGTTCCTCGACGGCAACGGGCGGCTCGGGCGGCTCCTGATCGCGTTCCTCCTCGTCGAACGAGCGCTTCTGCCTCAGCCGCTGCTGTATCTGAGCGACCACACGGAACCGGCCCGATAGGGTCGGTATACAAGAATTGCCGGACGGTCACGGGAAGGATCCGACATGTCATACGAGCAGGCGGCCCGCGGCGCCGGCGTCGATCTCGACATGCCCCTGCTGCGAGCGGGCAACTTCGACCCGGTGGCCCAGGTCGACGACGTGCTGTTCGTGTCGGGCTCCATCGCGCTGGCCCCCGGAGGCGGCGGGATCGACTACGTGGGCCGTCTCGGCGGCGACATGGACATCGAGACCGGACAGGCCAGCGCCCGGGGTGCGTCCGCCGCCATCCTGGCGTCGGTGCACCAGCACCTGGGCAGCCTCGACGAGGTGCTACGGGTGGTGCGACTCACCGGATACGTGGCCAGCGACCCCGGCTTCAACGCCCAGCCCAAGGTGATCAACGGCGCCAGCGACCTGATGATCGAGGTGTTCGGCGAGGCCGGCAGGCACGCCCGCTCGGCCGTCGGGGTGGCCGAGCTTCCCCTGGGCGCGTCGGTCGAGGTCGAAGCCATATTCCAGATCAAGAGCTGACCACGCCCCATCCGCCGGTCTGACCGGATCCACTGAACAAACACCCCGCCTCCCGAAACCCAATCCAGGAGCAATCCATGAACACCATGAACGTCGAGACCCTCACCCTCGAGGGCGCCAAGCTCGCCGCCGACGTGGCGCTGTCGACCGCGGAGGACGAGGGCCTGGCCGTGTGCGTGGCGGTGGTGAACGCCACCGGCAACCTGGTGCTGGTGCACCGCATGGACAACGTGGTGGAGATCGCCCTCGAGAACGCCATCGCCAAAGCGGTGGCCGCGCTCACGTTCAAGCGCGACACCGGGGCGCTGTCGGACTACTTCCAGACGGACAAGTCGCTCGGCCCGCCCATGACCGCCCGCCACCAC
>VYBO01000073.1 GCA_009844405.1 Acidimicrobiaceae bacterium
CCCTCGATCGCATGCGTGATCGCGGCTCTGCGTTCGCCGTCGGGGTTGGCCGCGCCGTCGTTCACGGCGGTCACCGTGACCACGTGCGGGATGAACCAGTCCTCAGGCGTGAAGCGCAGGCGCTGCGGCTCCACCGTCGCCACGCCCGGCTCGGCGCTGGACACCGTCACCGTCACCTCGCCCATCGGCTCGGCCGCCAGTCGCACCGTGTAGTCGTGCGCCTCGCCCGTGCCGCCGTCGCCTGTCTCCCGCAGGCTGACGGCAGCCACCGACACCGTGATCCCGGCGGTCTCGTCGTCGGTCACGGCCACGTCCACCGGGTCGGCCGCGACGGTGTCGTAGCCGCCGCCGCTCACGGCATGGTGGATCTGCGTGGAGCGCCGCCCCCCCGGGTTGTCGACGGTGTCGTCCACGCCGCTGACCACCACCAGCTGCGGCGCGTCCCAGTCGCCCGGGGTGAAGGTCAGGTGGTCCGGCGCCACCGTCGCCAGCGCGGCGTTCTCGCTCGACAGGTCGATCCGCACGTCGCCCGTGGGCGCGCTGTTGAGGACGACGTTGTAGCTGCCGGCGCCGTTCTCGGGCACGATGATCGAGGTCTCAGAGACCGTGACGCCGGGATCGTTCGCCAGCGGCGGCGGTCCGTCGTCGTCCACCACCGTCACGGTGACGTCGGGCACATCGACGCCGTCGTAGCCGCCGCCGCTGATGGCGTGGCTGATCGTGACGGTGCGCTGGTCGCCGGCGTTGTCGGCGTCGTCGTTCTGTCCGGTCACCGTCACCGGCCGCGGCTCGCTCCAGTCCTCGGGCAGGAAGGTCAGCCGGGTCGGCGCGACCGTGGCCGCGGGCGTCCCGTCGGCGGTGGTGACGCTCAGGTCGATCTGCACCGGGCCGCTGGGCTCGCCGGTCAGCGCCAGAGTGTAGCGGCCCTCGCCGCCGTCCTCGGCGACCGTCACCCGCTCCGCGGACAGCGTCACCCGCTGCGGCCCGTCGTCGTCGGTCACCGTCACCCGCAGCGTCGCCGCCGGCGCGCTGGCGTAGCCGCCGCCCGAGGCGGTGTGGGTGATGATCGCGGTGCGCCGGTTGGACGGGTTGTCCACGTCGTCGTCGGCGCCGATCACCCGCACCGTCCGGGGGGTGTTCCAGTTCTGGGGCGTGAACCTGAGCACATGGGGGCTCAGCAGGACCGCGCCGGGCGAGCCGGGCGCGTCGCGGTTGCTGGCGTCGAGTCGCACGGTCACGTCGTCCGACGGCTGGCTGGACAACACGACGGTGTAGTCCGCGTGGCCGGCCGCCTCCGCGACGGTGACCGCCGACTTCGACAGGACCATGCCGCGCAGCGTGCCCGCCGAGTGCGACCAGTAGCCCTTGTCGTCCAGCCCGTTGACGGCCCGCACCGCGTAGCACCGCTCCTGGCCCGACCGCAGCGCCTCGTCCAGGTACAGCTCGCCGCGCACCTCTACGATCTCCCCGGCCGGCGGGGACACCGGCGGGCGCCGGCAGCCGGGCGCCGGCGCCGACCGGTGCACCTCATAGTGGGTCACGGCGTACTGGTGCAGCCGCTCCACCTCATCCCAGCGGAGCAGGACCGAGCGCAGGTCGGGATAGACCCGGGCGCTCAGCCGCCGCGGCTGCCCCGGCGCCCCCGCGCCGGTGCCCGGCCGCGCCGCGATGCGGGCGGTGTTGTTCTCGTCGATGTAGTCGAAGTAGTCGGTGCTGTGGGTGGTCCCGTCGATGGCCACCGTGTAGGGCCGGGTGTTGCGGATGCTTGCGGATACGGTGGCCGGAGCCTCCGCGCCGGCCACCGGGATGAGCGTCAGCGTCGCGTCCGAGGGCCCCAGCGTCGCGTCGGCGGACCGCACCGCGCCGAGCGTCCACGTCGCGGCGCAGAGCCCGGCAGCGTCGCAGGCGCCCTCCGCATAGTCTCCCTCGCTGATGATGGCCTCCGCGCCCCGGGGCACGCCCGCGAGGCTCACCACCACGTCAGGAGCAGTGTCGGGGCCGTTGTTGGCGGCGACGACCGTGTAGGCCGTCCGCCCCGCAGGCGCAAGCGGGCTCGCGGCCCCGCCGTCGCGCACCTCCAGCTCGGAGATCGGGCCCACATGGAAGGTGTAGGCACCGCGGTCGGTCAGCTGGCCGGCGGTCTTGTGCATGGCCCTGATGCCCACATTCAGGACGTAGGTGCCCATAGTCCCGAATTCCAGGTCAATCGGGTATCCGATCTCGGTGCGGAAAAGGTTCTGGTCGTGCGGCGGTTTGTCGGTGATCGGTATGGCGAGTATGACTGAACCGTCAGGTCTAAGGAATCTCTTAGTGAAGGAACCTGGTGCCTGCCCTCCATTGGAGCCGGTCACAGTCAAGTCTTCATATGGGTCACTCCACATGCTCCTGGGAAGTGCAGTCATGGACGTCTCTAACTCGAATGCGGATGTTGTCGACCAGAATCTAACTTCATCGCGAGTTATCCTGTCATCAGGATCGATCTGGAGAACGATGCCATCGGGCTGCATGTGTCGTGGCTGCCTCCGCGGTGGTGTCAGCGTCGCAACGAGTTCCAGCGTGTCCGTGCCAGTACAGGGGTGAGCTGTGATGTTGACGCAGGACAAGAAGCTAAAAAGAGCTATCTCACCTTGGACAAGCAGCCTCTTCGGATCCGCCATGCACACAGTGTCAACGTCATTCGCACGCCGTGTCACATCCAAATCAAAAGGCGGCAAGGCATGCACCACCCTCGCCGTCAGACAGCGATCCTCCAAGGGGAGCTCCTCCAATGAGGGAGAGGCGGTGACGATTACCGGCACTGTCCGTGTCGGAAAATCTCGAGGGTCTCCCTCGACAGTCCCGACATTCCACATTCTGGTCCGTTCATTTATTGGGACAACATCCGGTGACGGAGGTCCAGCAAAACGCAAGCCTCGCGAGAGTTCGATCTGCACTCTCACATCGTGCTGACGGTTGTCGTAATCTGACGTGTTACTGCCGGGAAAAAAGGGGCGTAGGTTTACGTTGTTCTCGGCCTTGATTCGAAATTCCGCCTAATTATCAGACAGCGCCCTGACCTGAACCGTTACTCCTGCATCCGCCCGAATAAAGCGTACGTTCGCACCATCAGCCACGTACCAGGCTTCCGTCGTGTTGTTCGCTTCGTGGCCAGTTGGCTCTGGCGGAGCGGATGAGATGAGCCGAGCAGAGAAGCGCACTGGCCTCGTTTCGCTAGAACTGCGAAGCAATCGGAATGCATCGAGGGCGGTGGTTGCGCTGTGTCCTGCCGGTATGCTGGGGATGCTCCATACACCAGTCGTCGCGTTGATGCTACCGTCGTTTCGTGAGAGCCCGAAAGCCATCCAACCGCTGTCCTCAAGAAGGCTTGCCGGTTCTACCGAGAGTTGAATCCTGACGTCGCGCAACGCCGATGGAGCGTAACCGCGAACTGGTTCGTTGCGGACAGTGAGGACCCACCTTCTGTCTCCGCCGTCATCAGGGGTGGATGTCAGACTGAGGTCGCTTGCAGATATCGCGTCAGGATCAGAAGGCAGGACACGAGCGCTGGCTGGCGTGACCGTCCCTATCGTGACTGCCCCTACGGTGGTTGCGATAGCCAGCAGGCATGTAGCGAGTCTAGGAACGAGCATCGGGTCAGTTAGTTTGGGCGGTCCTCGCTCCGAGACGTCCAGTACGGCTCAGCGGGGTTCAAGGAGACGCCGTCGGCGACGACGATCTGCACCCGATCGGGGTCGGCGAGGGGAACCAGGGCAAAGTCGTCCGCTCCATCGCCGGAGAGACTGTATGTCAGGCTGACGCGAGGGTCCTTGCCGAGCACCTGAATCGGGGCGCCAACCTTGGTTCCGGCGGCGGGCGGCGCGTCGATCGTGAAGCTGACGCCGAAACTGGGTGGCTCCACCTCCTCCAGTCTGTCGCCTACCTGGATGACGTAGCGCCTGACCTCGCTGGTCTCAGTGCGGTTGTTGCTGATCGGCTCCCAGTCAGGGTGAAGACCCACTCCAAGTGTTCGAACTTCCCGGGCTGCATCTCCAGGGGCTTGGTGTCGGCAGCGGCGCTGTTCCAGACCAACTTCGGGCCGTCTGGCCCGACTCGATAGGCGAGGAGGTGCGGGTGCTCGCCTGAGCCGGTTGGCAATATTGACAATCGTTATCATTCCTACACCCTACCTGTGGTGAGCCACGGCACCAACCCGGCAGCCTCTACGCCACCAGCGGCGGACGGGACCACCGCGTCCGGAGCGTCTGATCGGTGGCGCGGCGAGCAGCCCATCCCCCCTGCAATGCGTCAGTCGGTGATTCTGCAGCCTGTAATCTAAAGATCCTGTATTCTGGTACTCGAATCTCCTGCAATCCGTCAGGCAACAGTGCCCTTCCCGCTATGCTGCGCTGATGTTGACTGCACACGGCCTGCCGGGACCGCTGACACCGAGCGGATACCTGCCGCGGGTCGTCGACGCTGTAATGGGAACGGCACTGGCGGCGGCGCCCATAGTGGTAGTCGAGGGTGCCCGAGGAACGGGCAAGTCGTGGACCGGCCTTCGACACGCCCGAAGCCAGGTGCGCCTCGACAGCGACCCCGGCGCCGTGGAGGCGGCAGAACTGCGGCCCGCGAGGGTGCTCGAGGGCGCGAGGCCCCGACTGGTGGATGAGTGGCAGCTGGCCCCCGGGCTCTGGAACGTTGCCCGCCATGCCGTGGATGCCGAGCCGGGAAGTGGCTTCTTCATCTTCACCGGATCGGCCCATCCTCCCGACGACCGCACTCGCCACTCCGGCGCGGGCCGGGTGACGAGGGTGCGGATGCGGCCGATGTCGCTGGCCGAGTCGGGCGAGTCGACGGCGGCGGTGTCGCTCGGCTCGCTGCTCGACGGCGGAGACTGCGCGGCCGGTTCGCCCGAGGCCACGCTGGACGATGTGGTCCAGGCGTTGTGCCGCGGCGGCTGGCCCCGCCATCTCGCCATGCCGGCGTCGACCGCCCAGTCGCTGTGCCGCGCCTACGTGCAGGAGGTGGCCCGGGCCGACATCCCCCGGTTGGGGCGCACGATGCACCGGCCCGAGGCGGTGCTCAGGATGCTGGCCTCGCTGAGCCGCAACATCGCGACCGCCGCCGCGGCCACGACCCTCGCCGAGGACGTCGCGGGCGACCGCACCCCGTCCCGAGCGGCCGTGGCCCGGTATCTCGAAGCGCTCAGGCGGGTGTTCGTAGTGGAGGACCTGCCTCCATGGGCCGTCCACCTGCGGTCGAGGGCTCGGCTCAGACGCTCCCCGAAGCGCCACTTCGTCGACCCGTCTCTGGCGGTGGCGACGCTGCGGGCAGGCCCCGAGCGCTTGTGGCAAGACACCGGCTACCTGGGGCAGGCCTTCGAGTCGCTGGTGGTGCGCGACCTGCGCGTGTACGCCGAGGCCAACGACGCGTCCGTGCACCACTACCAGGACAGCAACGGCCACGAGCTCGACGCCGTGGTGGAGCACGGAGACGGCCGCTGGCTGGCCGTGGAGGTCAAGCTGGGCTCGCGTGCGCGGCTCGACGATGCTGCCCGGTCGCTGACGAGGGCCTGCGAGCAGATCGACACCTCCCGAGCGGGCGAGCCGGCCAAGAAGCTGGTGATAACGGGGGAGGGCTACGGCTACGAGCGCCCCGACGGCGTGTCAGTCCTTCCCGTCACCGCCCTCGGCCCCTAGACAGCTCGCCTGCTGACGATGCGTGGCGGGCCGCCCCGCCGGGCCGGGCGCCTCCAGGCGCCCGGAGTCCCAGCCGGCTCAGGCGACCGGGTCGACCGCGGGGTCCGGATGCAGGGGAGCGTAGAAGTCCCGGTTGGGCGCCAGCAGGTCGAAGACCGTCTCATCGCAGGCCGGCAGCGCCGCGTCGCAGCCGCCGAGCGGCTCCACCCGCTCGCCCCAGCGGGTCACTGTGGACCCCCAGGTCACACCGCCGCCGAAGGCGGTCTGCACGACGATCGACCCCGGCCGGATCAGCCCCGCTTCCAGCGCGTCCACGAGCGCCATCGGCACCGAGGCGGCCGCCGAGTTGCCGTGAGTGCCGATGTTGAGCATCACCCGGTCGGTGTCGATGCCGAGCCGCCGGGCCGCGGCCGAGATGATGCGCTCGTTGGCCTGGTGGGGTATCACCGCGTCGACGTCCGCGAGGTCGAGCCCCGCCCGGTCCAGCGCCCGCCGCACCGACGCCTCGATGCCCTGCACCGCGATCTTGAACACGGCCCGGCCGTCGAAGTGCAGCCGGTGCACGAACGGGTCGCGCACCGAACTCAACCGTCCCCTGGTGCCGAGGGTGGGGAACACCATGGTCCGTCCGGCCACACCGTCGGCGCCGAGGTCGGCGGCCAGCACGCCCTCACCGGTGTCCGACGGCTCGAGCACGGCCGCGCCCGCGCCGTCGCCGAAGAGGATGCAGGTGGCCCGGTCCCAGTAGTCCATCACCCAGTGCAGCTTCTCGGCCCCCACCAGCAGGACGCGCTCGGCCACCCCGGCGGCGATCATCGACGACGCCGTGGCCGTGCCGTAGATCCACCCGCTGCACGCCGCGTTGAGGTCGAAGGCGGCCGCGTTGACCGCGCCCAGGCGCTCCTGGAGGAAGCAGGCGTTGCTGGGGCAGGTGATCTCGGGCGTGACCGTGGCCAGGATGAGCATGTCGATGTCGGCGGCCTCGAGGCCGGCGGCAGCCAGCGCTTTCAGGGCGGCCACCTCGGCCAGGTCGGTGGTCTCGACGTGGGAGATGCCCCGCTCGCGGATGCCGGTGCGCTCCACGATCCAGTCGTCGTCGGTGTCGACGAGATGTTCGAGGTCGGCGTTGGTGAGCTTCACCGGGGGCACGCACTTTCCCCACCCCGTGAACGTCGCCCGCCCGGCCATCGGCTGGCTTCTACAGGTGGCCCCGGGCCAGGGCGACCACCGTGTTCAACAGCACGTTGGCGCCGGCCACCAGGTCGTCGGGCTCGGTGAACTCGGCCGGGTTGTGGCTGATGCCCTTGACGCTGGGCACGAACACCATGCCGGCCGGGCAGACCTCGGCCAGTATCTGGGCGTCGTGGCCCGCCCCTGAGGGCATCCGGCGCACCGACAGTCCCAGCGCCGAGGCGGTGGACTCGACCAGCTCCACCACCCGGGGGTCGAAGACGACCGGCTCGAAGCGGGCCACCCACTTGGTGTCGATCTCGACCTCTTCGGACTCGGCTATTCGCTTGGTCTCCGCGAGCAGGCGCCGCTCAGCCGATTGCAGGTCGTCGTCG
This sequence comes from Acidimicrobiaceae bacterium, assembly GCA_009844405.1. Taxonomy (GTDB): domain Bacteria; phylum Actinomycetota; class Acidimicrobiia; order Acidimicrobiales; family Aldehydirespiratoraceae; genus Aldehydirespirator. The sequence goes on from VYBO01000073.1 coordinate 7,244, forward strand.
TCGGTGTTGCGAAGGTCGATGATGAGCTTGGCCCGGGCCGCCACCACGTTCACCAGGTCGGGGTGGAGCCGCAGGGCGCCCACCGTGCCCACCTGGGTGCCGCCCATCTCCTCCGCGATGCGCCGCACGGCCACGACCAGCTCGCCCGCGGCCAAGCCCGCGTCGCGGCGCATGCTCATAGGGGTGGTTCCGGCGTGGTTCGACTGGCCACGGATGTCGACCTCGGTCCAGGAGATGCCCTGGACGCCGGTCACCGCGCCGATGCGCATGCCGTCGCGCTCCAGCACCGGACCCTGCTCGATGTGGAGCTCGACGAAAGCGTACGGGGCCGGCCCCGGACACGGCATCGGGCCGCGGTAGCCGATGCGGTCCAGATCGTCGCCGACCGACTTGCCGTCGGCGTCGGTGGTCGACATGGCCTCCTCGACCGTCAGGCCGCCGGTGTAGCAGAGGCTGCCCATCATGTCGGGCGGGAAACGGGAGCCCTCCTCGTTGGTGAAGAAGGCCGCCGCCAGCGGCCGGTCGAGTTCGACGCCGCTCTCGATGGCGGTCTCGATCACCTCCAGCGCGGCCAGAACCCCCAGGTTGCCGTCGTACTTGCCGCCGGTCGCCACCGTGTCGATGTGCGAGCCCATCATCACCGGCGGCCCCTCGCCCACGTCGGTCTGGACCGCGACGACATTGCCGATCGTGTCGATGCTCACGTCGAGGCCGAGGTCGCGCATCCAGGTGACCACCAGGTCACGCCCCTCCTTGTCGGCGTCGGTGAGAGCCAGGCGGTTGTTTCCCCCTCCCGGGATGGGGCCGATCTCGGCCAGGTCCCACAGCCTCCGCAGCAGGCGCTCACCGTTGATTTCCAGGAGCTGTCCGTCGCCATCGAACCCGGCCATGGGCGGCGAGGCTAGCCGAGGACCGCCGGGGAATTGGCAGCGAAATGCTCGCCATGCGTGCTCAACGCTGCCAATTCCGAGATCTGACGTGCCATCGGCACGAACTGGCAGCAAAATGCTCGCCATGCGTGCACAATGCTGCCAGTTCGTGGGGACATGACGTCCAGGCGCCGCCGGCTCGACAGCGAGCTGGTTCGGCGGGGCATGGCCGCCAGCCGCGGCGAGGCCGTCCGGCTCATCGAGGAGCGGCGGGTCACCGTGGGCGGGGCGCCGGCCCACAAGCCGGCCCGGCTGGTGCAGGCGGGCGATGCGGTGCAGGTGTCCGGCGATCCACCCCGCTACGTGTCCCGCGGCGGACAGAAGCTGGAGGCCGCGCTGGCCGGCTTCGGCATCGATCCTTCTGGGTGCCGGGCCATCGACATCGGCGCGTCCACCGGCGGGTTCACGGACTGCCTGCTCCAGCACGGCGCCGCCGCGGTGGCCGCGGTCGACGTGGGCCGCAACCAGCTCCACGAGCGGCTGCGGGCCGACCCGAGGGTGGTGTCGCTGGAGCGCACCGACGTGCGGGGCCTGGAGGCCGCGGCTGCGGGAGGCCCGGCAGAGCTGGTGGTGGCCGACGTGTCGTTCATCTCGTCGAGGCTCATCGCGGTCGATCTGTGCCGGCTGGCCACCGCCGACATGGTCGTTCTGGTCAAGCCCCAGTTCGAGGCGGGCAAGGCCGAGGCCGACCGCGGCAGGGGCGTGATCCGCGACCCCGCGGTGTGGCGCCGGGCACTCGTCGAGGTGTGCCGCGCCGTTGTGGACGCCGGAGCGGCCATCATGGGGGTCATGGTCTCGCCTGTCACCGGCGCCGAGGGCAACGTGGAGTTCCTGCTGCACGCCCGCGTCGGCGCCGGCGCGGGCGGCCAAACCGACTTCGGCGAGGTCGTCGACGCCGCCGTGGCCCAGGCGATCGAGGTCCAGGCGATCGAGGTCCGGCGGGACTGATGGCGGTCGTCGGTCTGATCGTCCATCAGGGACGACCGGAGGCCGCGGCCGCGGCCCGCGAACTGTCGCTCTGGCTCGACGCGGAGGGCCACCGTGTCCGCATGCCGCCCGAAGAGGCCGAGGCCGCATCATTCGGGCATCTGGCCGCTGGCCGGGCTCACTTCGCCGAAGGGCTGGACGCAGTCGTCACCCTCGGCGGGGACGGATCGATCCTGCGGGCCGTCGAACTGGTAGGCGAGTCCGGCGTTCCGATCCTCGGCGTCAACTACGGCCGCATAGGATACCTCACCGAGGTGGCGCCCGCCGACGCCCACTCCGCCATAGACCGGGTGCTGGCCGGAGACCACGGCATCGAGGAGCGGATGCTGCTCACCGTGGAGTTCGGTGATCCGGAGCCCGGCTCGGCACGGTCGAGCCGTCGACGGTTCCTGGCGCTCAACGAGGCCGTCGTGGAGCGGCCCGCAGCATCCTACGCCCTGCGCCTCGGCGTCTCGTTCGACGGCGAGCACTTCACCGTCTACGCGGCCGACGGGCTCATCGTGGCCACACCGACCGGATCCACCGCGTACGCCCTAGCGGCGGGGGGGCCCGTGGTCGACCCGACCCATCGGGCGCTGCTGATCACGCCGGTCTCGCCCCACATGCTCTTCGACCGCTCGTTGGTGGTGGACGACGGCACTCGGGTGCAGCTCGAGGTCCTGTCGGACCGCGGCGCGGTGCTGTCGGTGGACGGCCGGCGTCTGGCAGGGCTCGAACAGCACGACGTCGTGGTGTGCGGCGCGTCGCCCCGCCCGGCTCGCCTGGTCACCTTCGGGGCCCGCCGGTTCCACCAGGTACTCAAGACGAAGTTCGGGCTCAATGACCGCTGAGTCGCCAAGACTCTTGGAGGCAGGGCGGACAGGTGAAGGCATGGCGTATCGGGACAGCGTGTCTCCCGCTCTCGTTCGCTCCGCTCTCGTTCGCTCCGCTCGCGGTTCGCTCGGGCCGCGGCCTCGCCCCGTCTGGGCCGCATCGGTTCGCCTGTTCGCTCGGCCTCTCGGCCCCGGAGGGTGCTGATGCTGGTTGAGCTGGTGGTCCGCGACCTCGGTGTGATCGACGAGGCCCTCGTGGTCTTCGGCAGGGGCATGACCGCCGTGACCGGCGAGACCGGTGCGGGCAAGACGCTGGTGGTCGGGGCCATCGATCTGCTCGCCGGTGGCCGGGCCGACGCCGCGCTTGTGCGGCCGGGCGCATCCCAGGCCGAGATCGAGGGCCGCTTCGCATCCGGTGACGCCGAGATCGTGGTGCGCCGGGTCATACCCCTCCATGGACGGTCGCGGGCCTACATCGACGGTCACCTGGCCACCGTGGGCGCACTCGGCGACTCGGTCCGGGACCTGATCGACCTGCATGGCCAGCATGCCCACCAGTCGCTGTTGCGGAGCGGTGTGCAGAGGGCCGCCCTGGACTGGTTCGGAGGCATCGACACGGTCAGGATCGAGAGCCTCGTCGATGATCTCAGAGCCATCGATGCTGGGCTTGCCGGACTGGGCGGCGACGCCCGGGCCCGCTTCCGGGAGATGGACCTGTTGCGTCATCAGCTCGCGGAGCTGAACGGCGCCGCCATCGCCGACCCCGACGAGGACGAGCGCCTCGACCGCGACGAGTCGATCCTGGCCGACGCAGCCGCTCACCGGGAAGCTGCCGTGCGGGCGATCGGGCTGCTCGGCGCCGACGGCCCGGTGTCGCAGGGATTGGGACGGGCCCAGGCGGATCTCGCCGGTCGGGAGCCGTTCGTCGATCTTGTGGGCCGCATTCTCGACGCGTCCGCGGAGGTCGCCGACGTCGCAGCCGAAGCCAGGACCCGCTCGGAGGCGATCGATGACGACCCGGCCGCTCTCGCCGCGCTGCGCGACCGGCGGCAGCTTCTCGCCGGCCTGCGTCGCAAGTACGGCTCGACGCTGGGCGAAGTGCTCGACTTCCGTTCGCAAGCCGCCGACCGCCTCGCCGAGTTGGAGGCCCACGAGGAGCGCGCACTCTCCCTGGAGCGGCGCCGATCCGACGTGTCCGAGCGTCTCGCGGCTGAGAGGTCGCGCGTGCTGGGCGAGCGTGCCGCGGCCGCGCCCCGGCTGTCGGCCGCGGTCGAGCGCCACCTGGCCGAGTTGGCCATGGCCGCCGCCCGCCTGGAGGTCGCGGTCGACGGCGAGGCGGGGGAGCGGGTCTCGTTCAGGTTGGCGGCCAATCCGGGCCACGAGCCCTTGCCCTTGAGCCGGGCGGCCAGCGGAGGCGAGCTGGCCCGGACCATGCTCGCACTGAGGCTGGCGCTCACCGCGGGGCCCCCGACGCTGATCTTCGACGAGGTCGACGCGGGCATCGGCGGAACGGCCGCCCAGGCCGTCGGTCGCAGCCTGGCCAGGCTGACCGGTGACCACCAAGTGATCGTCGTGACACACCTCCCGCAAGTGGCGGCCCACGCCGACCACCATGTCGCGCTGGAGAAGTCCCAGGTCGGCGGGTCTGCAGTGGTGGGCCTTCGAGCCCTGGAGGGCGAAGATCGCGTTGTCGAACTGTCGAGGATGCTCTCAGGATCGCCGCAGTCGGCGTCGGCGCGGCGCCACGCCGAGGAGCTGCTCTCGGCGGCTTCGGCGCACCGTCATGGCTGACGGAGAGGACAGGAGCAGCACAGTGTCCGCCGAGTCCCATCCACGGAGCGGTACCGTGGGATCCCGATGACAAAGCATGTCTTCGTCACCGGTGGGGTCGTCAGCGGTCTGGGCAAGGGCCTGACCGGTGCATCGCTGGGCCGCCTGCTGAAGGCCCGGGGCCTGCGAGTGACGATGCTCAAGCTAGATCCCTACCTGAACGTCGACCCGGGCACCATGAACCCGTTCGAGCACGGCGAGGTCTTCGTCACCGACGACGGCGGCGAGACCGACCTCGATCTCGGTCACTACGAGCGCTTCATCGACGAGAGCCTCACCTGTGAGTCCAACGGCACCACCGGGTCGATCTACTCGGACGTGATCGCCGCCGAGCGCCGGGGCGACTACCTCGGCCGCACCGTGCAGGTGATCCCCCACGTGACCGACGAGATCAAGCGGCGCATCGCCCGCCTGGCCGGCGACGACGTCGACGTCGTGATCACCGAGGTCGGCGGCACGGTGGGCGACATCGAGATCCTGCCGTTCCTCGAGGCCATCCGGCAGTTCCGGCTGGATATCGGCCGCGAGAACGTTAGCTTCGTGCACGTCACCCTGGTGCCGTTCATCGGACCCACCGGCGAGCAGAAGACCAAGCCGACCCAGCACTCCGTGACCGAGCTTCGCTCGCGGGGCGTGCAGCCCGACGCCATCGTGTGCCGCTGCGAGACTCCTCTCACCAGGGACCTTGAGCGCAAGATCTCCAACCTGTGCGATGTGTCGCCGGAGGCGGTCATCACCTGTCCCGACTCGGCCAGCCTCTACGAGATCCCCCTGATACTGCGGGACGAGGGGCTCGACGATGTCGTGTGCCGGCATCTCGGACTCGACGCCCGCCCGGTGGACCTGGCCGAGTGGGAGGCTCTTGTGGGCCGCGTCCGCGACGCCTCGACGCCGGTGAGGATCGGCCTCATCGGCAAGTACGTGAGCCTGCCCGACGCCTATCTGTCGGTGATCGAAGCTCTCAACCATGCCGGGATCCACCATGGGGCCGAGATCGACATTGAGTGGGTGCAGGCCGAGGAGGTGGAGGGGCTTCTGGTAGCAGGGCGGCTGCGCGACCTGGACGGCGTCGTCATCCCCGGAGGCTTCGGCGAGCGGGGCATCGAGGGCAAGATCGCGGCCGCCGGCTACGCCCGCGAGCATCTGATCCCGTGCCTCGGCCTGTGCCTGGGCATGCAGGTGATGACCATCGAGTACGCCCGCAACGCGCTGGGGCTCGCCGACGCCAACTCCACCGAGTTCGACGCGCTGACGCCGCATCCGGTGATCGATCTCATGGAAGGCCAGCGCGGCGTCACCGACTACGGCGGCACCATGCGCCTGGGTGCCTATGTGGCGCAGATCCTCGCCGGCTCGCAGGTTGCCCGCGCCTACGGCGAGGAGGTGGTGTCGGAGCGGCACCGTCACCGCTACGAGTTCAACCCCCGCTACCGGAGCCGCTTCGAAGCGTCCGACGTGGTGCTATGCGGCGAATCGCCCGACGGCAGGCTGGTGGAGTTCATCGAACTGGACGGCCACCCCTACTGGGTGGGAACCCAGGCCCACCCCGAGTTCAAGAGCCGCCCCGACCGGCCGGCCCCCCTCTTCAGCGGGCTGGTGGCCGCCGCCATGGTGAGAGCCGCGGGCCGCAACCCCAAGCTGCCCGAGATGAGCGACCTAGAGGCCGAGCGGATAGGCGGCGACTGGTGAGGATTCTGGCGGTGCACTCAGCGAGGCCGTGGCCGAGCGGCCCTCAGGTCGCAGCGAACAGGAGCGGGAATCACGCCGCGGGGCCCTCGGCCCAGAGGCCGAGCGGGTAGCAGGTGGAGCAGAGCGGCGGTTTTCGGAAGGTCAGCGAGCGCGAGATCCACGCCGGCCGGGTCGTGCGCCTGACCGAGAGCGTCTTCACCACCCCCGACGGCGGCACGATGACACGGGACGTGGTGCACCACCGCGGCGCGGTGGCCGTGGTCGCCGTCGAGGGCGACGAGATCGTGCTGCTGCGGCAGTACCGCACGCCGGTGGAGAGCGAACTGCTTGAGATCCCGGCCGGCACCCGCGACGTGGGCGGGGAGGATGCTGCTGGCACGGCCCGCCGCGAGCTCGCCGAGGAGGCCGGTCTGGCCTGCGACTCCCTGGAGGAGTTGGGGACGTTCTTCAACTCGCCCGGCTTCTGCGACGAGCTGTCCCACGTCGTCCTGGCCACGGGGCTTCGCCCGGTGCCCCGTGCGCCCGACGGGGCCGAGGAGGAGTGGATGACCATCGAGCGGGTCAGCCTGGATGAGGCCGAGGCCATGATCGACCGGGGCGAGATCCGCGACGCCAAGACCGTCATCGGCGTGCTCCTGGCGTTGCGCCGGCTCAGGCGATGAGCGCCGCTGCCTCGCCGCCGGCGCCGCCGTCCGAGGCAGTTCTCGACGTCAGGGCGGAGGAGTTCCTGGCCTGGCTGGCGGTCGAGAGGGGCCGGTCCCCCCGCACGGTAGAGGCCTACCGCCGCGACCTGCTGCGCTACGCAGGTCACGTCGCGGCCCGGAAGCGCAGCCTCGACGACGTCACCGCCGACGATGTGGTCGCCTTCGCTCGGGGCCTCAAGCGCGACGGGCTGGCCCCGGCCTCAGTAGCCCGGATGCTGGTGTCGGTGAGGGGCCTTCACCGGTTCCTCGTCGTCGAGGACCACCGGGACGACGACCCAGCCGCCGACGTCGAGATCCCGAGCCTGCCCCGGGGCCTCCCCAAGGCCCTGTCGGTCGCCCAGGTCGCCTCGCTGATGGATGCCGTAGTCGGCGACGATCCGCCGGCCCGCCGCGATCGGGCGGTGCTGGAACTGCTGTACGGAACGGGCTGCCGGATCTCGGAGGCCGGGTCGCTGTCGCTCCCCGACGTGGACCTCCACGACGGTCTGGCGCGCCTCACCGGCAAGGGTGCCAAGGAGCGCATTGTGCCGCTGGGCCGGTGCGCCGCGGAGGCGCTGGAGCGGTGGCTGGCACCGGCCGGTCGTGGCGCGTTGGAGCCGGACCGCTGGGCCCGGCGCGGCGACGCCGAGGCGGTGTTCCTCAACCAGCGGGGCGGGCGCCTGAGCCGCCAGGGACTGTGGCTCATCGTGCACCGTCACGGCGAGGCGGCCGGGATCGGGTCGTTGCTCACTCCCCACGTGCTGCGCCATTCCTGCGCCACCCACATGCTCGACGGCGGCGCCGACATACGCATCGTGCAGGAGATGCTCGGCCACGCCTCGATCTCCACCACCCAGATCTACACCCGGGTCTCCACCGAGCGCCTCCGGGCGGTATACCGGGCCGCCCACCCCCGCGCCGCGGCCTGGTAGGGCGGCAACCACACAAGCAGCATGACGCCCGGTAAGAGGCCCCGCGGATAGGCGGGCGACCCGGCCCATACGGGGCGGGGCCGTGG
>VYBO01000132.1 GCA_009844405.1 Acidimicrobiaceae bacterium
CAACCCGACGACACAACCCAACACCCCGACACGACCCGACAACCCGACGACACAACCCAACACCCCGACACGACCCGACAACCCGACGACACAACCCAACACCCCGACACGACCCGACAACCCGACGACACAAGCCAACACCCCGACGACCGGGGCCTCGACGAGTGGCTGACAGCCAGCGAGGACGTCCTGCCGACCGGCGGCATCCACGACACGCTCATGTCCCGGCTGACGGCCAGCCTTGACGCCGCGGTGAGCAGAGCACGCCGGAACTTCGAGCGCAACGCCGCACTGCGGCGAGAAGGCGACGAGTACCCCCAGGCCAAGCGCCGCCGGAGGTGGACTATGGCGGCGCTGGCCGCCTGCGGCCTGCTGCTGGCGGCAGCCATTGCCGCGGCGATCGACCAGCGGTGGCCGTACCTGGCCGTCACCTGGGAGACGCTCACTCCCTTCCCGGCGCGGCCCGCCTACGATCCGGCGATCTGGCCGATCGGCTGGTTCGCGGCAATCATCGCCCTCGCCGCGACCAGCGGATGGATCCTCCATCGAAGGATCACGGACCTGCGCGGCGCAGTGCACGACCTGCGCGAGAGCGAGCGGCTGAGACGCGAGCACATCACCAACTCGGTCCACTACGCCGCCGAACTCCTGCGCCTTCAGAACCTCTCGGACCAGTTCGCCGACCACCGCCGGATCATCACCGAGATGCTGCACCGCCCGTTCGGCGACCCCGAACTGTCGAGACGCAACCGCCTGGACGCCGAGGGCCTCCGCTTCGAGGAGGCACCTCCCCCGTCGATGCTGGTCGCAGCAGCCGACGCATCCGAGGAGCGCGTCGACGACGAGCAGAGGAAGCTCCGGGCCGACGTTACGAGACGAGGCTGGCTGACCTCAGTCCATCACGATGTCTTGGAGGCCTGGCGGAGCAGCTACACGAAGCGCGTGCTCGAGGACCGTCCCGACCCCGACTCGGATGCCTCGATCTCCGGCGCGGTGGTGTCGCGCGACCACCGCGACGGCAGCGCGGTGCTCGGCGCCCGAGAGGACTACGCGAATGCGGTGGACGCCGACGGCTGGGCCGTGAGGGATGCCCACCGCGCCCGTTGGCGCCGGCTGCTCGCCGAGGACGACGACGGCGGTGACGGCATGGAGCGCTACCTCGCTCTGCTCGAGGCGCTCTCTGCGGTACACGGGCCAGTCGGGATCGCCCGGAGCGCGGCTGACTTCCTCGCGCTGGGACCCGTCGGCGCGCCGCTTGCCGCCGAGGAGGTGCGGCACCGGTTCTCCTGGAGCGATCTCCTGAGCAGCCCTGCGGCACCACAGGTGAACGCCATCGGAGCAGGGCCCGACCCGGTGACCGGCGACGCTTACGCCGGAACCATGATGCTGATGTCCTGGCGCCTCGAGTACTCCGAGCAGGTGCGGGCCGAGGATCTTCGAGGGTGGGCTGCGGCGGCGGAGAGCCCTGCGGCGACACCATCGACGGGGGGAGTGATATGAGACGCTCGCCGATTGGAGACGCCCTCCGGAGAGTGACGATCGGTGAGGCCGCGACGGGGATCGCCAGGAGGCGGCGGACGCGGGGCCGCGTCGCCGCACTTGCCGTGGCTGCTGTGATGGCTCTGACGGCTGTGGCGACCGCGGCCTGCGCACGGCAGTGGCCCGCCGAGCCGCCCGACGCGCATCAGTGGCAGTTGACGACCGGGCCTCTGAATCTGGTGCCTGAGCAGGAGGCAGGCCGAGCCATCACCGCGTTCGCCTACGCCCGGCAGCGGCCCAGGCCGCCCAGCTGCGACGGCTTGGGCGCTGACGACTGCGAGGACTATGAACTCAAGTACGGGCGCCAGCTGCCGGCCCGTCTGAGCGTGACGTGCTGGGACGGGGACGCCGACGGCGATGGCGAACTCGACATCACGTTCATCCCGTCGCGTCCCGTGCTGGACCAACCCGAGTGGCACCCGTACGCCTGGAGCGGCTGGAAGCTCGACTTCGACGGCGACCGCGGCCCCAGTGACGTCCTCATAGGCGTGCAGGACGGCGAGGAGAGGCTCTCGCTGGTCGACGGGTTCGTCGCGTTCGTACCCGGCGAGCGCCTCGTCAGGCGCGCGCTGGGATTCTTCAGCGAGTTCGCCGGCACCGAAGGCGCCCAACTGCAGGTGGTGGGATTGTTCCCCGAACGCGATGGCAGCGCTCCCCTGATCTGGGTCTTCGACATCGGCGCGGAGTCGCAGGCCGCCGACCGCCTGCGACATGTCGTCGAGAACTGCGGAAGGGTCTGGTGATCGAGTCTCAGGTCACCCTCAGTGTGACCGGTCTGCGGGACGAGGCGGGCGCCCGGCCGACTCGAGATCCGACAAGCAGGCTCATGCTGCTCCTGGCTGCAACGGCCGGACTCCTTGCTTTGACCGCTTGCGCGCTGCGCGGCGGCGAGCCAGCAGCCGCCTCGGGGGACGGCAGCGGGCACCGGGCCGTGACCGAGCCACCGGCCACGATGGCGCGCAGCGTGTGCCCCGAGTACCGCGAGGACGCGGACCGCGTCTACTTCTGGGACAGGCTCGCGTTCGACAGCGCTATCGCAGCCGAGATCGAGTACTGCCAGAACATCGATCCGGGGCCGCTGGGGCGCTGGGTGGTCGAGGAGCGTTTCGACGAGCAGGGTGCCTACAGCATCTCGGCCCATCTGGATGCCGTCAGCCACTCGGTGTTGCACGACTGGCGCGGCATAGTCCCAACCCTTTGGGTCTCATGCTGGCAACTGGAACGCGGGGAGGAGAGGCCGGCGGAGCCATACCTGGAGGTGTGGCTGTGGCATTTCGGCCCGCCCCAGCAGACTTACGGCGAGCCGACACCGGTCAGGTACCAGTTCGCCCGTCAGGATCCGAGCGATGTGGCGCTGTGGTGGGGACACTCCGGGCAGGCTGAAGTTCTGCTGCTGCCGCCTCTCATACCCGAGATCGTCGAGCAGGAGGCCGACTCGCACACGTTTGCGGCCCAGATGCGCGACGCCGCGAGAGCCAACGAGGACGACGACTCGGGGCCAATACTGACCATCGAGACCTTCGAGGGCTACACCGTGAACCCGCGGGGCCCGTCACAGGGAGAGATTGAGTTCGACCTAGTCGGCCTGGAGCGAGCCGCCTTCCCGGTGTTCGACGCCTGTGCGGTATCCACCGCAGCACCCAGCACGTAGCAGCTGCGGGTTACCCGAGGCGATCGCGGGTTTCTTGCAGGCGCCGGAGAGTCTCATCCTTGCCGAGTAAGCGCATCGGTTCCCAAAGGGGCAGTCCGGCGCCGGTGCCGGTGAGGGCGACGCGGACCGGGGGTTGGGACCGCACCCGGGCGCCGATGCTCTCGGTGAGCTCGTCGCCGACCCCCATGACGATGGCCTCGAGCCTCTCGGCCGAGGAGAAGTCGTCGTCGGCGAGCCGGGCCTCCACCGCTTCGAGCACCTCCGCAGCCGCCCTGCCCTTGACGATCGACTTGTGCCAAGCCTTCTCGTCGTAGACCACGTCGGGCCGCAGGATCCAGTCGATCCACCCCGCGACCTCGTCGAGATGCGCGATCCGTTGCTGGATCTCGCCGGCCAGCGACCGCACGATGTCACGGTCATACCGCTCGGGGGCCCACGGCGCATCGGCGCCGGTCAGGAACGGCTCGGCCCGCTCCGCGAACTGCTCGGGGGTGAGTGCCTTGATGTACTCGGAGTTGATGTGGTCGAGACGGGCGGGGTCGAAGAACGCCGCGGCCGGCTTGACCGCGTCGAGGTCGAACAGTGTGACGATCTCGTGCAGCGGGCGGATCTCCACCTCGTCGGGCGGCCCCCAGCCCAGCAGGGCCAGGTAGTTGACCATGGCCTCGGGCAGGTAGCCCGCCCGGCGGTAGCTGTCGAGGGACACGTCGTCGCGCCGCTTGGAGAGCTTCTGGCGCTTGGCGTTGACCAGCAGCGGCAGGTGCGCGTACACCGGCGGGGCGCCGTAGCCGAGGGCCTGCCAGATCAGAAGCACCCTGGGAGTGGTGTTGAGAAGGTCCTCGCCCCTGATCACGTGGCTGATGCCCATGTCGTGGTCGTCGACCGCGTTGGCCAGATGGAAGGTGGGCGACCCGTCGCCGCGGCGGATCACGAAGTCCTCCAGCGACTCGTTGGGGAAGCTCACCTCGCCCCGCACGAGGTCGTTCACGACGGTGGCGCCCTCGTCGGGACATCGGAACCGCACCACCACGCCGGGACCGTCGGCCACGTCGCGGTCGCGGGACCAGCCGTGGTAGCCGGCCGCCGCGCAACGCTCCTCGATCTCGGAGCGGGTCAGGTCGCAGTAGTAGGCCGCCCCGCCGTCCACCAGCCGCTCGACGGCCTCGGAGTGCCGATCACGCCGGTCGGACTGGAAGTGGGGTCCCGAGTCCCAGTCCAGGCCCAGCCACCGCAGGGGCTCGATGATGGCGTCCACGTACTCCTGGGTCTTCAGCGCGGCGTCGGTGTCCTCCACCCGCAGCACCATCTCGCCGCCGTGCCGCCGCGCGAACAGCCAGTTGAACAGCGCGGTGCGGGCGCTCCCCACATGCAGGAAGCCCGTGGGCGCGGGCGCGAACCGGACCCTGGGCGAACTCACACGGCGAGACTACCGGGCCCCGTTCCCCGAGATCCCTGCACCCCGAGGCCCGCTGTCGCCACATCGAGACTTCTGAGATTGCTGCAGACCGCTGGCCAAGGTCATTGCAAAACGCCCCTATTCCAGGTCGAGCGAGCGGGCGGCTGCTAGCGCTTCCTCGAAGGGCGGCGCCTGCCCGCTGGCCAGGCCGCCCACGCCAGCCTGGTAGGCGTCGCCCAGCGCCCGCCCCGCGGGGGTGCCCGCATCGAACGCCGGGCTGGTTCCGTAGCCTCCGGCCGGGCGCTCGACCCGCGGCCCGTAGCCGAGGTTCATGCGCCGCCACAGAGCCGGAACCGCCTCGCGGGTGGGTTCGGCGTGGACGCTTCGGGCGATGTGGCACAGGTCGAAGATGTCGCGGAACCGCGCTCGGAGGCCCTTCAAGTCGCCCGTCGCGGCCCGGCGGTGCATAGCGTCGAGCTTGTTGACCGCGATGTAGGCGGGATCGACCATCGGCACGGTGAAGCCGCCCACCTCGGGGAAGTCCGCGCAGAGGCGGTCGGGGTCGGGGCTGTGGCGGGCGATAATCGACCTCACGGTGTGCCGCAGGATCAGGTGCTCGCCGCCTGGTTCTTCCACGGCGCAGTCGATCGCGAAGCTCGGGCCGGAGGGGAGCGTGACGGTGGACTGCATTATCCGGGCGCCGTCGAAGGTCTTGATCTCGCCGCCGACCGCGTCCGCCGCGCCGTGACAGAGCCGCCTCCGGGCGCGGCGCAGAGCCGACTGGGCAGCACCCTCGACGGTGAACAGGCTGATGTCGAGATCCTCGGAGAATCTCGGCGATATCTCCCATCCCGCGCTCAGCGATGTGCCGCCGCTGAACGCCCACCGGCTCGACGGCGGCGCGTCCTCCTCCTGCAGTCCCCGCTTGATGTCCTTGGTGCTCAACCCGGCCCGGAACACTCCGTCGGCCGGTGCGGCGGACGCGGCGGCGTGCAGGGCTCGGATGAGCCAGTAGTCGTGGACGACCTGGAAGCCCCGCAAACCAGTCGCCCTGGCGGCCCTTTCGACGGCTTGGTCCATTTGGTCGGGGTCGTCGGCGAGGGGCGGAGGTGTGCCCGCCTCGCCGTTCATGGGTCCACGCCGACTTCGGCGTAGTGGATCGCGGCGGCGTTGGCCATGTGGTGGAGCCGCTCCTCGAGGGTGTGTTCCGGCTTGACCGGATCCAGGGTCCAGGCCTGCTCCTCCAGGTGAGTGGGCCGCTCCTTGTCGGCGGCCCAGTGGAGGGCGTCGGGCCGGATCGTGACCCCCGCCATCTCCAGCGTCCGCCAGAACTGGCACTTCGGTTCGGTGGCCGTCTCCTGCAGCACGGCGTCCCAAGACGGCGCTCCGAAGCTGATCCACCAGCGCACCGCCTCGATCACCGAGCACTCGCCGGGGTTCAACTCCATGCGGTGCCCGGCCCCGGCGATCTTCTCGCACCTGAGGTGCGGCAGCCCGGGCGTGACGGGCACGCGCCCCGCGGTCACCATGTAGGTGGCGTTCGGCACCTGACGGGCCCATCCGAGCCGGTTCAGCGCCGAGTAGAGCGTGAGACCGGCCCCGGGACCGGCGATCCAGAACACCGACCTGAGGTTGGCGGCCCAGTCCATCGAGAACCGCTCGTACGGGCCCCTGCGCTTGTAGTACAGGCCGCGGTGGATCCGCTCCACGAGCGTGCGCCGCGGATCGGCGGCGAGCCTGGAAAGCATCGGGTTCACCGTCGAGCGGGGGCCCGGCACCGAATGCGACGAGAACACCGTGCCTCCGGTTTGGGCATACACCCAAGCACGAGACTCTTTCATTGCTACCACGCTGCCATTATAACAAGGTCAGCAGGAAGTCTCATGGCCGCTACGACCACCACCACGCCGACGCCGCGCGGCCGCCCCTATGGACAGGTCAGCGGTCCGCGGAGAGGACCGGCCCGGGGTTGCAGTCGTCGCGACGCCGCGCGGCCGCCCCTATGGACAGGTCAGCCCCTCTGCGTCGGGGTGTGCCGACTCACAGCGGCCCCCGGTGCCGTGGTATGGTCGGAGTCGGCGATCAGCACCGCCGACGAGGGAAACCAAGGAGCTGCCGTGTCCGACTTGCCGCCGCCCCCGCCCGACGACTCAGGCTGGTCGTCACAGCCTCCTCCCCCGCGGCCGGAGTCCTCGGGCTACGGAGCCGCGCCCGCCGCGGGACTCGCAGCCTTGGGGACCGGCGAGACGGTGGAGTTGGCCACGCCGGGCCTACGACTCGGAGCCCGGCTCATCGACATCGTCATCGGCTTCGTCATCGGCATCATCGTCGGCCTCGTCGATCCTCTCCTGCTCCCCATCCTGGCCGGCGCGGCCTACGAGGTCTGCTTCGTGGCCCTGAAAGGGCAGACCCCTGGCACGATGGCGACGAGCATCAAGGTGGTCAGGGCCGACAACGGAGCCTTCCCCGGCTGGGGCGCCGCAGCCGGGCGCTGGATCATTCCGGGCGTCGGATACATACTGCTGATCATTCCCGGCCTGCTCGTCCACGCGTCGCTGCTGTGGGACGACCGCCGGCAGGGCTGGCACGACAAGGCGGTGAAGACGCTCGTCGTCAAGGCCTGACGATGGCGCCGGTGACTTCCCTGGCGCCGGGCGGGGTCGTCTAGAGCCCCAGCGGGGTGCGCCAATTGCCGGTGCGGGCCTCGGCTGCTGCGGCCGGGGTGAGGCGCAGCGTCTCGGCCGGCACCAGGTCGGCGAGGCGCAGCTTGACGTGGTAGCCGTGATGGCCGGCCGCGCCGGCGAAGCGGTCCCGGCGCCAGGCGACCAGTTCGGCGTCGGCCTCATCTAGGAAACCGAACAACTCGAGGGCCAGCCGCAGGTCGTGCATCACCGGGGACCGGCCGAACAGCGAGGCGCGGCGCAGCGCCACCGCCACGCACCCGGCCAGCGCATCGTCCTCCCGCTCGCCGTCGGCCAGCACGAGCCGGCCGGCGAAGCGCGCCGCGAGCTTCAGTGCGTATCCCTGGTCGGGGCCCTGGTTGCCCAGGCCCGGGCCGGCCGACGGCTCGATGCCGACAACCTCGCCAGGGCGGTCCGCCATCCAGGGATCGTCCCGGCGTGGCGGCGAGCGATAGATCGACGGCGCCTTGGCCGTGGAGGGAACATGCGCAGGAGCACCCACATTGATGCAGGGTAGTCCTACGTCGCTCGCAGCCCATCTCCCGGCGGAATTGAGTGGAAGCTATCCTTCCACGCGTATGCTCCGGACGTGGATAAGTTGAAATTGATCAAAAATCTTCGTAAGATGGCAAGAGATAAGGGCTTTACCTTCGTCAAGGTGCGCGAGGGCAGGCATGAGATCTGGGCGATCGGCTCGCAGAAGATCCAGATTCCCCGCCACAACGAGATTTCAGGAAGGAACAGCTGCCAAGATCATGAACGTGGCGCGGCGAGTGAAGCCCGAACAAGGGGGCGGACATGACGAACACGGCCGCTGAGGCGAGCGCCGATGCCCGGCCCGACGAAATCTTTCACGTCCAAGCAACGCCGGGAGA
This sequence comes from Acidimicrobiaceae bacterium, assembly GCA_009844405.1. Lineage (GTDB taxonomy): Bacteria > Actinomycetota > Acidimicrobiia > Acidimicrobiales > Aldehydirespiratoraceae > Aldehydirespirator. Next base: position 8,143 of record VYBO01000132.1, read on the forward strand.
CGGCTGGTGGGGCATAACCGTCGACGAACTTGACACCGTGTTCGCTCAGACCAGGCGCTTCGAGGACGTGGAAGCTGAGGCTCGTTCTGCCATTGCCTTCTGGTTCGACGTGGACGAGTCCCGAGTCGGTGGAATCGTCGTGACGGCGGCGGAAGTCGCTGCCAGCTAACTCAGCCAGGAGCTGGAGTGCAGGTCCTCTGCCAGCGCGGCCTCAGTCGTCGGCGTGGAGCAGGCCGTAGACCACCGAGTCGGCCAGCGCCTGCCAGGACGCCTCGATGATGTTCTCCGACACGCCGATGGTGGTCCACACCCTGCGGCGGTCGGTGGAGTCGACCAGCACCCGGGTCACCGCGCCGGTGCCCTTCTGCGTGTCGAGCACCCTGACCTTGAAGTCGGTGAGAGAGATGTTCTCCAGCGCCGGGTAGATGTCGCCCAGCGCGGTGCGAACGGCGGTGTCCAGCGCGTTGACGGGACCGTTGCCCTCCCCTACGGCTACACGGCGCTCGCCTCCGACCCACAGCTTGACGGTGGCCTCGGTGTCCACCTCCACCGACACGTCGTTCCAGGCCCGGGCGCCGGTGCCGGAGCGGTGGTCCAGTGACACCCGGAAAGACTCCAGCCGGAAGAAGTCCTGCTCCCAGCCGGCCGCTCCCCGCATCAGCAGCTCCAACGAGGCGTCGGCCGCCTCGAAGTGGTACCCGGCGTGCTCCAGGCGCTTGAGGGTGTCGATCACGTCGCCCAGCACCCGGCCGTCGATGTCGAGGCCGAGCTCGGCGGCCCGCATCTCCAGCGTGGACCGGCCGGCCATCTCCGACACCAGCACCCTGGTGCCGTTGCCCACCAGCTCGGGCGGCACGTGCTCGTAGGCGTCGGGGCGCCGGCTCAGGGCGCTGGCGTGCAGTCCGGCCTTGTGGGCGAAGGCGCCGGCCCCGACGTAGGGCTGCTGGGGGTTCAAGGGGAGGTTGACCAGTTCGGCCACGTGGTGCGACACCGAAGTGAGGCGGGGCAGGCGGCCCTCCGGCAGCGCCTGCATGCCCATCTTCAGTTCCAGGTTGGCGATGATCGGCACCAGGTCGCAGTTGCCGACCCGCTCGCCGTAGCCGTTGATGGTGCCCTGCACGTGAACCGCCCCGGCCTGCACCGCGGCCAGCGCGTTGGCCACCCCGCAGCCGGTGTCGTTGTGGAGGTGGATGCCGACCTCGCAGTCCACGTGGGCGACCACCGCCGACACCGCCTCGGAGATGTCGTCGGGCAGGGTGCCGCCGTTGGTGTCGCACAGCACCACGGTGGAGGCGCCGGCCATGGCGGCCGCCTCCAGCACCCTCAGGCTGAACTCGGGATTGTTCCGGTAGCCGTCGAAGAAGTGCTCGGCGTCGAAGAGCACCCGCTTGCCCGCCGCTGCCAGGAACTCCACGGAGTCGGCCACCATGGCCACGCCCTCGTCCAGCGTGGTCTGGAGGGCCTCGGTGACGTGGTAGTCCCAGCACTTGCCGACGATGCACACCGTCGAGGTTCCCGCTCCGGCCAGGTGGGCCAGCACCTGGTCGGAGTCGACCTTGCCGCGGGCCCGGCGGGTGGAGCCGAAGGCGACCAGCCCGCTGACCTGGAGGTCGAGCTCGGTGCCGGCCCGCTCGAAGAACTCGTCGTCCTTGGGGTTGGCCCCGGGCCAGCCCCCCTCGATGAACGCGACGCCCAGATGGTCGAGCTGCTCGGCGATGCGCAGCTTGTCGTCGACGGTGAGAGAGATGCCCTCCAGCTGCGTGCCGTCTCGCAGGGTGGTGTCGTAGATCTCCACCGAGGGCCGAGCAGCGACGTCGCTACTCATGGACGTACTCGTTCCACGTCTTGTAGCGGTCGTTGCGGCCCCGCACGACGTCCGCGTAGGCCTCGGCGATGGCCAGCGTGCGCGGGCCGGGGCACACCAGGGGCCGGTCGTCCACCGAGTTGACCGCGCCGACCTCGGTGGCGGTGCCGCACACGAATATCTCCTGGGCGGTGTACAGGTCGCTGCGGGCAAGATCGCCGATCACCACGTCGATGCCGATGTCGCGGGCGATGGAGATCACCGAGTCCTGGGTGATGCCGGGCAGCGCTCCCGACGACAGCGGCGGGGTCACCAGCACGTCGGGGGTGCCCGCGAAGATGTTCTCGCCGCTGCACTCCGACACCAGCCCGGCCGGGTTGAGCATGATGGCCTCGTCGTAGCCGGCCCTGAGGGCCTCCATCTTGGCCAGCGTCGAGTTGGCGTAATTGCCGGTCGTCTTGGAAGCGGGCGGCATGATGTTGTGATCGTGGCGCGCCCACGACGAGATCTTCAGGCGCACCCCCTTGGTGAGGGCGTCGTCGCCCAGGTAGGCGCCCCAGGGCCACACCGCGATGGCGATCTCCGTGGTGCAGTCGGCGGTGGACAGGCCGATCTCGCCGTACCCGTAGTAGGCGATCGGGCGCACGTAGCACTCGGGCAGCACGCTGTCGCGCACCACCAGCTTGCAGGCCTCCACGATCTCGGGCACCGAGTACGGCATCTCCATGTTGAGGATCTTCGCCGAGTTGTACAGCCGCTGGATGTGGTCGGTCAGCCGGAACACGGCGGGGCCGTTGTCGGTCGCGTAGGTACGGATGCCCTCGAACACGCCCGTCCCGTAGTGCAGCGAGTGCGACAGCACATGGATCTTGGCGTCCTGCCATCCAACGAGCTCCCCGTTCATCCAGATGTGCTTGGTGGGTGTGATCGGCATTGGGCGGGTGGCCTTCCTTGAATGGCGCTTTCTCTGCGTTGTGTCCTGGGTCTCAGACCGGCTGGTCGGCGAGGCGGGCGACGATGGCGTCGCCGATCGCGCCGGTGGTGCCTGCGAGCGACTCGGGCCGGTCGCAGGCCTTGCGGATCCGTTCCGCGGCCCCGGTCTCGCCGAGGTGGTCCAACATCATCGCGCCGGACAGCACCGCCGCGACGGGGTTGGCCCGGCCGGTGCCCACGATGTCGGGGGCCGAGCCGTGGACCGGCTCGAACATCGACACCTGCCCGGGATGCAGGTTGGCGGTGGGCGCCAGCCCGATGCCGCCCGAGACCGCTCCGCCGAGGTCGGTGAGGATGTCGCCGAAGAGGTTGTCGGTGACGATCACGTCGTAGCGGCCAGGATCCTCCACGAAGTAGATGCACGCCGCATCCACATGGTTGTAGGCGGTCGAGACGTCCGGGTACCGGGCCGCGACCTCGTTGAAGGTGCGCTCCCAGAGGTCGCCGGCGAAGGTCAGCACGTTGGTCTTGTGCACCAGCGTCACGTGCCTGCGCCGGGTCATGGCCAGGTCGAACGCGTAGCGAACGGCCCGCTCCACGCCGTGGCGGGTGTTCACCGACCCCTGGGTGGCGATCTCGTGAGGGGTGCCCCTCCGCAGGAAGCCGCCCTCCCCCGCGTACGTGCCCTCGGTGTTCTCGCGGATCACTACGAAGTCGTGGGCCGGCGCGGTGAAGGGCCGCAGGTTGATGTAGAGGTCCAGCTCGAAGCGCATCTTCAGCAGCAGGCCCCTCTCGATGACGCCGGCGGGCACCTCGGGGGTCCCGACCGCTCCCATGTAGAGCGCGTCGAGGCCGCGCCACTCCGCGATGGTGGCGTCGTCGAGCACGGTCCCGTCCCGCAGGTAGCGGCTGCCGCCGAGGTCGTAGTGCTCGGTGTCGAGGTCCACGCCGGCGGCCGCGACCACCTTCAGGCCCTCGGCCACGACCTCGGGGCCGATGCCGTCGCCTCCGATGACTCCCACTCGATGTGCCATGGTTCTGTCGCTAGCCCCCGTCCTGCTGAAGCGCCTGCCAAATTACGAAACCGCCCACCTTGGTGGACGGTTGAAGGCGCGCGCCACCGACGGCGCGCGCTAGGGAATCGCGATGCTGGGCCGGTTCGCCACGGGCGCCAGCATACCTGGCCGGTAGATTGATGCGATGCCCGATGCTCATCACCTCTCGCAGGCCGCGCACGACCGGCTGAGCGCTGAGCTGCAGGAGCTCAGCACCCGAGGCCGTATCGAGATAGCAGACAAGATCGAGGCCGCCCGCAAGCTGGGCGACCTCTCCGAGAACGGCGACTACCACGCAGCCAAGGAGGAGCAGGCCAAGCTGGAGGGCCGCATCGTCCATCTCACACGGATCCTGACCAACGCGGAGATCATCGACGCCGGCAACGGCAGCGGCGGCGGCTTCGGGGTGATGCTGGGGTCGGTGGTGACCGTCCTCTACGACGGCGACGACGAGCCCGAGCGCTTCCTGGTCGGGGTGATCGAGGAGCGGCAGCACGATGTCGTCGTGGTGTCACCGGGATCGCCGATGGGCGAGGCACTGCTGGGCGCGACCGAGGGAGACGCGGTGGAGTTCGACTCTCCCGCCGGCCCGCAGAAGGTCACCGTCGTGGAGGTGTCCTGAGTGCGTGAGCGGATAGCTCGCCACCGCCTCGCGGTGAGGCGTGGCGACTCCCGCTCTTGTTCGCTTCGCTCACGGGCCGCTCGGGCCACGGCCTCGCTTGGCGAGACGCGTAGCACCTCGCGGTTCTCGCCCGGTCCGCTCGGCCTCTGACCGGTGGACGCCGATCCGCCCCGCACGCTGCGGTGGGCGCGGATCGCCCTGGTCGTCGGCGCCCTGCTGCTGGGCATGGCCGTGACGCTGATGGTCTGGGATGCGGCGACCGATGACCCCCCACCGGCAGTGATCACCGGCCGCGAAGGGTAGGCGCCGGCGCCTGAGTCACTGCCAGAGGGCGCTGATCGGCACGGCGCTCAGGCGGTCCCCGAGCGGGATGACCCCGGGGCCGGTGTGAAGCACGAGGCCCGCCACGAACCGGTCGCCCTCTTCGTCGCGCAGCCACGCCAGGTGCCGGGCGTCCCGGATGCTCGGCGCGGCCGTGGCCTTCACCTCGATGCCGATGATGTGGCCGCTGTCGAGCTCGGCGATGACGTCGATCTCGTGGCGGCCGTTGTGCTGGCGCAGGTGGTGCAGGGCGCAGCGGCGTTCGCTGACCGTCGCCTGCGCTCGGAGTTGAGCGACGACGAACGTCTCCAGCAGGCGTCCGAGCAGGTCGGCGTCGCGCATCGCCGACGCCTCGGTGGTGCCGGTCGCCTCGGCGAGCATCGACGAGTCCACGAGGAACCGCTTGGGACGCTTGACAAGCCGTTTCGTGCGGTTGGACGACCATGCCGGAAGCTCGGTCACCGCATAGATGCGCTCGAGCAGGTCGAGGTACGCGAGCGCGGTGCGGCGATCGATGCCCGCGGCGGTGTGCAGCCCCGCATCGTCGACGATGCGGGCGCACTGGTGCGCGTAGGCCAGGAAGTAGCGGTGCAGCCGGCCGGTGTCCACGCCGTTGCCGGCGAGGGCCGCGTCGCGGCCGACGATCTCGGTGATGTAGGTCTCGAGCCAGCGTCGCCGGGCGCGCTCGGAGGCGCCCATCGCGGCCTGGGGGAACCCGCCCCGCACGGCCAGACGCACGTAGTCGCGAAGGTCGGGGGCCTCGCCCGCCGAGGCGATTCCGAGGCTGCCCGGGGTCGCCCGCTCCGCCGGGATCGCCAACGTCGGATCGCCCTCGCAGACCCGATCGACGAGCGCGGGGACCGTCGCCCCGGTCAGTTCGCCGACGGTGAGAGGGAACATCTCGACGCGTGTCACCCTGCCGGTGCCCGGCCAGGTGCGGTGATCGGTCTGCGCCCGCACCGAGCCCGTGAGGATGAACCGCCCCGGACGGGAATCGCGGTCGCATGCCCGCTTGACGGCGCCGAGCATCTCGGGAACCTCCTGCCATTCGTCGAGGAGGACGGGCTCCTCTCGCCCGTAGATGGCGGCGTCGGGGTCGGCGGCGGCCACCCCGGCCTCGGCGGGCCGGTCGAGGCGGATCACGGTGCGGGCGTGCCGTGCGGCGGTCGTGGTCTTGCCGGCCGCCCTCGGTCCGACCAGCGCGAGCGCGGGCAATGCTCCGAGCAGCTCCTCGATCAGCGGATCGGCTAGGCGCGCCAGGTAGCTCTCCACGTCCCGAGCCTACCGGCAACAGCATTGCGATGTCGCTTTGCAACAGCTTGCAATGTCGGTCTGCAACACTTCGCGATGTCGCTTTGCAACAGCTTGCAATGTCGGTCTGCAACGCTTGGAGAAAGCCCGTGACCGACTGCCGGCGCGCCGAGGCGACAGTCGTATGGGGCGCGCCGAGACACCCGGCCCGGGGCGAACCGGGCGTCAGGCGCCCGCGAAGGTGAACAGCGCCACCCAGATCGAGACGGTGGCCGCAGCGACGGCCGCCACGGTGGAGGTCACGATGACATAGAGCTGGCGGGCCTGGCCCTTGACGATGGCAGCCCGCTCGCTCGCGGCCTGCGCCAGACCCTCAGCCATCACGGCCCGCAATTCCGCCTCGCCCTTGACGATGGCAGCCCGCTCGGCCGCGGCCTGCGCCAGACCCTCAGCCATCACGGCCCGCAATTCGGCCTGGCCCGTGGTGAGCGCGTTGGTGAGGTTGGATTCGACCCGTGCGAGGTCGTCCTTGGTGGCCATCTGGTCCCAGCCCGTCGGCGGGAGCTGGTCCATGAGGGTGTCGGCTGCGTCTTCGCCCATGGTGTCTGTGAGCGTGTTGTGTAGCGCCGCTCTCTGCGCCTGTGTCACGGCCATTGCGTGCTCCCTCCGGTGAGTTCGAGTATCGATCACTTGGGGGCGCTCGCCAGAGCTGCTCCGAGGCATCCGGCTGTGCTGCGGGAGCCAACCGGCGGCTACCCGCATCCTAGCTGCACCGGATGGCTATTTCAATACACACCCGTCATTTTCGTATTCGCCGGATGCTCGTAGGCCCTCTGCTGCCGAGCGCAGGCTGCGGCGCCTCATCGTCCGAGCCGTACTGCTCGCCTTAGCGCGAGCGCGGATTGATCGGCGGCCAATCGCGTCGCAGGGTGGTCATACCCGCTCC